>JAZLIZ010000067.1:0-37256 GCA_045617665.1 Acutalibacteraceae bacterium | reverse complement strand
GGCTTTTTCGTTGTACATAAAATTTAAATCATTTAGCAAAATTGAATCCGATTTTCATCCGAAAGGTTAAAAAATGACCGAGGCCCACTTTTTTTATGTGAACCTCGGCTTTTTTAGGCTGTTTTTTTACAGCCCCTTTTTGAGTGTTGAGCGTGGAGAGCGTTGACAGTGTGGAGTTTGGAAAGTTGAGAGTGGAGTTAAGGAACCTGCGGTTAGCGTTATATTGTTTTTTATACTATATGTTATTTAATGACAAGAAACCATTATACTATTATAAGTATTTTCAACTTCTTGCCAACCATCAATATTAAGTCTCTTTAATGTAGAAATAGTTCCAGTCATTCCATAAATTTCTGCATATCTGTCATCTGCAGTTGAATAGTTTTGTAAATTATATACGCCTACAACATTTTCAAAACAATTTCCAGGATCACCAACAGTATAAGAGAAGGATGTTTCATCTCGTGCATACCCAGTTGAATCCGCAATATTTTCGTCAAGTTGAATTTCAATTTTTGTTGCTACGGGCTTTACATATTCCTTTTTCATTGTAGAGTCCTCTTTCCCTAAAAGTTTTTCACCTGTTTGTGAATAACTTTATTCTACTCAAAAAAAAAAAAATACAACCCTTTTTCAGAAAATAGTGATAAAATATTTTATGTTTTATAATAGAACTCTCCAAAAAAAAGCTGCCGCAATCTGCGACAGCTTTTTGAATTACTTATTGAGATTGAAACGCTTGTTGAAACGGTCAACGCGTCCGCCTGTATCAACGAGCTTCTGTCTTCCGGTAAAGAAGGGATGACATTTTGAACAAATATCAACTGTGATATTCTCTTTTGTAGAACCGGTTTCAATAACTTCACCACAAGCACAACGGATAGTTGTTTTCTTGTATGCGGGATGGATTCCTTCCTTCATTTGAGTTCACCTCTTTCAATTTAGGTCAATAACACAGGGATTATATCACAAGCGTTATTGTATTTCAAGTATTTTTATAAACTATTTGAGTTTACTGAGAAAAGCCTTGTCTTTTTCGGATAATTCGGCTTTTTCAAGTAAATCGGGACGCCTTTTCAGCGTTCTTTCGAGGGATTGCTCCCTCTGCCATTTGAGAATGTTGGCATGGTGACCCGAAGATAAAACATCCGGAACTCTCATACCGTGCCATTCGGGAGGTCTTGTATATTGAGGATATTCAAGCAGGGATGAATAATGGCTTTCAAGAGTAAAGGCATCCTCATTTGCGAGAACACCGGGCAACATTCTTGAAATACTGTCCGCCACAATAAGAGCAGGCAGTTCACCGCCGGTGAGCACATAATCACCTATTGAAATTTCCTCATCAACAATCTCTTCGATTATTCTTTCATCCACACCCTCGTAGTGACCGCAAAGAATGGCAATATTATCCATTCCGGCAAGCTCCCTGACTCTGCTTTGATTCAAGGTTTTGCCCTGCGGTGACATATAAATAAGGTGAGGCTTTTTGCCGAGTTCACGGCAAAGGGAAAGATAGCAGTCATAAATCGGTTGAGTTTGCATAATCATCCCGGTTCCGCCGCCGTAGGGGGTATCATCAACTCTGTTATGCTTATCAAGAGTATAATCTCTGATATTGCGGCAGTTGATTTCAACGGCACCCTTGGCACGGGCCCTGCCGATTATGCTTTCACCGAGAACAGAAAGGCACATTTCGGGAAACAAGGTTAAAATATCAATCCTCATTGTCAAAAATACCTTTCAAGGGTCTGATAAGAACTTTATTTTCGGCTACATCGGTTTCAACAACAACATCGGGAATTACGGGGATAAGGTAATCCTTACCGTCCTTTGTAATCTGCCAGACATCGTTTGCACCCGTTTCGCTGACATCGGTAATAACTCCGTAGTCAACGGTTTCATCGTCTGCATCAAGCACCTGACAGCCTAAAAGCTCTGCAATAAACCAACTGCCCTTTGGCAATTTGGCATCACTGCGCTTCATCCAAAGAATTTTGCCCCTGAGCTTTTGCGCATCCTCAACGGTTTCAATGCCCTCCAGCTTCAAAAGAGCAACATTGCCGTGCTCTCTTGCTGATTTGACCTTAACGGCTTTTAAGCCCTTTTCGTCAAAATAGAGGGTCTTGAATTTTTTGATAAACGCCGGAGAATCACACCAGGGATTAACTCTTATTTCACCGTGAACGGAATGTGTGCCGACTATTTCGCCGATTTCAAGATATTCTTTAATCAATTTCTACTACTATCCTTGCATTCTGACGGACAGCGGCGGCACGCATAACGGTACGGATTGCCTTGGCAATTCTGCCCTGCTTGCCGATAACTCTGCCCATATCATTATCACCTACATGGAGATGGTAAACGGTAAGTCCGTTTTCATTCTCTTCCTTGGTGACATTAACTGCGGAGGGCTCTTCAACAAGGCCCTGTGCAATCTTGACGAGCAATTCTTCCATTAAAGGATACCTTCCTTTTTAAGAAGAGCCTTAACTGTATCTGTGGGCTGTGCGCCTGTTGCAAGCCACTTCTTTGCTGCTTCAGCATCAATTTTGATAGCTGAGGGAGCTACAGTTGTATCATAAGTGCCAATCTCCTCAATGAATCTGCCGTCACGGGGATATCTTGAATCCGCAACAACAATACGATAGAAGGGAGCCTTCTTTGCGCCGATACGACGAAGTCTGATTTTTACTGCCATAATTATTTCCTCCATATAGCAATTTGATATTTATATAATTAAAAAAATTACATACAAACTAAAACGGAATTACATTCCGAACTGTGACAAATCCATTCCGGCAGGGAGTCTCATTCTCTGCTTTCTGTGTCTTTTTCCGCCCTTATTGCCGTTCATCTGCTTAAATAATTTCTGCATCTGGCGGTACTGATTGAGAAGCTTGTTTACATCCTCAACCGACTGACCGCAGCCGGCGGCAATTCTCTTTTTTCTTGACGGATTTATAATATCGGGGTGAGTTCTTTCCTTTTCGGTCATTGAAAGGATAATTGCCTGAAGACGGTCAAACTGTCTTTCATCAACCTCTACATCCTTTGCCTTTTTACCGATACCCGGAATCATTTCAAGCATATCACGGATTGAGCCCATTTTGCGAAGCTGTCTGAACTGCTCAAGAAGGTCATTGAGGTCAAACTTATTTTGCATAAGCTTCTTTTCAAGCTCGGCGGCCTTTTTCTCATCAATGGTCTGCTCTGCCTTTTCAATGAGTGAAAGAACATCGCCCATTCCGAGTATTCTTGAAGCCATTCTGTCAGGGTGGAAGACCTCAAGATTATCAAGCTTTTCGCCTGTACCCACAAACTTAACGGGCTTGCCTGTGACCGCTCTTGTTGAAAGAGCCGCACCGCCACGGGTATCACCGTCAAGCTTTGTGAGAATAATACCGTCTATGCCGAGAGCCTCATCAAATGATGTTGCAACATTAACGGCATCCTGACCTGTCATTGCATCAACAACAAGGAGAATTTCGTGAGGCTTAACCTCACTCTTAATGCTTTTAAGCTCATTCATAAGCTCAACATCAACATGAAGACGGCCTGCGGTATCTATAATAACATAATCATAACCGTGAAGCTTTGCTTCTTCGATTGCCGCTTTTGAAATTTCAACGGGATTACCCTGCCCCATTTCAAAAACGGGCACACCAACCTGCTCGCCTACAACCTGCAGCTGCTTAATGGCGGCAGGTCTGTAAACATCACAGGCAACAAGCAAAGGACGGTGATTATCCTTTTTAAGCATCAATGAAAGCTTTGCACAATGGGTTGTTTTACCGGAGCCCTGCAAGCCGCACATTAAAATAACCGTTGGTGGATGTGTGGCATAGGCAAGGCGGCTGTTAGTTCCGCCCATAAGTGAAACAAGCTCTTCACGAACGATTTTTATAACCATCTGAGAAGGGGTAAGGCTTTCCATAACCTTTTCACCGATTGCCTTCTCAGTAACTGTATTTGTAAAATCCTTTGCAACCTTATAGTTTACATCGGCTTCAAGCAACGCCATACGAACCTCTCGCATAGCGGAGCGAACATCCGCTTCGGTAAGGCTGCCCTTGCTTCTTAAATTCTTAAAGGTTGCTTCAAGTCTGTCTGAAAGTCCGTCAAACGCCAAGAACAGTCACCTCCCTGTTCAAATATCAAGCAACGACATTGCTTCGGTTTTAACCTGAATACTGTATTCGTTTATTTCTTTGGAAGTATCGTGTTCAAGGTTATACTCTGTGATTTTTTCGGAGAAATCAATAATTTTTTCAACACGCTCCTTCAAGCTGCTGAAACGCTTTGCCATACCGAGCTTGCTCTCCATTTCAAGCATCTGCCCCTCGGCTCTCTTAATGGCATCCCTGACGCCCTGTCTTGTGATGCCCTCATTCTCCGCAATCTCGGAAAGAGAAAGGTCATCGTTATAGTAATATTCAAGAAAAGTTCTCTGCTTTTCGGTTAACATTTCACCGTAAAAATCCAGAAGAACGGCAATGTCATAATTCTTCGCCATTTCGTGACCTCCTCTCTTTAAATTAAGCACCTGTAAAGTTTTTACGCTTTACAGGTGTGCATTATACTATACAAGCAGCCCATTGTCAAGGACTTTTTTTGAATTACGGTCTGTAAAGTGAAAATACTTTGCAGACAGTTATTTTTTACGGCGTATTTTTCAAACCAAGCCGCCATAAGCACGGCTTTATTTGAGAAAAACAATAGTTACTCCGTCCTCGCCCTCGCCGTAAACACCAAGACGGCTTGATTTAACATAAGGCGATTCTTTGAGATATTTTGTGCACGCCTTACGCAGTGCGCCTGTACCCTTACCGTGAACAACGGTAAATTCGGAAAGCCCCGTTCTCAGGCTGTGGTCAATGAAGCGGTCAAGCTCCGTAATACACTCTTCGACCGTCATACCTCTTAAATCAAGACGGGTTTCGGGTGTAATGTTAAGCCTGCTTTCACCCTGAAATTTAACGGTGGATTTAGGCTTATCCTGCTTTTTGTTGCCGCCGTCAACAAGACGGAGATTACTCTCCTTAACCCTTGTTTTTATTGCACCGGCAAGCACCTCAACATTTCCGCTTTTATCCGCTGAAGAAAGAACCCTTGCACTCTTGCCGAGGTCACGGATAATAACATTATCCCCTGCCTTAACGGGTCTGGGCAAAACATAATTTTCATCGTCATCGGGAGAAACAACGGGGTCAACTGCGCTGTCTATGGCTTCCATACCTCTGCGCACGGCTGATTTTGCCATTCTTGCAAGCTCTGCGGCATTCTGCGTTTTTGCCTGCTCCTTTTTCAGCCTGTCAAGCTCCGCAAGTAAAATATTTGCTTCACGCCTTGCCTTTTCAACAATTTTCTGTGCCTGCGCCTTTGCCTTTTCGGTTTCGCTGTCACGAATTGTTGAAATCTCCTTTTTGATTCTCTCCGCCTCTTCCTTTTCGGCCCTTGCCCTGTCTGAAAGCGTCTGTGCAGCGGCATATTCCTCTTCCATCTGTTTCCTTGTTTCCTGCAGTTTTTCAACAACGCTCTCAAATTCACGGTTTTCGCCGGAAACAAGATTTTCAGCCCTTGAAATAACAGAGGGGTTAAGTCCGAGCCTTTCGCTGATTGCAAGCGCATTTGATTTTCCCGGAACACCGATTAAAAGACGGTAAGTGGGTCTTAAGGTTTCAACATCAAATTCACAGCATCCGTTTTCAACACCGGGGGTGTTAAGAGCATAAGCCTTAAGCTCCGCATAGTGGGTCGTTGCTCCGATTTTTGAGCCCTGAAAATGAATCTGCTCCAAAATAGCAACCGCAAGAGCCGCGCCCTCAACCGGGTCTGTTCCGGCACCGAGCTCATCAATGAGCACAAGAGATTTATCATCCGCCTGCGCCATAATATCAATAATGTTTGTAATATGAGCCGAAAATGTTGAAAGATTTTGCTCAATGCTCTGTTCGTCACCTATATCGCATAGGATTTTATCAAAAACCGATACCTCGCTTCTGTCTGCAGCAGGAATCATCATACCGCACATTGACATAAGAGAGAGAAGCCCCATTGTCTTTAACGAAACGGTTTTACCGCCCGTGTTGGGGCCTGTGACAATCAGAGTGTCAAAATCCTTGCCGAGCATTATATCAACCGGAACAACCTTTTTGGCATCAATCAGGGGATGCCTTGCTTTTTTAAGGTCGATAATCCCTTTATCATTGAGAATTGCAGGGCTTCCCTTAATATTGTAAGCGTATTGAGCCTTTGCAAAAATAAGGTTAAGCTCAACCGCACATTTATAGCTGTTTTTAATGCTGTCACCGAACTCACCGCATGAAACGGAAAGCTCACACAGTATTCTTTCAATTTCTTCTTTCTCTTTTGACTGCAAAACCTTTATTTCGTTGTTGGCCTCAACAACCGCCATAGGCTCAACAAAAACGGTTGCACCGCTTGCAGATGTATCGTGAACAAGACCCGGAACTTCGTTTCTGTATTCACTGCGGACGGGAACAACATATCTGCCGTTTCGCTGTGTAACGATATTATCCTGAAGATATTTTGAAAAAGCGGAGGAGCGGGTCAGCTTATCAAGCTGTGTTCTTACCTTACTCTCCTGATTTTTAATTTTTCTGCGAATATCCGCAAGTGCCGGTGAAGCGTTATCGGAAATTTCCTCTTCCGACAGAATGGTGTTGAATATGGCTGTTTCAAGAAATCTGTTAGGCAGAAGAGCATTAAACAAGGGGTCAAGCACGCTTGAAACACCCGAATTTGAGGCTCTCCACTGTGAAAGAGTTCTGATTGTGCGCAAAACACCGCCTATATCAAGAATCTCTCTGATGCTTAAAACACTGCCTGCGGCGGCACGGCTCAAAGCATTATTAACATTTTTTAACCCGCCGAAGGAGGGGCCGCCGAATCTTGCAAGCAGCATATGTGCATCGGCAGTCTGATTAAGAAGAGCCCTTGCCAAATCAAGTTCGGCTTCCGGCTTAAGATTTAACGCCTCCTGCTTTGCATCGTCACAGGTGCAGAAATCCGAGAGCCTTTCAAGAACTCTGTCAAATTCAATTGATTTAATGTTTTTTTCGTAATTATTCATAACTTATATGGTCATTTTCAGGCATCAAAAATGCCGAGTATAATAATTCCGGCAATAACGAGAGCCACGGAAATATATTGCTTTTTCGTCAGCCTTTCCTTTAGGAAAACAGCCGAAAGCACAAGAGCCACAATGCTGTATGCGGAAATCATCGGTGCAGCCGCAACGGCAAAGCCGCTCATTGCATAGACATAGGTCATCTGCCCTGCGGTTTCAAAAACTGCAGCGGCAATACCGGGCTTCCTTTTCGAAAAATCAAAGGTTTCTCTTTTTATAAGCTTAACATAAACGAACAGAATAACCGCAACAATGAAAAATGTGAACTCATACGAAATATTCGCCACATCCTCAAGGTTATCCTGCGTAACGCCGACAAGAGGAGTTGTTGAAAAATCATCAAGGTAATAAGCATCAAAGAATGTGCCGAGCGAATCAATAACGCAGTAGATAATCGGCATAAAAAAGGCAACAAAGCCGATTTTGTACCTTTTACTGTCCCTGTCTGCCGCTTCATCTTCACGCTTTTTTTCAAAAACGCCGAGAAGAATTACGCCAACGCTTATCATCAGAATCGCAACAGCCGACAGGGCTTCGATTTTTTGTTTAAGAAATACAAGACAGAGAATACAGGTTACTGCGCCGGAGGAATTCTGAACGGGAGAGGAAACGGAAAGCTCAAGGTATCTGAGCCCGAAATATCCGACAGTCATCGAAATAATATACATTGCCGAAACAGGCAGATATTTCACAATATTGATGAAATTATAATCAACATTTCCGGCAATAATCGTAATTACGGCGTGTATGCCCATAACAACGCCGACCGTTATTGAGGTTTTAAGGTGTGAATATTTCTCATCCTCACAGTTGCTTTTCTTATAAAACAGGTCTGCAAAGCCCCATGCAAGGGTTGTAACAAGTGCAAATAAAAACCACATATTTATACTCCGACAACAGCTTCACTTTGAATTTCCGAAATATCGGATACAGCCCCGGAAATTACCGTAACCGTTTCTCCGTTTTCATCTGTTACAGCCTCACCGTTTTCATCGGTAACGGTTTCAAAAAACTCCGTATTTTCTTCAGAGGTAAGCTCCCCGGTTATTTCATCCTCATAAAGTTCTTCTGCTTCTTCCTCACGGTAATCCCCGGAATAGCTTTCTGTCTGCGAGGTTGCAAACTCATTTCTGTTTGTTGTCTGAATAGACGAAACATACATTCCGCTGTTGCCCTTGCGCAGAGTAATGGTCATTATTTTATCAGCCTCGGGCTGTGAAAATTCACCGTTTTTAACCTCTGCCCACGCCTTACTGCCGATATATTCAACCGTCAAAACACGGCTGCTGCCCTGCTTTGTAATGTCGGTAACTCTCGAAATATAAGCGGAATCAACGCCGGTAATGGGAAGAATATAACTTTTAAGCGCTGAATCGTAGGTAATATCATAAGTGCTCATATCAATGGAGGAATGAAGATTTTTAACATCAATCTCATTGCCGAAAAGCTTTACAAATGCCTTTTCAAGGTCAGCTTGCGGAACAACAATACCTACCGTTTCACCTGTTGAATAAGAATATTTATCCGCACCGTTTTCATCAAGAAGAAGTGACCAGACAGCGGCATACATAAGCTGTGAATTATCCGCCTGTGTCAAATCGTCAAAGGGGTCGGGGTCAAACATAACAACGGGTCGTAAAAACTCCTCATATTCAGCCTTTTCAGCCGCCTTGTTTTTTTGGTTATTCACCGCATTTATGCCGAATCTGATGACCGTAATCAAGCCGATTACTGCAAGAATAATCGCAATAACGCCGACTGCAAATGCAAATTTATTTTTCTTTCTTGCCATTTCTAATCTCCTGCCTGTTTATAACTCTGTTTTCAAAAAGGAGGGTAACCTCACCGAATGTGATTTTGCTGCCCGTTGCAATAAGCTGTTTCTTTTCAACAGCCGTGCCGTTTACCTTTATGGGGCTTGAATTTGAAATGCTCTTTATATACCAGCCGTCCTTACCGCAGGTTAAAACGCCGTGCTGTCTTGAAACAGTCGGGTAATCGAGCACAATATCACAGTTTTTATGCCTGCCGATTGAGGTTTCTCTTGCGGTTATGGGGAAGCAGTCACCGTTTGCCGTATTTATGAGCTGAACAGGGCCTAATGACTGCGGTCGTCTGCGAAGCAGAGCACCAAGACAGAAGCCCAAAATGAAAACCGCTAAAATCGGCAGAATATATCTTGAATAATCAATTAAATCCGAAAACATATTAAGCCCTTCAAAAAGTCATATTTTTTATTATTATACACAACCGTTTCATCAAATACAATAGCCAATTATGTTGATAGGATATTGAAAAATATAAAATTATGTATATAATATACTACAATGAGGTGATTTGTGTGTTTGAACAGATAATCAGCGTTGAAAGGATGGAACAGGCAGTCAGCCTTTTCGGTTCATTTGACGAAAATATTAAGCAGATTGAAAAGGAATATGATGTTACGGTGCTGAGCCGTGGCTCGGAGCTGAAAATTTCGGGTGAAGCGGAAAATGTTGCAAAAGCCGTCAGAGCCGTAAACGGTCTTTTAACGCTCATCAATAAGGGTGAGTCACTCAGCGACCAGAATGTCAGATATGTTCTCTCCCTTGTTGAGGAGGGCAATGAAGATAAGCTGGAGCAGATGACCTCGGACTGTATCTGCATAACAACAAACGGAAAACCCGTAAAGCCGAAAACACTCGGTCAGAAAAAATATATTGAAAACATCAGGCAAAACACAATCACCCTCGGTGTCGGCCCTGCGGGTACGGGCAAAACCTATCTTGCGGTGGCAATGGCGGTAAAGGCATTCAGAGCAAAAGAGATAAACAGAATTATTCTCACACGCCCCGCAGTTGAAGCAGGCGAAAAGCTCGGCTTTCTGCCCGGCGATTTACAGCAAAAGGTTGACCCCTATTTAAGACCGCTTTATGATGCTCTCTTTGAAATGCTCGGCTCCGAGAATTTTCAGAAGCATCAGGAGAGAGGAGATATTGAGGTCGCTCCCCTCGCCTATATGAGAGGACGAACTCTTGACGACAGCTTCATTATTCTTGACGAGGCGCAAAACACCACAACCGAGCAGATGAAAATGTTTTTAACAAGACTTGGCTTCAACTCAAAAATGGTTGTTACGGGAGATATAACACAGATAGATTTGCCTGACGGCAAGCGTTCAGGTCTTAAAGAGGCAATGCGTATTCTCAAAAGCATTGACGATATCGGCATAACAAAGTTTAACGAAAAGGATGTTGTGCGTCACCGCCTTGTTCAGGATATTATTAAGGCATACGAAAAAGCGGATGACGAAAGGAACAGAGCAAAATGAAAAAAGTCAATGTTGTTATTTCAAAGGACGGAGATGTAAAAATACCGACAGGTGTCAAGCTTCTTGTTCGCCGCTGCTGTACGGCGGTGCTCGTTGAAGAAAAGTTTGAAGATTCGGCAGAAATCAGCGTTACCTTTACGGATGATGAAAACATACGCAGGCTTAACAAGGAATTCAGAGGAATTGACAGGTCAACCGATGTTCTTTCATTCCCATTGGGTGATAACGGAATTTATGACATTAACCACGATACGGGTGCAAAGCTTTTGGGTGATGTGGTTATTTCAATACCGCACGCCGTTGCACAGGCAGAGGAATACGGCCATTCTCTGCAAAGAGAAATCGGCTTTTTAACAGTTCATTCAATGCTTCATCTGCTGGGCTATGACCATGTCAACGGCGGAATTGAAGAAATGAGAATGAGAGAAAAGGAAGAAACGGTTTTAACTCATCTCGGTCTGAAAAGGGATGAAAGCTACTATATGGAGGAAGAAAAATGAAGCACTTTCTGAAAGGCTTTGTTTATGCCGGCAGAGGCATTTTCTACTGTCTCAAAAAAGAGAGAAATATGCGTGTTCATCTCTGCTTTACTCTTTATATGTTCGGTTTTCTTTTTCTGTTTGATTTTTTTAAAATAAGCAGAACGGAATATGCGGTGCTTCTCTGTCTTTGCGCTCTCGTAATGAGCCTTGAAGCGGTCAACACCGCCCTTGAAAGAGTTGTTGACCTTGCAGCAAAAGAAATTCATCCCCTTGCAAAAGCCGCAAAGGATGCCGCCGCAGGTGCAGTATTGATTTCGGCAGTTTTCAGCATTATTGCAGGAGTTGTCATAATGTATCAGCCTGCCGCCTTTGAAAAGATGGCGCAGTATTATTTACAGCATCCCGGTATGCTTGCGATTTTGATAATCAGCATAATAATCAGCCTTGCCTTTGTTTTTGTTCCGTCATACCTTGCAAAGAAAAAGAGAATGACTGAATGAAACGGCAACAGAATTTCGGATTTTCAAAAATATCTATGAGGGTTAAAATATGACTAAAACAGCCTTTGTTTCCATTGTAGGTTGCCCGAATGTGGGTAAATCCTCTCTCCTTAACAGGATACTCGGTCAAAAGGTGGCAATCGTCACCCAAAAGCCCCAGACAACAAGAACAAGAATTATGGGTGTTCTCACAAAGGGTGAAATACAGTTTGTTTTCACAGATACTCCCGGTTATCACAGACCGAGAAACAAGCTCGGCGAAAAGATGATTAAGGCAGTCGGTGAGGGAATCAGCGGAATGGATGCCTGCCTTTTTGTAACTGAGCCGGAGGGTGAAATCAGGGAAGAAGAGCAGGAGCTTCTGAACCGTCTTAAAAAAGAGGGTGCTCCGGTTGTGCTTGCAATCAATAAAACAGATACGGTTAAGGATAAAGAAATACTGATGAAAAAAATCATCGGTTTTACAAGTGCCTATAATTTTGATGCGGTTGTACCCGTCAGCGCCTTAACGGGCGATAAGGTCGATGAAATAATTGATGAGCTTGAAAATTTCACATATGAAAGTGTCCACTTTTTCCCCAATGACACTCTGACCGACCAGCCGGAGAGGGTAATTGCGGCAGAGCTTATCAGAGAAAAAATGCTTTTGCTTCTTGATAAGGAAATTCCCCACGGTGTTGCCGTCAGCATTGAAAAAATGCGGGAAAGACCAACCGGCAACATTATGGATATTGAGGCTACCGTTTACTGTGAAAAGGATACTCACAAGGGAATAATCATCGGCAAAAACGGTGATATGCTGAAAAGAATTTCCACAAGAGCAAGAATTGATATGGAAAAATTCTTCGGCTGTAAAATCAACCTTCAGGTTTGGGTCAGAGTCAAAGAGGGCTGGCGTAACAGAGAGGGCTTAATTCATAATTTCGGGTTGGATTAAAAATGTCGATAATAACTAACGGCCTTGTGCTTAAAGTGAATGATGTGGGTGAAAGTGACAGAGTTGTTACAATGCTCACAAGTGATTTAGGCGTTATTCACTGCTTTGCAAACAGGGCAAAAAAAATAAACGGAAAAATAAATGCCGCAACCCAGAGCCTTTGCTACGGCGAATTTACCATTTATACGGGTAAGGACAGTTACATCATCAGTTCGGCTGAAGCAAAGGAGGTTTTCTTTAATCTGCGCAGCGATATTACGGCGGTTGCTCTTGCACAGTATTTCTGCTCCCTTGCCATTGAGCTTATACCCGAGGGTGAGCCTGCGCCCCGGTCATTGAGGGTTATTCTTAACTCCCTTGCTTTTCTGCAGAATCAGAAGCGTTCTGCGGATTTCATAAAAGCGGTTACGGAAATTAAGCTGTTGACACTTGCCGGCTTTGCCCCTGCAATAGGTGAATGTTATAAATGCGGTGACACAGGCGGAGGAAAAGGCTCTTTCAACACAAAAAGCGGAAAATTCTGCTGTAAAAAATGCGGCGGCAACGGTATAGATATTTCAGCAGGAGTTATGATGGCAATGAGGCACATTGTTTCATCCCCCGTTGACAGAATTTATTCCTTTTCAATCCCCCTTGACGATGAAAAAATACTTATGAGAATAAGCGAAGAATATTTACTTAACACCATAGGCAAAAGCTTCAAAACACTTGATTTTTACAAAGGACTGTTATGATTTCTTTTATTTGCCCCGTCTGCGGTGAAAAGCTGGAGGATTGCGATGCTCTTTACAGATGCTCCCGTAACCACTGCTTTGACAAATCAAAATTCAAATATGTTAATCTGCTTTTGTCGAATCAGTCCTCATCAAAAAGGCACGGAGATGACAGGCTGATGATAAGGTCGAGGCGTGATTTTTTAGAAAAAGGCTATTATTCCTTTCTTCTGTGTGCACTTAAAGAAGAGTTTGAGGAATATGCCCCGGAGAATGCGGAAATTCTTGACTGCGGCTGCGGAGAATGTTATTACTCACAAAATCTGCTTGAAGGCAAGCCCTCGCTTTCATTTACGGGAATTGACATTTCAAAAAACGCCCTTGAATATGCCTTTAAGCGTGGCGTAAAATATCCTCTTGCGGTGGCAAGTGCATTTTCTCTGCCCTTTGAAGCAGGCTCATTCGATGCCGTTCTGAATGTCTTTGCACCTGTTGCGCCCGAAGAAACGGCAAGAGTTTTGAAAGAAAACGGTATTTTTATCTGCGTTGTTCCCCTTGAAAGACACCTCTATTCTCTGAAAAAAGCAATTTACGATAAGCCCTACCTTAACGAAAAGCCCTTTGAAACGCTTGACGGCTTTAAACTCATTGATAAAAGAGAAATAAAGAAAAACATTCATATTCAAGGAAATACAGATATTGAAAATCTGTTCAGAATGACACCGTATTATTATAAAACAAGCCGTGAAGACCAGCAAAAGGCTCACAGCATAAACGATTTAACCACCGAAGCATCATTCGGTATTCTCATTTTCAGAAAGGTATAAAAACAATGGAAAGACAGCCTAATTACAGACTTGCAACCGAAAAGCCCGACCATATAATGGTTACGATTTCGGATGACCCGAAAACAACAATGACCGTCACCTGGAGAACGGATGTTTCTCACTCTGACGGTTACATTGAATACTATGAAGAGGGTAGCGAAAAATTCACCGCAAAGGCAATAACAAAGGCTTTTACAGGTGATGTTAGCACCTCAAACATTCACTGGGCAAAGGCAATTAACCTTAAGCCCGGCACAAAATATTACTACACCTGCGGAAATGATAAAATCCGCAGTAAAGTATATTTTTTCACTACCCAGGAAGAAAATCTTGAGCACTTCCGTTTTCTTGCAATTTCTGACCACCAAAAGGATAATGACCACTATAATCCGAGTTATTCAAGACTCAACGACTTTTTGAAAAAGGTGCTTAAAGAAAACCCCGACATCCGCTTTATTTACACCGCCGGTGACAACACAAACTGCGGCCAGCACGAAATTCAATGGAACGCAATGTATGAGGGTATGGAGGGAATAATTGAATACATACCCTATATGATGACCTGCGGCAACCACGATAACCGTGGAATGAGAAGTTATTTCCCCGAGGAAAGCGGAAGATATTACGCAGAGCCTGCTGAATTTTTCAATAATCAGCACGAATATTCATACCCGAAAAACGGCCCGGAGGGCTGGCAGACAGAAAACTATTCATTTGACTACGGCAATGTGCATTTTATGGTTTTCGGTGTCAACGAGCCGGAGCTTGTCAATGACTGGGCAATTAAGGATATTGCCGCAAGCAATAAATTATGGAAATTCGGTGCTTACCATTTTCCCGTTTACTATGCAGGCCCTAACCTTTCAAACGATGATGCCTACCCCATGATGAGAGAGGCATTTGAAAAGCTGGATGTTCTTTTCAGCGGTCACGAGCACAATTTTTCTCGTTCATTCCCCATTAAAAACGAGGAAATATTTGACAGACCCTCACAGGGAACTGTTCATTATGAGCTTGGCAACGGTCACGGCAATCCCCCGGGAACTCACACCACCGATAAGGTATGGCACAGCTCATTCTATCCGCAGGAAGAGGATGTCTGCGCCTATGCAATAATCGAGGTTGACGGCAAAAAGGCAAAATTTGTTTCAGCCCTTGATGACGGCAGAGTAATTGACGAGTGTGTTATTGATAAAGAAAAGGATGAAATCAGGCCGTACAGAGTAGCCCCCGTATTCGGCCCGGGCAGAACGAGAATGTACTATAAGGGCTGTGATTTGGGTCTTATGGCGGAATCCATACCTCCCATTGAAAAGGACGGCGAGTGGTTTATTCCGTTCGGCTCTCTCATAAGCTTTTTGGGCGGTGAAACAACAAGGGAAAAGGGCAAAATGGCCGTAAAAGCCTACGGCAAAGAAGCTGTATTCACAGAAAACAGCGATATTGCAAGCACAAACAGCGGCGAAATAAAGCTCAAAAGCCCCGTTTTCAGAGGGCATCAAAATCAGCTTTATGTTCACCTTGACAGTGCCTGCAAGATTTTCAAAATGAAATGGGCTTATGCAAAGAGAAATAATTTCTTAACCATTGAAAGCGCAGATGAGGGTCATCCCGTTCCGGAACAGCCGTAAGTGTTGAGAGTTAAAGAGTTAAGAATGTGGTTTATAATTGCAGGTTCAAGTGGCTGTAATCGTTGAATGAATTGAATTTTACTCGTCTTACGCCGTCAACGGTGTAGAGAGAAAAGTGGTTTACGCAGGTGTTTTGCTGAACGACAACCATATTTTTATCAAACGGAAAATTAACAAGCAGTCCCAAAAGGTAGGCGTCAAACATACCGTGGGCGGCAATGAGGATGTTGCATTCGTTACTGCAGACAGGCCCCTCGTTGCTGTCCTTTTTGCTTGTAAATCCGCTTTCGTATGCAAGGGGATAAATATAATTCTTCAGCACAAATTCGGCTCTTTCACCGTCATTTTTATAGCCCTGACCGATGGATGAACGGGGCATAATTATTTTCGGATAATATGATTTCAAAAGCTCAGGGCTCTGCTCATAGCAGGGGTCAAATCCGCATTCCGCAAGCTCCGGTATAATCTCAATTGCAGGGCTGTCATCTCTCTGCTTTGCAACGCCTGCCGCAGTCTGAACGGCTCTGCTTAAATGGCTTGCATAGATTTTATCGAATTTAACCTCCGCAAATCTTTTGCCGAGCTTTTCCGCCTGTGTCAGTCCCAATTCCGAGAGGTGAGGGTCAGGCCCTTTATCTTCGCCGGTCTGCGCTTTGCTTTGACCGTGTCTGACGATATATAATTCCATATTTTTGCCTTATTTCTTCCTTTTTAAGGGCGTTTCGTTTCCGTCCTTGTCAACAAAATATGTGTTATCAAGCTGTGCTCTCATATTTTTTCTGAAAGCGGCTAAATATTCTTTTCTTAAGCGAGCCTGCTCCTCTTTTTCTTTTTGAGTAAGCTCTCTTTCTCTTGAAATTGCCGCAAGCTCGTTAATCCGTCTGTTTCTTTCAGTCATTTCTTTCCTCTGCCTGTACTTAAATACCGAACATAATTGCTCCGAGAATTGCAAGGGCTGAAATAATCACCTGAATCATACTGAAGCGGTAAATAACCTGGGTGTTTGACCAGCCCTTATTCTTTCTGCAATGGTCGTGAAGCGGTGTGCGGATATTCTGCATAACCTTAATGTGAAGAAAACGGATAATCGAAACCTTCATAATTCCGAGAAGTCCGTCAAGACAAAGCATAAAGCACATCGGAATTACAAGCAGGAAGTTGCCTGTTTTCATAACAAGGATTGCCATAAACAATCCAAGTGCTCTTGAACCTGCATCACCCATCATCATTGTGCTGGGCTCTGCGTTTTTCCAAAGATAGGGGAGAAGCGTAAGAACAAGCAGAATAACAAGGAATAACATTCTTCTGCTTGAATAGTAGGAGGTAAAATAGAGAACGGCGGCAAGTGAAAGATAGGAAATAATGCAGAGAGTGGAGGAATAGCCGTCAATTCCGTCTGAGCAGTTAACTGCATTTATGAGCATCCAAACAAGTATTGTACCTATTACTGCGAAAACTATGGGGTTTATTGTAAGGGTATGACCGTGAAAGCCGATTCGGAGTAAACGGCTGTTGTAATAAACAAAGGTGACGGCTGTGCCGACAGAAATAAGCAGGTCAAGTGCACCCTTTTTATATTCATTCCAGGGCTTGTCACTTCTGTCGTCAAGATAACCGGTAAGCATACCGAGAAACAGGAGAATATAGTAAATTCCGTATTCCGTTGAAAGCGGAACAAAAATCAAAGAGCAGATAATAAATGAGCAGATGAAAACTATGCCTGCTCCTCTGATTTTGCCGACTGATTTATTTCCGTCAACCGCAAATTCTCTGCCCTGGTCTTTCGGAAGCTTGCCTGCAAACAGCTTCAAAAGAAGTGCGCAAAGAACGGGGGCACATATTACACCTGCAGGAAGAATTATTTTGAGAGGTATAATGTCGGATAAAAATGTGTAAAGCATTGGTTAATCCTCCTGAATTTTATGCTTAGGTAAGTTCATAATGTTCTATGCATTTTGATTTAATTATATACTAATCTGCGCAAAACTTCAATCAGTTTTGTGCTCAACACTTAATTTTTTCAAAAAAACTTTACTTTTTAATAATATGGCTATATAATAAATTAACTAATTTATAATCGGAGATTTTTTGTATGAAACTTTGGGCAGGTCGCTTCTCAAAAGAAGTCGATAAAAAAACAAACGATTTTAATTCATCAATTTCAACTGACAGCCGTATGTTTGAGCAGGATATTGACGGCAGCATTGCTCATGTAACAATGCTTTCCGCAAAGAGCATTATTTCCGAAAAAGACGGCCTGGATATTGCTGTTGAGCTTTCAAAAGTCAAAGAGCAGATTAAAAGCGGTGAGCTTCTCATTGACCCGAATGCGGAGGATATTCACACCTTTATTGAGCAAACTCTTACCGAAAGATTAGGGGATGCCGGCAAAAGACTTCACACAGGCAGAAGCCGTAATGACCAGGTTGCGCTTGATGTAAGGCTTTATTTAAGGGAAAGGTGCGATAAAACCCTTTCACTTCTTAAAGAGTTTTCGGATGTTCTCACAAAAAAAGGAGAAGCATACGCCTCTGCAATTATGCCGGGCTATACTCATCTTCAGAGAGCACAGCCCATTACCTTTAAGGCTCACCTTACCGCATATACCGAAATGCTTTCAAGGGATATGGAAAGGATTTCCGATGCACGCAGAAGAATGAATTCTTCGCCCCTCGGCTCAGGTGCGCTTGCAGGCACAACCTATCCCATTGACAGAAGCATAACCGCTTCTATTCTTGAATTTGATTCATACACAAAAAGCACTCTTGACGGCGTTTCTGACAGAGATTTCTGCATTGAGCTTGCCGCCGCACTTTCTCTTGTTATGGTTCACCTTTCACGCCTTTGCGAAGAGATTATTCTCTGGTGCTCATGGGAATTCAAATTTGTTGAGCTTGACGATGCTTTTTCAACTGGCTCAAGCATTATGCCACAGAAGAAGAATCCTGATATTCCGGAGCTTGTCAGAGGTAAAAGCGGCAGAGTTTTCGGCGACCTTATGACCCTGCTTACCGTTATGAAAGGTCTGCCCCTTGCATACAACAAGGATATGCAGGAGGATAAGGATGCAATTTTTGATGCCTTTGATACGGTTGATATCTGTCTTACAACTCTTGTACCTATGGTTGATACAATGAATGTTTTAACCGATAATATGAGAAAAGCGGCTGCCGGCGGCTTTATAAACGCAACGGACTGTGCCGATTATCTTGTTTCAAAGGGACTTGCTTTCAGAGATGCCTACAAGGCAACGGGTGAGCTTGTTGCCCTTTGCATAAAGAAGGGTGAAACCCTTGAAACGCTTTCACTTGATGAATACAAAAAGATTTGCGAGCTGTTTGATGACGGCGTTTATGAGGCAATAAAACTTGAAAACTGCGTTGCACGCAGAGGAATGTGAGGAAAAAATGGGATATACAATAGGACAGAAGCTTATTAAATCGCATCTTCTTGAGGGCGAAATGATACCCGGCAAAGAGATTGGCATTAAAATTGACCAGACTCTTACGCAGGATGCAACAGGCACCATGGCTTACCTTGAATTTGAGGCAATGGGCGTTAAGAGAGTTAAAACAGAGCTTTCAGTTGCATATATTGACCACAATACGCTTCAGACAGGCTTTGAAAATGCCGATGACCACAGATTTATTCAGTCTGTTGCAAAAAAGAGAGGTCTTCTCTATTCAAAGCCCGGTAACGGTATCTGCCACCAGCTTCATCTTGAACGCTTCGGCAAGCCAGGTAAAACACTTATCGGCTCCGATTCTCATACCCCCACAGGCGGCGGAATCGGTATGCTTGCAATCGGTGCGGGCGGACTTGATGTTGCGGTTGCAATGGGCGGCGGAACATATTACACAACTATGCCGAAAATGACACTCGTTAAGCTCAGCGGTAAGCTTTCGCCCTGGGTCAGCGCAAAGGATATTATCCTTGAGGTGCTCAGAATTATGAGCGTTAAGGGCGGCGTAGGTAAAATTATAGAATACGGCGGAGAGGGTGTCAAAACTCTTTCTGTTCCCGAAAGAGCAACAATAACCAATATGGGTGCAGAGCTTGGTGCAACCACATCTGTTTTCCCCTCCGATGAAATTACAAAGGCATTTCTTAAAGCACAGGGCAGAGAGGAAGACTGGAGCGAATTAAAGAGCGATGAGGATGCGGTTTATGATGAAATAATCGAAATAGACCTCTCAAAGCTTGAGCCGATGGCGGCAATGCCCCATATGCCTGACAAAGTTAAGACCGTTAAAGAAATCGGTAAAATCAAGGTTAATCAGGTTTGTATAGGCTCCTGCACAAATTCATCTCTTATGGATATGCTTAAGGTTGCCGCAATTCTCAAGGGTAAAAAGGTTGCTCCCACAGTCAGCCTTACAATTTCTCCCGGCTCAATGCAGGTTCTCAATATGCTTTCTCTTAACGGCGGCTTAAGTGATATTATTTCTGCCGGTGCAAGACTTCTTGAATGTGCCTGCGGTCCCTGTATCGGAATGGGTCAGTCACCCAACTCCGCAGGTATTTCACTCAGAACATTTAACAGAAACTTTGAGGGCAGAAGCGGAACTGCCGATGCGGGAATTTTCCTTGTCAGCCCCGAGGTTGCCGCCGCTTCGGCATTAACAGGCTATCTCACAGACCCGAGGGATTCAGGCGAAATGCCTCAGATTCATATGCCCGAAAGCTTCCTCATTAACGATAATATGATAGTTGCCCCGGCTTCAGAGGAAGAAAGTGACAGCGTTGAGGTTATTTACGGCCCCAACATCAAGCCTTTCCCCTCAAGCACGGCACTCCCCGAAAATATTGAAGCACCGGCAATTCTCAAGGTTGGTGATAATATCACTACTGACCATATTATGCCGGCAGGCGCTAAAATATTGCCCTACCGTTCAAACATTCCCTATCTTTCAAACTTCTGCTTCCGTCAGTGTGACGAGCATTTTGCTGAAAGATGCAAGCAGGCGGGCAAGGGTATCATAATCGGCGGAGCAAACTACGGTCAGGGCTCATCCCGTGAGCACGCCGCCCTTGTTCCTCTTTACCTCGGCATTAAGGCTGTTGTTGCAAAATCCTTTGCAAGAATACACTGCGCCAACCTTATAAACGCCGGAATTATGCCCTTTACCTTTGCAAATGCAGATGATTATGACAGGATTGACACAGATGATACGCTTGCATTTGACGGCATAAGAGCAAAGATTTCCGCAGGTGAAAAGGTTACTCTTAAAAATGTTACCAAGGGCGAAGAATATGAGCTTTGCTATGATTATTCCGCAAGACAGACTGCAATGATTCTTGCAGGCGGTCTGCTTAACTACACAAAGGAGAACGCATAATGACAGAAACACAGCTTCAGGAAGCAGTAAAAAAATTTGAAACTCTTGTCAGAGAACAGAGTGCAAGAAGCGATGCAATTAAACAGCAGGGGGATTTTCTCGATTTTTCAAAGCTTGATAAACTTACAATCGGCGTTTGCGGCGGTGACGGCATAGGCCCGATTATTACACAGGAATCTGCAAGAGTGCTTGCGTTTCTTCTTAAGGATGATGTTGAAGCAGGTAAAATCGAATTCAAAAACATCGACGGCTTAACAATCGAAAACCGTGTTGCTCATATGCAGGCGATTCCCGATGATGTTATGGAGGAGCTTAAAAAGTGCCCTGTTATCCTCAAAGGCCCCACAACAACTCCCCAGGCAGGTGACCCCTGGCCCAATATTGAAAGTGCAAATGTTGCAATGAGAAAGGCCCTTGACCTTTTCGGCAATGTTCGTCCCGTTAAAATTCCCGAAGAGGGCATTGACTGGACATTTTTCCGTGAAAATACAGAGGGCGCTTATGCAGTCGGCTCAAAGGGTGTCAATATAACTGACGACCTTGCAATGGACTTTGTTGTTACCACAACAGAGGGAAGTGAAAGAATTGCAAAGCTTGCCTATGAGTATGCAAGAAAGAACGGCAAGGACAGAGTTTCAATTATTCAGAAAGCAAACATCATAAAGACAACTGACGGTAAATTCCTTAACCTTTGCAAAAATATCGGCAAGGATTATCCTGAAATTACTACCGATGAATGGTATATCGACATTACAACAGCAAAGCTTATTGATCCCAAGAGAAGAAAGGATTTCAAGGTTTTTGTTCTTCCCAACCTTTACGGCGATATTATTACTGACGAAGCCGCAGAGTTTATGGGCGGCGTAGGAACAGCCGGCAGTGCCAATATCGGTAAGAAATACGCAATGTTTGAGGCAATTCACGGCTCTGCTCCCAGAATGATAAAAGAGGGAAGAGGCAAATATGCCGACCCCTGCTCAATGCTCCGTGCATCCGTAATGCTCCTTTCACATATCGGCAAGCAGAAAGAAGCCGACAAGCTTGAAAGAGCACTGGATATCTGTATGTATGAAGAAAAGAAAATGCAGATTACAGGCAGAGAGGACGGCTGCACCTGTGAGGAATTCGGTAATTATGTAATGGACACTATTCTTTTGATGTCATAATCGGCGTGTTGCCTCTTAACAGCTGTGGCTGTTAGTGTGAAATTTTGAGAGTCAGTGTGAAGCGTGGAGAGTGAAGAGTGGAGTTAAGGAACCTGCGGTTGGCGTTATAATAATTGATAATTATTCGTGAGGAGCGAGGATGTAGGAGTGAGGAGTTTCGGAACTGCATTTATAATTTATAATTAGATTTCAGTTTTCAGAACATCCGCAAACAACATCGGTTCACTCACTTTCCCTCTTTATGCCATTGTGATAGAACACTTTCAGGCTGTGCAACAGCCTGTGCCGCCGTATGAGATGACATTATCGTAGAACAGATTTAGGCGACAAAGTCGTCTGTGCCTCCCTATTGTAGGAATGTGGAATTTTTCGCAAGAAAAATTTCGGTAGGTAGGGTGCGTTGGCAAACGCACTTTGATTTGCTTTGAGAATCAACGAAAATCAAAAGACATATTTTGACCTGTTTTCTCTTAACAGCCTTTTTGCTACATTGTCAATATCTTCTTGCTTTAATTCTTTCTGCTGAATATTGTTTACATTTCGGACAGAGGTAAACTGTTCTTCCATTGTTGCTAAAATATTCTGCAAGGCTTTATTTTCTTTGCGTACCTTATCAAAATATATTGCAACATCTGACGGATTATCTTTTGTGGAAAAGCGAATATCATCACTTGTTGTGGGGTTAGTATTGCTGACAAATTTAATCTGTTCGGGGCTAAATGCAACATAAATTGTTGACTTGCCGTCTTTTTGTTCCCAAGTTGAAATGTTACCGTCAACGCCAATAGCATTATAAAGAATATCATAAAACTCTTTTATGCTTTCGACATCATAATTTAACCCTGCTCCGTTTGCTATTTCATAAATCAAATCTTGGTCGTTTTTGTTGGATTGCCATATATCGTTTACAAAATCTTTTATGCACGCCGACTTGCTACCATAGTCATAAGTGTACACATAATTTGATATGAATGAATCCTGCCATTCTATTTCTTCACGATTTATTTCATAATCAATTACTGCGGAAACAAATTTTTCATATTCGCCTTTTTTCAATGTTACCCTATCGTCATATAACGGTTTTGTTATATTAAGATAACTTGTTATTTGGTTGTTTCCATATTTATTTGATATTGTTTTATCGTCAGTAAAATAGAAACCATAGCCCTCGGCTCTTCCGTTTTTGCCCGCTTTCAAAATATCAAACACAGTAAAGTCTGCATCCGTTCCGTGATACACTACAAGAAGATTTCCGTTTTCATCCCTAACCTTGCTATTCTTAAAATATTCCTGCTGTTCTTTTGTGAGTTCCTTGCCGTTACTGTCTTTTGTTGATTTTGATACTTGACTTTCGTCGGGAAGTGTGGTAATATCCATTACATCAACAGAGTTTCCGTTTCTATAGAGGGAGTTTTCTTCTCGCCTCTGTAAAGGAAGCTCTGTTATTTTTTTATCTTGTATATTTACAAGGTCATATAATGTTGCTGCACCATTATTGCTTATTCCAACAACAACATCAGCGGAATATCCGTTTCCAAGGTATTTGAAATAAACATAACCCCTTGCAAACTGGGAATAATTTTTGTGTTTTGCCTTTTCGTTAATCCAGTTTTTGGCAGCTTTCACAAGTTCGTCCGCATTGTTAAAAGCACGCATTTTGTTTTCGTACTTCTCCCGGTTATTTGAATAGAGATATTTTGAATACTTTGATTGCCTCCATTCTTTATTTGTGAACCTGTTGGCTTTTATCTGCTGCCCATTCACTATTAGATTGTTAAACTTGCTCGATATAATATCGGATAGTGTTTGGGCAAGAGTCTTGCCGTCGTTTATCAGTATATCGTCTTCAACCTCAACATACTTAAATCCCTCGGCACTGTCTCTGATTGAATACCTTATATCTTCCTCGCTCTCGTTAAATCTCTCCGAAAGAGGAATAATATCGCCGTTGTCATCATAGGTTACGGGGTCAGCAGATTTAACTTGGGATGAATTTAATGCTATGTATGTATCTGTTTCTCTGCCAAAACTTCCAACATCATAAGAAATGATAACGCCATCATAACCATTAGTTTTCAATGCCTTTGTTATGATTTTTTTGCTTGCTTGTCGAGTTTTGTAGCCTCAGCAGTCCACTCATCAATAATTTTATCCTCGGCATCAAACAACTCATTAAATGTTTTGTCGTTATATATTTCACTTCTGCTTTCGTTTGGGTGACCTTTTCTGTATTCAGTCAGATAATCTCTCCACGCCTTTTTGGCATTATCAAACCTTTCTTGGTACTCATTATCAAGGTCTGACAATTTGTCTTTGATTTCAGAATATTCCACACTTATTTTGCGAAGTTTATAAACGAGGTCTTCTCTGTTTTTTGCGACCAAAGGATTTGTAATTTTTGCAAACAAAGGCATTTGTTTTGAGCCCTTTAATCCGATATTTCTATTGCTTTTTTTCATAAAAATACCGTATGGCGTTTCGTTATCCCGCGAGCCTGCCCCAGGATGATTTGTATCAAATATTGTAAAGTCGTTATCGGTTTGATGATATAACCTTTCAGTATATCCCGCCTCTTTCGCCGCTTCATCCACCATTCTCTGTGCTGTTTCGGTATCGCCTGACTCTGCCGCTTTCATATATTCGCTGTCTTTTGTAGAGAATTTGGGCACAGAAAAACCACCGTCATTTGACGATGGCTCATTGGTTATTGATTTTCCGTTATTACTTTCAGGCAGATTTGCTCCGCTTCTTCCGGAGGTGTATTCTCTCCGCTCGCTTTGAGAGCTTTGAACATCTCGTTTGCCATTTTCTCTGTTTTGATAAAGCTGGTTATTCCGATTACCGTATTCTTCGGCACTTCCAAACAAATCAGCATTCCCATTAAAGCCGAGATTTTTCTTTCCATATGTTCGTTCATATAATCTTTCAGCCTCCTTACCGGGTTTAGCTATACCCATAGGAATAATTGTATCATCGCCTTTTTCCCAGATTTCAAACTGATTTTTCTGAGGGTTGTACAACATTCTTTGTGCACCTGTGGGAACATTGCTGTATTCAAAGGCAACCTTTGTACTTCGATATTGATTATACCCCATTTTGCTGAGATTGGCAATATGTTTTTTTGCATATTCGCTATCTTTTGCTGAAAAATCCGCCTCGCCCATATCGTCCGGCAAATCCTCCGCATTATCAATATCGGCGTTTTTTCTGTTAATTGCTTCAACAAAGGTTTCCCTTATCTGCTTAATTGAGTTTATATCGCCCTGCAACAGTTCAATTTCTTTGTGACCTTTATGAATGGTAATTCCTACATGAAGAGAAACAACAATAGCAGTAAAAAAAACTGTGCGTCTGTTGACGCACCCTACCTACCCGGCTCATTCCGTTCGCCGCCCTTACTTCAAAGGAAGGCACAGGCGGTTTCACCGCCTTGTTAATGTCCTATTCAAACGGCATCTGATAGGAATGTTCAGCCTGCTTCGCAGCCCTAATACGCTCCTACGCTAATGGCATCTGACAGGGAGGCACAAGGTCGCAATGTGACCTTAAAAAATGTCCTATTCAAACGGCATAAAAAGGAAAAGTGAGTGAACGGAACAGTTGTTCCTAACTCCTAACTGATAATTATCAATTATTATAACGCCAACCGCAGTTCCTTAACTCCACTCTTCACTCTTTAACTCTCAACACTGACAACGCTCTCAACACTGAATAATTCTTTCAGGTTTTCAACAATTTTACAATCACACCCGGCAAGCACTTTCGGATTTTCATGGCCTGTTTTTGTGAGAATACAGTCCGCCGAAAGCTCCTTTGCCATCTCATAATCATGAGCAAGGTCACCGATAACAAGAATATCGCCCTTGCCCTTTTTATTTATGTAATCAACAGCCCTCTGAATTTTTGACTCGGCAAAAAAGTTTTCACTGCCGAGGGCTGCATCAAAATATTCACTGACTCCGTATTTTTCAATATTTTCTTTCAGAATATTATTATTTGCAGAAGAAACAATGAGCTGAACAGCATTTTCGCTTCTGAATTTTTCAAGCAGTTCCCTTGCGCCGTCTGCAAGAGTACAGTTTTCAAGGTGTATATTATATCCTTCGTTATATTCCCTCAAAAGGTCTTCGTATTCCTCTTTTTCAAGGTCAAAAACCTGCTCATAAAAGCAAATTATGGGAACACCGATGCACTCCTTATAGCGGACTATATCAATAATATCCATATTTCTCTTTATAAGCATATCGTTAACGGATGCAAGAGAAGCGGAAATATCATCAAGCAAAGTTCCGTTCCAATCCCAGACAATATATTTATATTTCAAATTCATCACCCTTTTTCTTTGGAATATTTTATAATATTTATTAAAATAATTCAACTATATTAGCCTTAAATTATTGACAAAAATTGTGCCGGGTATTAAAATTTAAAAGTGATAATATTGTTCTTGACCGGTAGGGTACAAATGTGATGTTTTTTTATAAAAATGTACCCTACGAGGTAAAAATTTTTATTTCAGGTAAAGTTATGTTTGAAATTGATGAACTGTTAAAAAAGGTTAAAAGAATACATTTTATCGGCATCGGCGGCAGCGGAATGTGTCCCCTTGCGGAAATTCTACACGAAAAGGGTTATAAGCTCTCCGGCTCCGATAATAACGAAACGGATACTCTTAAAAGAATCCGCTCCATGGGTATACCCGTTGTTCTCGGGCAGAAAGCCGAAAATATTGAGGGAGCGGAGATGATAATTTACACCGCAGCCCTCCTTAAGGATAACCCGGAGCTTGTTGCCGCACAGGCAAGCGGAATACCCACCTTTGAAAGAAGCAAGCTTCTCGGTGCAATCACAAGGATTTATCCGAGTGCAATGTGCATCTGCGGAACTCACGGCAAAACAACCTCCTGCTCAATGCTCACTCAGGTTTTGATTGAAGCCGGCTGTGACCCCACTGCCGTTATCGGCGGCAAGCTGCCTCTGACAGGAACAAACGGTATTGTCGGCAACAGCGAGTTTATGGTTTGCGAAAGCTGTGAATTTGTTGACACATTTCTTGATTTATCTCCGGATATTGCGGTTGTGCTCAATGTTGACGAAGACCACCTTGATTATTTCAAAACCTTTGAGAATCTGAAAAATTCCTTTACAAAATTCCTTTCAATGGCAACAAAGGTTGTAATTTACAACGGTGATGACCAAAATACTCTCGATGTTGTTAAGCCTTCCCTTGAAATTAACAAAAAGCCCTCTGTTTCATTCGGACTTAATGAGGGTAACGATTACAGGGCGGTTAATATTGTAAACGAGCACGAATACAGAAGCTTTGATGTTGAATATAAGGGTAAAGCTTTAGGCAGAGTTAAGCTCTCCGTTCCCGGCAGTCACAATGTTCTGAATGCCCTTGCGGTTATTGCCTCGGCAATGTTCGGCGGTGTTTCGTTTGAGGACTGCGTTAAGGGAATAGCGGATTTCAAGGGCGCAGGCAGAAGATTTGAAAAGCTTGCGGAAATCGACGGCATTACAATTCTTGATGATTATGCACACCATCCCCGTGAGCTTGAGGTTACGCTCAAAACCGCCATGAATATGAATTTTAACAGGGTCTGGGCGGTCTTTCAGCCCTTTACCTATTCAAGAACTCATATACTGTTTGATGAATTTGTCAGAGTTCTTTCAATACCCGATAAATGTGTTATGACGAAAATTATGGGGTCAAGAGAGGTTAACACCTATAATATTTACACCTCACAGCTTGCCGAGAAAATTCCGGGCTCTGTCTGGTTTAACACCTTTGATGAGGTTGCACAATATGTTATCAACCACGCCGAAAAGGGCGATTGTATAATCACTCTCGGCTGCGGTGATATATATAAAGCGGCAAAGATTATGATTAAATTACTTGAGGAGAAAACTAAATGAAATACGAAATCAATCGCACAAATTTTAACGATTTTTCCGTTTTCGAAATTAACAAGCTTCCCGGCAGAAGCTATATAATCCCCTATTCAAGCAAGGATATTCTTGCAAAGACTCCGTTCAAAAAGGAGAGAACCTCCTCCGATATTGTCAGAGTTTTAAGCGGAGAATGGGATTTCAAATATTATAAATCCAACAAGGAATTACCCGATGTTATCGACACCGGCAAGGTTGATTTTGATAAAATTAAAGTTCCCTGTACCTGGCAGAGAACAGGCTATGATTCCCCTGCTTACATCAACTGCCCTTACGCCTTTGACGATAAGCCTCCATATGTTCCCTACGAACAGCCTGTTGCAATTTACAGAAAGAAATTTGATATTGATAAAAGTGCAAAGACATATATAATCTCTTTCCTCGGCGTTGTTCCCTGCATTGACCTTTACATAAACGGTAAATTTGCGGGTTACAGTGAGGGCAGCCATAACACAGCTGAATTTGACATAACAAAGCTCCTTAAAAAGGGTGAAAATGAGCTTTTTGCGGTTATCCACAAGTGGTCGAACGGCACATTCCTTGAGTGCCAGGATATGTTCCGTGAAAACGGAATTTTCAGAGATGTTTTGCTCTATGAAATGCCCGAAAGCTATATTTTTGACCTTTATTGCAGAACAAAGGAAACAAATAAGGGCTGGAGCCTTGATGTAAGCCTTGAAATCGGCGGCAAGGATGCAACAGCCGTAACTGAAATTTATGACGGCAAAAAGCTGATTGCAAAGGCAGAGGGGCAGAGCGTTGTTTCATTCAAGAATTTACAGGTTCAGTCCTGGAACGCAGAAATACCGAAGCTTTATAATGTTTACACCACTATATATGATAAAAACGGCAATGCAATTATGACAGCCCGTAGCTTTGTGGGCTTCAAGACGGTTAAAATCATTAAGGATAAATTCACCGTAAACGGCAAGCTTATCAAGGTTAAGGGAGTCAACCACCACGATACCCACCACACAAAGGGTTATGCTCTTGAATTTGCCGATATGGAAAAAGACATTAAGCTTATGAAAAGTCTTAATGTTAACGGCGTGAGAACATCACATTATCCACCCGACCCGCAGTTTATTGTCCTCTGCGATATTTACGGCCTCTATATTATTGACGAGGCGGATATTGAAACCCACGGCTGCGGCTGTGAGCCACACAACAATATTGACCTTATCAGCCACGACCTCAAGTGGGCACCCAGATACCTTGACAGAGTTAAGAGAATGTATATGCGTGACAGAAGCCGTGCCGGTGTTATTATGTGGTCACTCGGCAACGAAGCCGGCGGATATGCCTGCCACGATGTATGTTATGACTTTTTGCATAAGAACTGCCCCGAAATCCCCGTTCATTACGAGGGTGTTGTAAGAACAAAGCGTCATTCATACGATGTTGTTTCCGAAATGTACACTCACCCGGATAATGTTGAAAAATGCGGCAAGCACACAAGGGGTAAAAAATATTCTCCGAAGCCCTTCTACCTTTGCGAATATGCTCACGCTATGGGCGAGGGCCCCGGTGCACTTGAAGAATACTGGAAGCTTTTTTACGCCTATGATAACCTTATGGGCGGCTGTATCTGGGAATGGGCTGACCACTCCTACTATAACCCCAAGGCAAAATATAAATACACCTACGGCGGTGACCACGGTGAATGGCGCCATGACGGTTGCTTCTGCGTTGACGGTCTTATGTATCCCGACAGAAGATTACACACAGGCGCAAAAGAAATGAAAAATGTTTACCGCCCTGTCAGAGCATCCTATGAGGATAAAAAGATAACATTCCTTAACACCAACCGTTTCCGCAACACCTCTTACCTCACGGCGGTTTGGGAAATAGTTAAGGACGGTAATGTTCTTGTTGCAGCAGACGAAATCAAGCTTGATATTGAAGCAACAGAAAGCAAGGCTTTCCCCATTGATTTCAAAGCCCCTGCCGGCAACTGCGACCTGCACCTGAACATTTATTATTATGACGGCGAAAAAGAAATTGCATTTGAACAGATTGCTCTTAAAGAAAAAATTGCAGTTTCAATCCCTGCCTGCAGTGATAAAATCATTACGGAAGAGGATTCAAAAATACTCTCCGTTTATTTTGAAAGCGGCAAAGCGGAATTCTGCAAGGAATGCGGTATGCTTAAATCCTTAACCGTCAACGGCAAAGAAACAATCAACCAGTCCCCTGCCAACGCAAAGGGATTTATTCCAAACATTTTCAGAGCCTTAACCGATAACGATGTTAAGATTCGTGATAAATGGAACTCCATTTATGCAGACTGCGTAATTAAGCTTAATGCCTTTGACTGTGCAAAGGCAGGCAAAAAAGAAAAGGTTACCGTTCAGTTCAAGCTCGTAAACGGCAAAACTCACAGACAGTTTGCTCTTGTTGATATTGAATACCTCATCAATGCCGCCGGAATAATCGAGGTCAAAGCTTCATATAATCCAACATCAAGCTTAAAGCTTGCCGCCGATATGCCGAGATTCGGTTTGACACTTGAAATGCCCGAAAGCTTCGGCAATGTTGAATATTACGGTATGGGCCCCGTTGAAAACCTGCCGGATTATTACGCACAGGCCATTGTCGGTATTTATGAAACAAAGGTTGAAGATATGTATGAGCCCTACATCAGGCCACAGGAGAGCGGCAACCGCTGTAAGGTCAGATATGTTCAGCTCACCGATGATGAGGGAACGGGACTAAAATTCGCCTTTAAGGATAAGCACTTTATTTTCAACGCCAGAAGATTTACCCAGTCACTTCTTCATAAGGCAGGGCACATTGAAGACCTGCACGATGAAAAAACAGTTGCAGTAAACATTGACGGCTTCACAAGAGGTGCGGGAACAGGCTCCTGCGGCCCCGATGTTTTACCCGAATATATCATAGACGGCAGTAAGGGTCTTGAATTCAATTTTACAATTATCCCGGTTAAGTAAAAATTTATCTCCACCGACATTACGCCGATGGAGATTTTTTTATTCAATTATTCGCCGAGGGGCTTGCCTCTGATTATCGTACCCTCTTTAAGGTCGAAATCAAAAACTTTCTTCGCTCCGTTCTCTTCATAATCAACGGTGAAAATGCCGTTATTCATTTCAGCCGAAAGGATTTTACCATTAAACTTGGAAAAGGCTTTCTGAACTGTTGCACTGTCTTTTCTTGTATATTCGGCGGCGTTATCCGAAACAAAAAGAACATTGCCGAACATATGGTTAACGGTGGCAAGAAGCTCCTTCTGCTCCTGTGTAAATTTAAGGTTTGAGTATCTCATAAAGAATACATCCGGGTCATTTACAAAAACTCTGTTATCAAGATGACGGCGGAAAATTGCGTTGATAATCGAATTTTGTGCCGAGGGCACCTCGTTATTGATATGCAGGGCGTTATAGAATTTGCCCTTATAGGTTAAATCTACATCGTTACCGATTCGGCAGGCATCAACATAACCAAATGCCGGGCCAAGTGGAACTCCGCAGCCGAGAATGAGCTTTTCGCCGCAGCATTCTCTCAAAAATTCCATTGCCTCGCACATAAGCTGACCTCTTGACTTATTGAAACGGGGATTAACGCACTCGGCATAGAGAAAATCAAGCTTAACCATATCAAAGCCCCACTCATTGAGGATTACATCAAAGAAATGCTTTATATATTCTCTTGCCTCCGCATTGCATATATCAAGGGTAAAGGTTCCGCCCCAGTTGGGCATACCGTATTCAGGCAAGCCGCCCTCTGTTTTAATGAGCCAGTCCCTGTGCTCTCTGACAACCTTTGAGGTTATCTGCGCATAAAACGGTGCAAGCCAGAGCCCTGCAAGGTAGCCCTTGCAGTGAATTTCATCAACAATATATTTCATACCCTTGGGGAATTTCTCTTTATTGACCTCTGTCCAGTCGCCTACGGCACTCTGATAGCCGTCATCAATCTGAAAAATCGAAACGCTTTCACTGATAGAATCAAGAGCGTTGAGGTCACGGATAATAATATCCTCATCAATATTACGGAAATAGTTATACCAAGAGGTGTAGCCGGCAAGGTGGTCGATTTTCGGCTTTTTAACGCCCATTTTTTCAAAGTAAGCCTCAAAAACCTCATCATATTTTCCGTTTATCATAAACATATCAAAGAGGTCATATTCCCCTTCGATTGTAACGCCCTCAACATCCTTTGAAAGGGTTATTTTGTTGTTATTCATATCGGCATAAATAACGGTAAAGCCCTGCTTTTCAGAAAGTGAGCCGATAAAATCAAGGTTTTCACCGTTACGGATATAGGTATAGCAATGGCTGTAAAACTCCCCTGCCTTTTTGGGGAACTCAACAAAACGGCAATCGGACGAAACGCCGGCAAGCTCCTTAAGGGGCTTTACAACTGCAAGAGGAGTTATATCCTTCATCTTATCCGCTTTGGAATATTCCCTTGTAAGAGTCCATGATTGATAGCCGTTGCCGAAAAATTTATCACCGTTTTTGAATTCATAATCGGCAATAATATCAATTCTGTGCAGAGTGATTTTCTGCTTGGCTGTAATTTTTGCCTTGAAGGAATTTTTTTGAGCCTCATATTCAATTTTGAAATGAGTATTTTCAGAGGCAGGGATAACATATTTTCTGCCGTCCTTAAAATATGTAACATTAAAAATAAGCTTTTCCATAACAATTCCTTCCTGAAAAATATTTCCTCTTTGATATAATTTACCACAAAACGAATAAAATATCAAGAGAACAGAGTGGGGCAATATCCTGTTTTTCAACTTCTATATATCTTTTCTTGACAAACGCGTAAATTGATGTATAATTAAATAGGATAAATTCATCCTATATATTGAGGTGGAATTATGATAATTGATACAGAAAACATTTTTTCAATGACACAGGCAAATCAAAATTTTTCAAGTGTAGCCAAAAATGTTGAAAAAACAGGCAAAGCCGTTATCTTCAAAAACAATAAGCCCAAATACCTTATTGTTGATTTAGAAAATAACAACACCTATTTGGAACTTTCTGATGATGAAAAAATAGAAATTGTTGCCCGCCGGATTCTCGAAAAATATCTGCCTGCATTTAAGGAGCTTGCAAAATGATAAAATTTAATGAAGATAAAGTTTTATTATTGCATCAACTTATGGCACAGGCAACAGGCGGAAGTGTCGGCTTAAGGGATGAGGGGCTGCTTAATTCAGCCCTTGAAAGTTGTTTTGCCACCTTTGACGGAGTTGAACTTTATCCGAGCAAAGAAGAAAAAGCAGCAAAACTCGGTTTTTCTCTCATTTCAAACCACGCCTTCGTTGACGGAAACAAAAGGATAGGTATTTATATTATGCTTTCTTTTTTGGAATTGAACGGAATAAAAATAGAAGCAACAAATGAAGAAATAATTGAAATCGGTCTTTCAACAGCCTCCGGAAAAGTAAAATATGAACAATTATTAACTTGGATTAAGCAACACAGAGCAAACTGATGTTGAAAACACATCACATAACAAGTTTTTTCAAAATAACAACCGAACCGAGAATCCATTTTAACGCACCGTCAAGGCGGTAGCCCTTAAAATCAGAATCTTTCAGAATTTGTTTAATCTCACTTTCGGAAACATCAAGATTTATCAGCTTAGAAAAATCAACACCCGACTTTGCAATGTCTTTCAAATGGTCAAGATAAGTGCCGCTAAAACCGAAATTTGTGCAATAACCCTCAATATCGGAGCAGGCTTTGAAAACAGTTTCTTCCGTATCTTCATAAAACAAGCTTCTTCCGTTATCATAAAGCGGATAAAAATGTTCGCCTGCAGAGTTAACCATTATGGCAATATTTGAAAGATGACGGTCATCCTGTCTTGTTAAAAAATCAAGAAGAAGCATTTTAATTATATCATTCTTCATTCCCGGTCTTATTTTAACAAGGTTTTCATATTCGTTTTCTCCACGGGCACCGACAAAAAGCCTTCTGAAATGAACAATATATTCCTTTGAAAAATCATAGAGAAATTCGGAAAAACAGGATTTATCGTCAATTTTATATGCAGGGCAACAAGGTACACCGAAAAGTCTGCCCAGCTTATATACGGCAACCTCTGATTCAACATCCGTTACAAGAGGACTTATTCTCTGTTTATATATTCCGTATTTGCCGTTTAATACACCGTATCTTTTGATGTTATAACCCTCGGGAGTATCAATGCTGTCACCTGTAAGGTCAATTTTTTTCAAAAATACAGATTCAAAAACCTGAGTAATAACATCTTCAAGCTTTTCTGATTCGTTTTTTGAAATCCAAATCAGGTCTTTAGGATGAATACCCCTTGTAACCTCTGATATTTTCAAAACATCATAGGTTGAAATGCCGCAACGGAACAGGATATTCTCAATATCCCGTCTGTCTCGTCCGACAGTTCTCTCCGAAAGAAAAGAAACAAAATCCTCGTGAGACCATTCATTTCTTCCGGCTGTATAAAGCTTTACAACATCGTTATATTGCGGCTGAATAAACTTAACATTATATTTTTCGTCAATAACTCCGATAATATCGTTATTCCATTTAAGGAGCAGAAACGCATCCGTTAAAGCGCCGGTTCTTCCGTCAGACGGTTTTTTTACATCCTCCGGAATTTTATAGCTTTTGCCTATTAAAACTGAGCCGGAAATTTTTCCCTCACGGCATAAGGTGCGAACCCGTCTGTCACTTATACCCCACTTTTCAGCAGCCTGAACAGTTGAAATATATTTCAATTTTATCACCTACCGCACAAATAATAGCACATTATCGGAACAATGTCAAACGCATTGTTCCGATAGGTTTTCTATTATAAAATACTATTCCTCAACAGAAAAATCCACATCTTCAAATATAATAGATTTTTCCTCTTCGGTTTCAATATGATTTTTATTACTTAACATTGTATCTTGCAAATTTTCTTTCAACTTATCACAACAAGGCTTAAATGAAAGATATGTTATGCCGCCACCTACAACACCACCGACAACAGGAATTGCCTTTTTGAAAAATCCGGCAAATACTTCTTTAGTCATTTTTTGGCCAAACATCTTTGCTACACTTTTAACAATAGGGTAAATCGTTCCTTTAGTCAACGCTTTTTTCATCAAAGCTTTCTCAACACCATTTGCAAGTCCTTTCGCCATTGCCTTTAACGCATTGTTTGCACCGACTGTGCCATACATAACGCCAAGACAAATAATAAGAACATTTATTGTTGCCGTATCAAAAATCTGTTCATTTTCTTCAAGATTGATTGCAGGGAAACCATAAAGATACATAAGTTTCTGTGTAGCTCTAAGCAAATATCCATAATACTGACCTATATCAGCCGGAATTGTCGCCACCATAGCAATTCCACCCGGAGCACCCAATGCTGCAGATATTCCTGAAACACATATTCGCTCATATTTAATAATTTCATTGGCAACATTATCAATAAATTCAGAATCAATTCCTGCATGCATAGGATTATATGCAATGGCATCTTCAACTACCTCGGCAGAAAAATGATTCTCTAATTCTTTTCGAAGAAATTTATCTCTGTCGATTTTAATACCCGGAGTTTTCAACCCTAATATAATAACATCTTCAATATCAATCTCTCCATTTCCGTTTTGGTCAACTGCTTTTACAACTTTATCTTTTGTCTTTGATGCTAATTCATTAGATTTTGCCTCTGCTTGTTTTACTCCGTCAATAATTTTTTCTTTATCAATTTTCATTAATAAATAACCTCCGTTTATTTTTCATAATATAGTTTGTAAAAAATGCGTAATTTTACAATTACATTATCATCGTGTAACAAAAAATCAATAAAAAGATTTAGTTGCTAAATACATCCGAGAATATATTGTAGTCATATTTATGACTATTGTCAAGTATATGAATACATTTTATCATATTCAAGGTGATTGATATGATAAGTTATGCTCCTTTTTGGGAAACAATCAGAAAAAAGGGCGAAAGCACATATACATTGATTTACAAACACGGAATAAGCAGTGCCACCATTAACAGAATGAAAAAAGGCGGCGGAATATCTACACAAAAAATCAATGATTTTTGTGAAATTCTCGACTGTGATATTGAAGATATAATCAAGTTTGAAAAAGAGAATAACAAATAAATGACTTGTAACAGGCATCGTTTACAAGTCATTTTCTTATAAAAAATCAGAGGGCAGATGAAAATCTGTCCTCCGTTTATGTTCGGGAATAAACTTATTTGCCGAAATATCTCTTAAGAAGGCCTTCAAATGCCTTGCCATGTCTTGCTTCGTCACGAGCCATTTCATGAACGGTATCGTGGATAGCGTCAAGACCCTGCTCCTTTGCAAGCTTTGCAAGGGCGGTTTTGCCGGCTGTTGCACCGTTTTCGGCGGCAACTCTCATTTCAAGGTTTTTTTCTGTGCTGTCTGTGATTACCTCACCGAGCATTTCAGCAAACTTTGCTGCGTGCTCTGCCTCTTCATAGGCGGCCTTTTCCCAGTAAAGACCGATTTCGGGGTAGCCCTCTCTGTGAGCAACTCTTGCCATTGCAAGGTACATACCAACCTCGGTGCATTCGCCGTTGAAATTTTCACGAAGGCCCTTGATGATTTCGGGGTCAACGCCGTTTGCTACGCCAACCTTATGTTCTGCAGCCCAAGCCATAGCAGCACCGTCTTCTCTTTTTTCCATCTTTGCCTTGCAGATAGGGCAGATTTCGATAGGCTCGTCACTCTCATATCCGCAAACAGGGCAATAATACTTTTTCATTTTCAAAATCTTCCTTTATAATATTTCACCCATCATACCGGGCTTTGCTGATGCAGCATTTGATTCGTCTGTATCAATGTGCATAGCGAGAGCAAAATTGTCATTTACACGAACAACAACATCGCCAAAAATTAATTTTCTTTCTGGAGAATTAACTTCAACTTTTACTATATCACCATTTTTTACTCCATGCTCTTCAGCATCTTTTGGCGTCATATGAATGTGACGTTTTGCAGCTATAACTGCGTGTTCACATTTGATTTCGCCTTTTGGACCTTTTATTGTGCAAGGACCTGCCTCTGCAAGATCGCCTGATTCACGAACAGGAGCAGTAAGACCGATAGATCTTGCCTCTGTTAAAGAAACTTCTACTTGAGTTGCCTTTCTTACAGGTCCCATAATTGAAAATTGCATACTACTTCTTTCACCAATGACCTCTACTTTTTCTTGACAAACGAATTGTCCAGGTTGTGAAAGATCCT
>JAZLIZ010000066.1:0-2202 GCA_045617665.1 Acutalibacteraceae bacterium | reverse complement strand
TTTAAATCCTTCTGTGCCGGTTTTATCCGGCAGGAGCCGCCCGTATATCGGGACGAGGCGCGTTACGAAGCACTTTACGAAACGCAGGAGGCCATTCGCCGTGACCGCGAAAATGCCGCGCGTACCGCGGATCGTGATCTGACCGATATGTACATTTACCAGATCAAGGCAAACGAAATGCGTTATTCGCATCTTCTGCATCTTATAAGAGAAAGCGAAGCAGCGCACAGCGCATAACGCCGCGCCGCAAAAAAGAGAATGACGCAGCCAAAAAAGGGGCTGTCGCAAAATAGCAGTTCAAAAAAAGTAAAAAAATCGGACGATTGCAGTAGCAAAAGTCCGATTTTTTTGGTATAATTGAATTGAACAAAAACAAATATAACCAAGGAGATTATACCACAATGAGCAGACATATTCAACTACTAATTTCAGAAGAATTTGCAGAAAGGATAATACCGAACAATGATAGCGTCAGATTACTTGATGAAATTATTGATGAAATGGATTTATGGAGTCTTTTTCATACATATTCCAATAATGGCAGGAAGTATGCAACAAATCCTCGCACGTTACTGAAAATACTTGTATATGCCAATATGCAAGGAATATTTTCAAGCAGAGATATTGAAAAGTCTTGTAAAAGAGATATTAATTTCCTATGGCTTTTGAACGGCGAAAAAGCACCTAACCACTATGAAATAGCAAGATTCAGGAGTCAACGATTAAGCAACTGTGCAGATGATATTTTCTATCAAATAGTGAATAAGCTTGCAGAACTTGACGAAATTAAATTTGAGCATCTGTTTGTTGACGGGACAAAAATCGAGGCAAACGCCAATAAGTATAGCTTTGTATGGAAGAAAAGCACAAATAAATACGAATCTCGTTTACTTGATAAATTAGATAAAAAATATACTGAATTATGTTTAAAATATATGCTTGCATGTGAAAGTGCCGATGAATTGTTAAATGAACTGAAAGCACAAGTAAACTTTCCTTTTGTGCATGGCAGAGGGAGAAGAAAATCCGAATTACAACGTGATATTGAACAACTTACCGAAATGCTGAGCAGAAAAAGTAAATATGAAAAATATCAATCAACCTTCAATGGAAGAAATAGCTTTTCAAAGACAGATCCCGATGCAACATTTATGCATTTAAAAGAGGATCATATGAGAAACGCGCAGTTAAAGCCGGCGTACAATTTACAGTTAGCGGTTGAGGGTGAGTATATTACAGGTATAGATATATCAAGCGAAAGAAGCGACCAACTGACACTTATTCCGTTGCTTGAAAAAATGGAGAACAATCTCGGTAAAAGCTATCAGGATGTAACAGCAAAATTATGAACGTTCAAAAACGCATAAATTCAAGAACAATATGGCACTTAGAGAAAATATGCATTATGATGCCGATAATGACGAATATACTTGTCAAAACGGCAAAAAATTAAGAGCTGTATATACGGGAACAAGAAAAAGCAAATCGGGATTTGAAAGTGAAATCACTTATTACGAAAGTGAAAGCTGCGAAGGGTGCCCCTACAAGAAGTCTTGTACAAGGGCAAAAGGCAATCGTAAGATAAGCTTGTCAAAAAAATTTATAGAGCAAAGAAAACAATCTTTGGAAAACATAACATCGCCAATGGGAATATTACTCCGTACAAACCGTAGTATACAATCAGAAGGAGCATTTGGAGTAATTAAAGAAAACTACAAATTCAGACAATTTTTACTCAGAGGAAACAAGAAGGTTTCAACCGAAATTACATTGCTTGCTATTGCGTACAATATCAATAAATATCATCATAAAATTCAAGACAATCGAACCGGAACACAACTTCACGGTGAACTTTCGGCTTAATAATCAATAAAATTGAACAGTTATTCACAAAAGAGGCGTGACCTCTGATTTGTTGTGCCCATTTTCAAATGAAAATAGGGCATTTTTGTATTTTAGGCATAAAAGAAAGGCTGTAACAACCTGATTCTTAAAAAATCATTTTGCTACAGCCCCACTCGATTTGTGAACACAACAAGGTTCCGGGGCACCCGGCCGCAATCTTTGATTGCGTTATCGGGTCAGGTCCTTATTCTCCTGCGGAGGTCGGACAGCCCATGCATACCGTTATTAAACCCCGTCACGCGAAATTATCGATCCAAGCATAAATTTTGTATAATTTGTATATGGAAATAAAAAAAT
>JAZLIZ010000065.1:0-194654 GCA_045617665.1 Acutalibacteraceae bacterium | reverse complement strand
ACTTATACCTACTATCAGAATAACGTCAAGCCCAAGCCTCAGACCGAGGGCAAAAAGGGCTATGTGTGCAAAATATGCGGTTATGTTTATGAGGGCGATGAGCTTCCCGAGGACTTTATCTGCCCGCTCTGTAAGCACGGTGCCGCTGATTTCGAACCGATAGAATAAATTTTAAAGGGGGCTGTAAAAAAACTCAGCCCCCAAAATGGAAAAAAGAAGCTGTAAGTTTACCGAAAAAGGTAGGCTTACAGCTCTTTTTGTGGTATACTTGAGTTATGAAAAAAAGAATATACACACACGAATATAATACACCATATCAATTGAAATTACCACTGGAAATTGAAAAAATTATTGAAATTTCCGATCCTGTATATTCTTTCTGTGAAGTGATGAATCATATTGACCTACAAAAATATCTTGCAGTTGAGGAGAGCAGGACAGGCCGCCCGAGATATGATTCACAAACTTTGCTGAAGGTTGTACTGTTTGCCTTTATGGAACGTGGCTATGAGTCAACAAGAGGAATCGAAAAGCTGTGCAAAACAGACATACGGTTTATGTATCTTCTTAATGACAGACCGGCACCGTGTCATATGACGATAGATAATTTTATGAATGAAGTGCTTACCGACAGTATAGAAAACATATTCAGTGAAATTAACGGGTATATCTTTGAACAAGAACATGTAGATACAGAACACGTGTATATAGACGGAACAAAGCTGCCCGCCAATGCCAACAAATACAGTTGGGTATGGAAAAAATCAAGCATCAAAAACAGAAACAAACTCTTTTTAAGAATTAGCGGGTTGATTGAAGAAATGAACCTGACGTTACTTACACACGGTCTTAAAATTGAAATTCGTGAGGAGTATGCGATTGAATATATTGAACAAATACTGTCTCAATACGCAAAGATAATGGATATTCACCCTGAAGCAGTTGTGCGTGGCAGAGGGCATCACAAATCCGCAGAGCAGAGAAACTACGACAAGCTTTCGGAATATTACGAAAAGCTCAAAAAATACGCCACAAATATAAAAATCTGCGGAGATGATAGGAACAGTTATTCAAAAACAGACAATGACGCAACATTTATGCGGATGAAAAAGGACTATATGGGTAATGACCAGCTTCTTCCCGGGTATAATATACAACTCGGAATATGCGATGAATACATAGCAGTATTTGATGTAAAACAGTATGCTTCTGACATGGACTGCTTTATTCCGTTAATGGAACGGTTCAAAAAAGCGTACGGTCATTATCCGAAGTTTTCAGTAGCCGATGCAGGGTATGGCAGTTTAAATAATTACATATTCTGCGAAGAACATAACATTGAGAAATATATGAAATTCACAATGTACGAAAAAATGATGAAGGATGAAAAATACCGTACCGATCCGTTCAGAGCAGTGAACTTTCCGATAAACGAAAACGGAAATCCTGTTTGTCCCAACGGAAAAGAGTTTCATTTTCTGAAAAACAGTCATATCCGTGGAAACAAGTACGGCAGAACTGAGGAGCATTATCAGTGTGAAGACTGCAATAATTGCAAACTCAAATCACAGTGTTGCAAATGCGAAGGCAACCGTGTTGTGAGAATCAACAGAGAATTAAGCTGCTATCATCAGGAAGTTATTGACAATCTTAACAGCATACAAGGTGCATTATTACGAATGAACAGAAGCATTCAGGCAGAGGGAGCATACGGCAGTATTAAATGGAACCGAGCATATACAAGAGCTCGCAGAAGAGGACTTGATGGGCTCACGCTTGAAATTTCAATGATTTGCTGCGGATTTAATCTGCATAAATACCACTTGAAGAAATCCGCAAGAACAAACGCAGCGTAGTTATCAAAAAAGTTTTTAACAATTATTAATTTCCTTGTGAATAAAAACCGCAGGGCTTTTTTGCTGTACATAAAATTTAAATCATTTAGCAAAATTGAATCCGATTTTCATCCGAAAGGTTAAAAAATGACCGAGGCCCACTTTTTTATGTGAACCTCGGCTTTTTTAGGCTGTTTTTTTACAGCCCCTATTCAATATGATTATAAAAATGAGTAAAGTAAGTTGTTGCCCATAAACCTTTTATTCTGCGCAAACATCTTTAATAATCCGGGCGGCTTTTTCGAGGTCTGGCATTGTTATATTCAGGGCTGGGAGAAGTCTTACCTTATCCTTTGCCGTAAGACAAAGAACACCTTTTTCCATACATTCGGAAACAACCTCGGATGCGGGCTTTTTTGTTTTAAGCCCTATCATCAGTCCCATTCCGCTGACGGCTTCTATACCATCGGAGCCTGTAAAGGTATCAAAGAGATATTTACTCTTGCTGCATACATCCTTCAGCAGATTATCATCAATACGGTCAAGAATTGATATTGCCGCTGAACAGCATACCGGGTTTCCTCCGAAGGTTGAGCCGTGGTCACCGTATTCAAAAATATCCTGTACCTTTTCTCCGAGAAGCGTCGCTCCGAGCGGCAAACCGCCGGCAAGTCCTTTTGCGGTCGTTACAATATCCGGCATAATACCGTAGTTCATATATGAATATAATTTACCTGTTCTTCCGTTGCCTGTCTGAACTTCATCTGCAATAAGAAGTATATCATTCTTTGCGGCGTATTCGGCTATCTCGTTTACAAATGTTTTTTTCAGTACATTTACGCCGCCTTCACCCTGAATACATTCAATCATTATTGCCGCAATTTTATTGTCTGAATTTAGTTCTTCAAGCTGATGTATATCATCGGTATCAACGCTTACAAATCCGGGGGTAAGCGGCCTGAATTGCTCGTGGTAATGCTCCTGGCCGGTAGCGGCAAGGGTTGTCAGTGTTCTTCCGTGAAAACCGTTTTTAAGCGTAACGATGGTATAACAATCTTCGCCTTTTTTCTTTGCGGCATATTTTCTTGCGGCTTTAATTGCACACTCATTTGCTTCTGCACCTGAATTTGAGAAAAACACCTTGCTCATTCCTGTTTTAAGGCAGAGCTTTGATGCGAGAGCAGCACAGGGCTCTGTATAATAGAGGTTTGATGTGTGCTGAAGCTTTGAAGCCTGTTGCGAAACCGCTGACTGCCATTCATCATCTGCAATTCCGAATGATGTAACGCCGATACCTGAGGTCATATCAATATATTCTTTTTCGTTTTCATCCCATATTTTTGAACCTTTTCCGTGAGAAAGCACAATCGGAAAGCGGTTATATGTTCCGGCAATATATTTTGTATCCTTATCTTTGACTGTCATATCCTTTTTATTTGTAAACATTGTTCCGGCTCCTTCATCCGTAAGCAATTCCATAAGTATTGAATGTGAAATTCTACCGTCCATTATTACAACATTTTCAACACCTTTTTTTAGTGCTGTTATGCAGCAATCAACCTTTGGAATCATTCCTCCCGATATTACTCCGCTGCTGAACAGCTTTTCGGCCTCGGATATGCTTATTTCCGGGATAAGTGATGACGGGTCATCTTTATCTTTCAGAACACCGGCTATATCGGTCATCATAATAAGTCTTTCCGCTTTAAGTGCGCCGGCGATGTAAGCTGCGGCTGTATCGCCGTTTATGTTATATGTGTTGCCGTCCTTGTCACATCCGAGGGTTGAAACAACGGGGATATATCCTTTTTCGAGTATATCCGAAATCGGCTCAATATTGATATGCGTTATTTTTCCTACATATCCGAGCCTTTCATCTTTGACGGATGCCTCAATAAGTCTGCCGTCCATACCCGAAATGCCCATTGCTTTTCCGCCCTTTGATTCAAGCATATTTACGAGCGTTTTATTTATCTTTCCGGCAAGAACCATCTGAACAATATCAACTGTTTCTTTATCGGTTACACGAAGACCCTCAACAAATTCTGCTTTTTTGCCGAGCTTATTCATCAAATCGTTTATTTCCGGGCCGCCGCCGTGAATAAGCACAACCTTGATACCGATAAGCCACAGCAGAACTATATCTTCCATAACCTGCTGTTTAAGTGTTTCATCGGTCATAGCGTTGCCGCCGTATTTAATTACAACGGTTTTCCCGGAGTAGCGTTTTATGTAGGGGAGTGCCTGTGTAAGCACTTCCGCCCTTTCTGTATTCAAAAAATCATTCTGCATTTTTTTGCTCCTTAGGTACGGTAATCACCGTTGATTTTTACATAATCATAAGTCAGGTCACATCCCCAAGCTGTTGAAGAGAAGCTACCGTCATTAAGATTTATCAGTATTTCAATTTCCTTTTCAAGCAGGATTTTCTTTGCAAGCTCTTCCGAAAAGTCAATTCCCGAGCCGTTTTTACATACGGCAATTTCACCGTAAGCGCTTCGGAAAGAAACATCTATTTTGTTAACATCAACCTCGGCTTTGCTGTAGCCTATTGCACACAGCACCCGTCCCCAGTTTGCATCTGCGCCGAACATTGCGGCTTTCAGAAGGCTTGAGCAGATTACGCTTTTTGCAACCGTCTTTGCACACTGAATATTATCTGCTCCGTAAACCTTACATTCAAGCAGCTTTGTTGCTCCCTCGCCGTCACCTGCAATCATTCTGCAAAGATGAACGGTAACGGTATTCAGCGCTTTCATAAATATTTCAAAATCTGCACCGTCATTATCAATGATTTTATTTTCTGCAAGACCGTTTGCAAGAACAATAACCATATCGTTTGTTGATGTGTCGCCGTCAATGCTCACCATATTGAATGTATCCTTAATATCGGATGACAATGCTTTTTTCAGCATATTATGAGAAATTGCAACATCGCTTGTGATAAATACAAGCATTGTAGCCATATTCGGATGAATCATTCCGCTTCCTTTTGCAATACCACCGATATGGCATACTTTTCCGTTTAATTCAAACTCAACGGCAACTTCTTTTTTTACCGTATCGGTTGTCATAATTCCTTCTGCCGCATTGTCACATCCGTTATCGGATAATTCTTTTACAAGCCGGGGTATTCCGTCTGCAAACGGTTTAATATCAAGCGGCTGTCCGATAACACCTGTAGATGCAACCGCAATATCTTTCGGGGAAATATTAAGTGCGTCCGCTGTAAGCTCGCTTACTTTTTCGGCGATTTCAATTCCGTCTGCATTGCAGGTGTTTGCGTTTCCGCTGTTACAGATAACAGCCTGTGCAGTACCGTCCGATATATGATTTTTTGTAACTGTCAGAGGTGCGCCTTTGACAAGATTTGTGGTATAAACTGCGGCAGCGGTTGCAGGTACTTCGCTGAATATAAGGGACAAATCTCTTTTTGTTTTGTTTTTGCGTATTCCGCAATGTATGCCGGAGGCCTTGAAGCCCTTTGAGGCACAAATTCCTTTATCAACAAGCTTCATATTATAATCAATCCTTTCGTTTCGTCTTCTCCGAGAAGTATATTCATATTTTGTATTGCTGCACCTGAAGCACCTTTGCCGAGGTTATCAAAACGGGATACAAGCAATATTCTTTTATCGTTTCCGCAAACGGTTATCATCATATTATCTTTTCCTTCATAAGCACAGGCGGAAAGAAAACCGTTTTCATCATCGCTGTCTGCAAACTGTACAAGACCGTTTTTATAATAATCTTGGTAGATTTTTTTGATATCGTCAACAGTTCCGTTGATGTCTGAAGCGAAAACGGGGATTGTTACTTCCATTCCAGAATAAAACGAGGATACTATCGGGCAAAAAACAGGTTCGTTTTCGAGCTTGCAGATTTTTACCATTTCGGGCAAGTGCTTGTGCTGTTGTGAAATTCCGTATAATCTCGGAGCTTCAAGCAAAAAATCCCGTTCATCGCTTTCGTATTCTGCTATCATTTTTTTACCGCCGCCGGAATATCCCGTAAGTGAAAAGCACGTAAGCTTTGCATCTTTTTTGAGTATTCCCGATTCGGTAAGCGGAGCAACAAGTGAAATAAATCCGCTTGCATGGCATCCCGGATTTGCGATTCGCTTTGAATTTTTGATTTTTTCGTGTTGGCCTGTTAATTCGGGAAAACCGTATGTCCATTCATCAGATGTTCTGTGTGCTGTGGAGGTATCAATTACGGCAGTATCTGCATTTTCAATAAGTGAAACAGCTTCAATTGCCGCCGCATCCGGCAAACAAAGAAAAGCAATGTCTGCACTGTTCAAAGCCTGCTTCCTTGCCTGAACATCCTTTCTCATTTCATCGGTCAGAGTTATCAATTCAATATCGTCACGGGTGCTTAACCTTTCACGGATTCGCAGTCCGGTTGTTCCGGCACTTCCGTCAATAAAAATTTTAGCCATAACAATCTCCTTATGTCGGCAAAATGCGGATAATATGCAGAGATTATACAGCAATAATACATATTTGTCAATAAAAATTCATTAAATAATGAATAATATTGCAAGTATATTCATTTTTATACAGTAAATTTTTACTTTTTTCAGAAAAATCTGTAATCCAGGTGAAAATTATGATGAAAAATATTATTTCGTTTTTTCGTCAAAATTCAATATATTGTGTAAAAACATTTGCATTTGCTTATATATTGTGATAATATACTTTAAGGTTTTATGCGGCAGGAAATAATATAATGATTTTTTATATTATTACTCCGCTGTTTTGCAAATATAATTTCACCTTATGAGGCTGTTATGAAGGTAGAACTGAAAAAGTTAACCAAAACTTTTAATTCAACTAAAAATCATAGAGAATCGAAAGCTGTCAGAGGGATTGATTTGACAATTCCCGATGGCAAGCTTGTTGCTCTGCTCGGCCCGTCAGGTTGCGGTAAAAGCACTACGCTTGATATGATTTGCGGCTTAACTGAGCCGACAAGCGGTGAAATTTATTTCGGTGATGATAATGTTACATATGTTTCTCCCGAAAAAAGGGGAGTCGGTATGGTTTTTCAAAACTATGCTCTTTACCCTCATTTAACTGTTTTTCAAAACATCCGTTTTCCTCTCGAAAATCTCAAAGGGTCTGAAAAGTTAAGCAAGAATGAAGCGAAAAAGCGTGTTGTTGAAACTGCAAAGCTTGTTCAGATAGATGAGCTTCTTGACAGAAAACCGTCACAGCTTTCCGGCGGTCAGCAGCAGCGTGTTGCCATTGCAAGGGCTCTTGTTAAAATGCCCCGTATTCTTCTGCTTGATGAGCCGCTTTCAAACCTTGATGCAAGGTTAAGGCTGCAAACAAGAGGGGAGATTCGCCGTATTCAGAAGGAAACCGGCATAACTACGGTTTTTGTTACCCATGACCAGGAAGAGGCAATGAGCATTTCAGACCTCATTGTTGTAATGAACAAGGGTCAGATTATGCAGATTGGTAAGCCGCAGGAGGTTTATGATGAGCCTGATTGCCTTTTTGTTGCAAAATTTCTCGGCTCACCGCAAATAAATCTGTTTGACGGCGTTATAAAAAACGGAGAACTGTTTATCGGTAATGAAAAAGTTGACGACTTTGCTTGTGTTGACGGTGAAGTTATTGTCGGCATCCGCCCCGAGGGCTTAAATGTTGATTCAAACGGTATTCTTGAATGTGTGTTTGAAAGAACGGAGGTTCTCGGCAGAGAAGTCAGCGTTTTATCAACTCACGCCAACAGCGTTAACGGTCTTATCAATGCTGTTTCAAATGTACGCTTTTCGGGTGAAACGGGTGATAAGGTCAGATTCTCGGTAAACAGAGAAAAAATGTTTATTTTCAGTAAAACGGACGGTAACAGAATTATATGAAAACGAACAAGCTAAAGGGTTATTTTTACCTTTTACCGGCGTTGATTTTTACGGCTGTTTTTCTGCTTTATCCTCTGTTTGATGTTTTGATTTATTCGTTTGAGGAAGGCTTTAATACCGCCGCACAATCTTATTCCGGAATCGGCTTTTATAACTACAAATATATTCTTTCTGACCCGTATTTTATTAAAGCGGTAAAAAATACGGTTGTTATTGTTTTAATTACCGTGCCTGTTTCAACTGTTTTTGCATTGGCAATTTCACTTGCTCTTTCGTCTGTAAATAAGCTTCGTGAGCTTTTCAGTACGGTGTTTTTCCTGCCTTATGTTACAAATACTCTGGCAGTCGGTCTGGTGTTTACCGTTCTTTTTGATAAAACGGAATATACAGACGGGCTTGTTAATGCTTTCATAAAGCTTTTTGGCGGCGAGGGCGTTGATTTTATTGACGGGCCGTATTGGGCAAAAATGCTTGTGATGTGTATTTATACAATATGGATTGTTTTACCTTTCAAAACCATTGTGCTCACGGGTGCACTTGCTTCTGTTGATAAAAGCTACTATAATGCCGCTAAAATTGACGGCGCATCAAGGGCTAAAATATTCTTCAAAATTACGCTTCCCTTGATTTCACCTATGATTTTCTACTTAGTAATAACCGGGTTTATCGGTGCTTTCAAGGCGTATAGCGATGAGGTTGCTTTATTCGGTACAGACCTTAACGATGCAGGGATGAATACGGTTGTAGGATATATTTATGATATGCTCTACGGCAAAAACGGCGGCTATCCCTCCTTTGCTTCTGCGGCGGCAATTCTGCTTTTTATTGCCGTGCTTGCAGTAACATTGTTAAACCTTGCAGCTCGCAAAAAATTCAGCGTAAGGAGTTCCGGCAGATGAAAAAGAATAGCTTTGCTTCACTGATACCGGCGTATATTCTTCTTGTGCTTTGGGCGGCGGCAGTTATTTTTCCGTTTTATTTTATGCTTCTCACATCCTTTAAGGGCTACGGTGCTTATAACGGCGAAATGACGCCGAAGCTTTTTACACTTTCACCGACTTTGGAGAATTATTTTGAGGCGTTCAGGGCAATTCCTCTTGCGGATTATTGCCTTAACACCCTTATCTTCACCCTGATAACCACAGCGGTTATGATGATTCTCACCCTGCTTTCGGCTTTTGCTTTTGCAAGGCTTGAATTTTACGGCAGAGATGCTTTGTTTGCAGGCTTTCTTGCTTTGATGATGATTCCGAGCGAGCTTGTGGTTATAACAAATTTCCGCATTATTACGGAGCTCGGCTTGCGTAATTCCTTTACGGGTCTTGTGCTTCCGTCTGTTACCTCCGTTTTTTATATGTTTTTGCTTAAAGAAAATTTTGAGCAGATACCGAATGAGCTTTACAGAGCCGCCAAAACAGACGGCACATCTGATTTGAAATATCTTTTTAAGGTTGCAATTCCCGTCTGCAAACCGACTGTTATTACGGTTGCTATCCTTAAAATAATTGAGTGCTGGAATTCTTATATATGGCCGAGGCTTGTTACCGATGACCCGGAGTATTTTGTGGTTTCGGTCGGAATACAGGAGCTTCGGCAAAACGGATTCGGCAGAGAAAATATACCTGCCATGATGGCGGCGGTCGTTGTTGTGTCTTTACCGCTGATTTTGTTGTTTATAATCTTCAGAAAGCTGATTATGGACGGCGTTGCAAAAGGAGGAACAAAGGGTTGAAAATCATCAGAACAGTTGCATTACTGCTTGCTTTTACCGTTATAACCGGGTGCTTTGCAGGGTGCCACGGCACAAACGGTGTTGATGCTGTTGATATTCCCAAAAGTCTTGACACCTCAAAGAATATTGAGCTTACATTCTGGGCAAAGAATGACACTAACAAAAACCAGGTTGCCGCCTATGACAAGGCTGTTTCCGATTTTCATAAGCTTTACCCCAATATAACCGTAACCACCCGTTACTATACGGATTATGAGAAGATTTATCAGGATGTAATAACAAACATACCAACCTTAACTATGCCCGATGTTTGCATAACCTTCCCCGACCACATCGCAACCTATAAAACAGGTCAAAATGTTGTTGTTCCTCTTGATAGCCTTATTTCCAATAAAAAATACGGCTTGGGCGGCAGTGAGCTTCCCTTTGAATCGGTTAAAAAAGAAGAAATCGTTTCTGAATATCTCAACGAATGTTACCTTGACGGCGTTTGCTATGCTCTGCCCTTTGTCAGGTCAACCGAGGCTTGCTATATCAATAAAACCTATGTTGAAAAGCTCGGCTTTAAGCTGCCCGTTATGCTTACCTGGGATTTTATATGGGAGGTTTCCGAAAAGGCAACCGAAAAGGACGCTGACGGTAAATTCAAGGTGAACGGACAGGATATAATGATTCCGTTCATCTATAAATCAACCGATAATATGATGATTCAGATGCTTTGGCAAAAGGGCGCAGAATATTCCGACAGCGAGGGTAACATTAAAATCTTTAACGATACCGCAAAAGATATTCTTTATGATGTTGCAAAGCACACAAAAACCGGGGCTTTTTCAACCTTTAAGGTTTCCGGCTATCCTGCAAACTTCCTTAATGCCGGTCAATGCATATTTGCGATTGATTCAACGGCAGGCTCCACCTGGATGGGCAGTGATGCTCCTCTTTGTGATATAAGTGAAGATAAAATAGTTAAATTTGAAACAGCCGTCAGACCTGTTCCGCAGTTTGATACGGAGCATCCGCTGATGATGTCACAGGGTCCCTCTGTCTGCGTGCTTAATAACGGCGATTCACAGCGTGTTCTTGCGGCATGGCTCTTTACACAATATCTGCTTACAAACGATGTTCAGCTTTCGTATTCAGAAACAGAGGGCTATATACCTGTTACGAATAAAGCACTTGAAAGCAAGGAATATAAAGAGTATCTGAGCCTTTGCGGCAGTGATAACGAGGCGCATTACAGGATTAAAATTGAGGCAGTAAAAATGCTGATTGACCACCGTGACGATACCTTTATAACTGCTGTTTTCAACGGCTCCGATGCTTTAAGGCAGGCGGCAAGCGATATGATTGAAAGAGTTACAAAATCCGTTCGCCGTAAAGAAACCGTTGATGATGCTTATTTTGAAGCAATGTTTAAGGATATTCCCGTTAAATATCATTTTGGTACTTGACACAGCACAAAATTTGATTATTATGTACTGTGTAAAATATAATTCAATTCAAGGAGATTTAAAATTATGAAGAAAATTATTGCGTTAGTATTGGCTGCCTGCTGTGTTCTTGCCCTTGCGGCTTGCGGTAAGCCTGCGAAAACCGTTTCAACAACCGAAGCAACCGAGCCAAGCACCGAAACAACCACAGTTCAGCCTGTTGCAACCGCACCTGCCGGAAATGGCGATGATGCAAAGTCAGAGGGCGTTATGACCTACGCCGAATATATGGCTGCCGGATTAGATGAAGCTGTTGTTATTGAAGCCTTTGTTCAGGCTAAACAAAGCTGGTGGGATAATAAGGCAACTGTTTATGCACAGGATGCTGACGGCGGTTATTTCATCTATAATATGTCCTGCTCCGAAGAGGATTTTGCAAAGCTTGTTCCCGGCACAAAAATCAAGGTATCCGGCTATAAAACAGAATGGTCAGATGAAATTGAAATTGCAGAGGGCGCAACCTTTGAAATTGAAGACGACAGCTCCTTTATCGCTCCCGAAACAGATGTAACCGCTCTTCTCGGTACAGATGAGCTTTATGAGCATCAGAATAAATTTGTTGCTTTTAAGAACCTTAAGGTTGAAGCTTGCAATGAAAACGGTGATGTTTATATGTATTCATGGGACGGCTCAGGCTCTGACGGTGATGACCTCTATTTCAGTGCTTCACTTGACGGAACTACATATTCATTCACGGTTGAATCTTACCTTTGCGATAAAACAACAGAGGTTTATTCCGCAGTTAAAAATCTTAAAATCGGTGATACCATTGATATGGAGGGCTTCCTTTATTGGTACGAATCCGCTAACCCCCACATCACAAATGTTACAGTAAAGTGATTTTGAATGTTTTTTACTTGAAAGTTGAAAAACTATGAAACTTAAATATGAATTTGAGCAGGTTGAAATTGACGGCGAAATTATGGCTGTCCCTGTCGGTGAAAATGCCGCTGACCTGCATTCAATGCTTCGCCTTAATGAAACTGCTGCGTTTATTCTTGATTGCTTAAAGGAAGAAATGAGCATTGATGAGCTTGTTGAAAAGGCGTTAAAGCAGTATGAGGGCAATAAAGCCGAAATTACGGAGTATATCCGTGACTATGTGAAAAAACTTGAAGAAAACGGAATCCTCGAATAATTCTGCTTTTGGAAGATGTAACAAGCGCTCATTATAGAATAAAAATTACCCCCGATTTGATTTAGGTCAAGTCGGGGATTATCCTTTTTGTTTTATTTGCCTTTTATTATTCGTTTTGCTGCTCGTCCGGCAAAACGGTAACTCTTTTTTCTGACATAACGGAGCGGATAGAAAAACACGGTGAAATAAGAATATAAAACATAAGATTTATCAGTTATTTTAATGTGCTTGTCTTTGCCTTGAATCTCGGTTAATATGCCTATAATCTGACTGTCAGCAACATATTCGCCGCCCTCACAGTTATCGCCACGGATATAGTATTTATCGGGGTAAACTCTGATTACTCTGTGTAACACAAGCTGTTTGCCCCGGCGAAAAAGTGCAACATCATATTTTTTAAGCCGTTCCTTCGGCTGAACTATTCGAACGGCGTATTTTTTATCACGCAAAAGTGGATACATACTGTTACCTGCTGTTGTTGCAACATATTCGCCTTTTTCGGCTATAAATTCTTCAACTGTTTTACTCATTTGTTTGCTCCGTATTTTCGGGAAAATTTAAGCCTGTAAGCGCTTTATAGGATGTTTTAAGCGCCTGCTTTGAAATGTCACAGGAAAGGGCGTAGCAGGGCACCTCGCAAAGCTTTTTGACAATGCTTATTGTTTTTTGCATAGAGTCTTTATTTTGCGGACGGTAGGTCTGCTGAAAAAGCTTAATAAACTGACCGCCGTTAAGCTTTGAAATGCTGTTTTTCTTGCCCTGTGATATAATACAGATTGCGGCAAGGGGAACTGATATGTTATTATGCCATTTTTCTTTTCCTGCGTATGGAGTGCCGCATACAAAAAATCCGCTGTCAGTCAGACTTATAATCGGTTTATCACCGTTAATAATCTTGACTTTATCGTTGAAATATTCACGCCAAAGAGAAATGTGTGTGCTTTTGCCTGTTCCGCTCGGTGCGGTAAAAATATAGGCTTTTCCGTCATATTCAATGGCGGCACAGTGAAAAATTACCCGGTTATATAACGGCATTTTTTCTGCGATTTCTCTGTATAAGCACAGTGATTCGGCATATTCAAATGCAGTCTGCTCTTGCGCACAATCCATTTCAGCCTGAACCTTTTCTTTTGTTGTGCTTACGAAAAAAAGAGGCGCATCGTCAGAAAGATACAATCGGCATAAATCCTCCGTATATCTGCTGCTGCACTTTATCTCAATGGGGATTTCGGCTAATTTAACGGTAATGCTGTTCATTTTAAACCTACGGCAAATGCCGTTCCTTTTGTCTGTGCTTTTTCGTTTGTACGGCTTTCAAATCAGCCTTTCTTTTTTTGTATTTTATCACAAAACTTTTTTGTTTACAACATCACAACATAAAACAGATAAAATTTTCAAAATGTTTATTGTTTAACTGCTATTGTCTTTTTGCAGTTTATATGCTATTATTATTGAAATTCAAAGTAGGGAGTTTTGTATATGAAAAAGTTTATAAACAAGGTTGAAAAGGAGGAAGCAAAGGATGAATAAAAGCAACGGCTTTCTCCGAAAAATACTGAATTACTGAGATCTTGGCCTTGTTGTGGCTTTGATTTTATTGCTTATTGCCGCAAAAATATTTACGCCCGCATTGTACGGCTTGGATTCTGTTATGTCTATACTGACAAATAATGCGGTTTATACTGTTCTTGCAGTCGGTGTTGCTCTGCCTCTTTTAACAGGCGGAATTGATATTTCAATCGGCACAATTCTTGCAGTCAGCGGAATATCCGTTACCGAGCTTATGATTGCATTTCCGAAAATTCCTTCGTTTATTTTCGTTATTTTCGGTGTGTTAATCGACTGTATCTGCGGCTTTATTAACGGTTTTCTGATAGGAAAATAAAGATAGTGCCTATGATTGTTACGCTTGGTACTATGTATGTTTACAGGGGACTTGCCTATGATATCAGTAACGGCGAGTGGGCTTTTCCTCATATGTTCACAACAGAATTTATGAATATTACTCAAAGAAAGCTTTGCGGTGTCAATGCTATTGTAATCTGGACTGTTTTGCTTCTTTTGATTTGCGGCGTTTTTCTTGAATATACAAAGGCGGGCAGAAGGCTTTTTGCCGTTGTCTCAAACGAAGAATCAGCGCAGGTTGCCGGTATTACTATTTCTGCTGTTGACGGCGGCACAAGAGTTATTGCTCTTTCACCGCTTGTTTTCCATAAGGGTAATATGGCTGAATGGGTTGATAAACTGTAATTTTTATTTATAATTTCACCGCTGCACTCTGATTGTGAGTGTAGGGGTGGTGTCTGCTCAATACGGAGAGAATATGAAGATTGTTGTTCTTGTTGAAAACACCGAAAACGGTGATATATTCGCAGAGCACGGGCTTTGTCTTTATGTTGAATACCGTAATAAGCGGTATTTGATTGACAGCGGTGCAAGCGGCCTTTTTGCCGAAAATGCCGGTAAGACAGGCATAAATCTTGATAAGATTGATTCCGCTTTTCTTTCTCACGCTCACTATGACCATTCGGGCGGATATTCCGAATTTTTTGAGCGAAATAAATTTGCAAAGGTTTATTTACAAAAATCCTGCGCAGATGTGCAGTGCTATAAAATTACTGATTCTGTTAAGAAATACATCGGTATTACGGATGATATTCTGATAAAATATGCTGACAGATTTTCATTTATTGACGGCTTTGCTCAAATTGATGACGGTATATTTGTTGTTCCGCATTTTTCCGACAAAATAACAGAGCGTTCCGAGCATACTCGTATGTATGCTTTGAGAAACGGAGAAATGCACCTTGATGATTTCAGTCATGAACAGACTGTTGTTTTTGAAGAGGAGGACGGTCTTGTTTGTTTTAACAGCTGTTCTCATTCCGGGGTTGATATTGCCGTTAATGAAATTCAGCAGGTATTTCCGAATAAGAAGATTAAGGCTTATATCGGCGGCTTTCATTTGATGGGAACGGACGGTGTAACCTCCTGCGGTTATAACGAAGAAGAGGTTAAGGCTGTTGCCGAAAAGCTTTTCAAATCAAGTGATGCCGTATTGTATTCCGGTCATTGCACAGGCTTAATTGCTTTTGAATGGCTTAAAGATGTTTTAGGCGAAAGATTAGTTGCATTGTATTCCGGCAAGGCTTTTGAATTATAATAAAACGGTTAGATTATATTCACGGTTAAAAATCGAATGCACATATTTTATAATCAAACATATTTACAGAAACGGAGAAAATAAAATTGAAGCTTAAGGTTTTATCATTTAATGTTTTGCACTTTGAAAACTACAAGACAGGCAAAATAGATTTTGACTTTTTTGCCGATGCCATTAAACAGACTGATGCGGATATAGTCGGTCTTAACGAGGTTCACGGACTTGGTGTTGACCCGGAGTATCAGGCACAGGCTGAAATTGTTGCCGGCAAACTCGGTATGCATTGCTTCTTTGCAAAGGCTACAAATATTGACGGCGATAATCCCTTCGGAAATGCAATTCTTTCTAAATTTCCTATTTTGGCGGTTGAGATTATTCCCATACCCGACCCGGAAAATCCCACAGGCACAGACTGGTATGAAACAAGATGTATTCTGAAGGTAAAGCTTGATGTTGCGGACGGCTTGGATGTTTATGTTACCCATTTCGGACTTAACATAGATGAGCTTGAGCTTGCTTCAAAAACTGTTTGCGAAAATGTCGGCGGCAGATGTATCTTTATGGGTGACTTGAATGTTACCCCGGATAGCGATATTCTTGAGCCGATTAAAAGGATTCTGAAAGATACCGCTAATGAAAATGAAGAAATGCTTTCTTTCCCGTCCGAAAAGCCTTTTAAGAAAATTGATTATATTTTCATAGGTGAGGGGATAAAGAAGATTTCATCCTCGGTTTTGCCTGTGGTTGTTTCGGACCACAGACCCTATTATGCCGAATTGGAAATATAATTTTCGAGTAACTAAAAATGCACCCTGCGGTAATCGTTTATCGCAAGGTGTTTTTCTTTTATGTGCTTTATAATTCGTAAACTCCGGATTTCAGATAGACATATTCTTTTTTACACGACCTGAAATATTTATAAACAGGCTCGTGAAAAATAAAATAATCCTCCACCGTGTAATCGTAAATATTCATAGTTCTGATTTTGTAAGAGTTTGAGGTGCAGATATAGAGTAAATTATCGTAGTACTTTATATCAGTTGGATGCAGAAAGGTTTTATCCTCCGTACTGCCGATTCTGAACTCCGCCCGTTTATATTTGAGTGAATAGTTTATAACGGCGTTTTCATCCTGAACACAGCACCAGAAGTTTTTACCCTCGGCTATTGCCGGATAAACAGGCTTGTTTTTATATAAAAATATTTCTTCGCCTGTTACATTGCCTATTTCGTCAAGATGCTTTACTTTTCCGCTCGGATAAAATGCGAATGTTTTGCCGGAAACCGTGTGAATATTACAGGTTACAAAATCACCGAGATTTCTTGCCGCATTAAAGCCGTTTTCACCAAATTTTGCGGTTATATACAGATTAACGGGCATTTTTGTGAAAAAATCGCTTTTGTTATTGTAACAATGAAAAGTCACGGCTTCGTTTCCTCCGGCAACTGTTTCTTTTGCCGCATAAACAAAACCGTCATCAATCGGAAAAATATCCAAAATGTCCGCATTAAAAAGTTTAATCATATAAATCCTAATACTCCCGCCCTGAAGATGTCTATATTGCTTGTAACCTGCATTAAAGCAGGTGGGTGTCTCCTGCTGAGTTCCGGCTCCCTTCTTCCGCATAAAGCGGGAGGTCTGCACTCCGTCAGCAGAGAATAGACTCCCTAATATTTGTTCGTTGGGTTACATCAGAATATGACTGTCAAACAAGGCAGGATTTAATTATTCCGCTTCTTCTTTTTCGCTTTCGGCATACATTTCTTCAAGTCTTTCAAGAAACATATTTCCTACTTCATCATATTCTTCTTCATCCTCAACCGGGCAGAGTGTAACTTCTTCGCCTTTACCGGGTAAAACCTTAAGAACTATAAACTCGTCCTCTTCCTCTTCACCGGGATTTTCGGGCAGGGGAATGAGAGCAACATATTTGCCCTTATCTGTTTCGATTCTGTCTAATTCTTCAAAAATATGTTCTTTTCCGTCTTCGTCAATAACGCTGACGATGTCGGGTGTATATTCTTCGCTCATTACAGTAATTCCTTTCGTTTTCTGCTGATATTTTACTATAATACATTGTATTAGTCAATATAACATTTTATTGACTTTATCATTGCTTGAATTTATAATTAGCACAAAGGGTGGGGAAAATATGTATCTTGAAGAAAATCTGAAAATAAGACATAAGCTGCAATTTAAGAACGGAAAATTCCGTGTTCTTGTTTTTTCCGATATGCACGGTGTAAAGAATTATGATATTCGCCTTATCCGTGATATGGATGCTTTAATTGAGAAATATAATCCCGATATTGTTCTTTTGAACGGTGATATGGGCTGGAGGGATTCCGTTACCGATAAGCTGATCTTAAAGGAATATCTGAACGGTATGCTTTCGCCTATGGAAAAGAGGCATTTGCCCTGGGCTTTTGTTTTCGGCAACCACGATGATGAAAAAGGCCTTGAAAATGAAGAACAGTTTGAAATATATAACAGCTTTGAATATTGTCTTTCAAAGAGAGGCCCGGAGGCTGTTTCCGGGGTTGGCAATTTTGTTTTGCCTGTTTTAAGCTCTGACGGCAGTAAAATTGCTTTTAATATCTGGGGGCTTGATTCTCACGATTCAATGAACGATTACATCAATGAATTTAACCTTGAAAAAGACCCGTGGTTTTTCAATTTTCCGGAGCATTATTTTCCTTACAGTAAATATGACGCTCTGCGCTTTAATCAGATAATGTGGTATTGGCAGTCCTCCGAGGAATTGAATAAGCATAACGGCTCAAAGATTCCCGGCATAATGTTTTTCCATATTCCTTTGCCGGAATTTTGCGAGGTTTACAAGAACGTTGCACAGTGTATTTACAGAGGTAATCGCCGTGAATCCTGCGGAAACGGGCCTTTTAATTCCGGAATGTTTAATGCTCTTGTTGAAAGGGGCGAGGTTAAGACCGTTATCTGCGGCCACGACCATATAAATGATTTTCAGGGCGTTTTCTGTAAAATAACCCTTGCAATGGACGGCGGAATAGGCTATGACGGCTATTGTGATGATGATTTGAGGGGCGGAAGAATAGTGGATATTGATGAAAATGACCCCTTTAATCCCGTGACATATATGGTTCGTTCGGCTGACTGTATTGAAGATTATCCCGGTGCTTGTGAAAGGATATACGGCAATGAATAACGCTTTGTTTGATGCTGTTTTGAAAGAAACCGACCCTATGTATGACTGTGCGATTATTACACCCGAAAAGGGCGTTGAATATTGGAAAGAGCCTGATTGTAATTTTGCCAACAACAGTCACAGCGTTACTAAAATATTTGTCACGGCAACAATAGGTATTCTCCGTGACAGGGGACTTATTGATATTCACGCTCCTGTTACTTCATTTTTTGATTCATCCTGTTTCCCGGATAAATTTGATGAAAAATGGAATAAGGTTACCGTTTATGATGCAATGAGGCATAAAACGGGTATGGATGAAATCCCTTATAATGTTGACAGCGATGCGGATTCGGAATACATCGGAAACGATTTTCTTAAATATGTGTTTTCGTTGAAGCTTACACACGAGCCCGATACATTCAGACGGTATTCCGATGAGGCTTATTATCTGCTGATGAGAATTATCGGCAGCGTTACAGGTAATACAGCCGATATGTTTATGAGGGAAAATCTTTTTAATCCTCTCGGCTTCAGACAATGGTCAATGGCAAAGTGCCCTATGGGTCATCCTATTGGGGGCGGCGGCTTTTTTGCAAGGAGCGATGATATTGCAAAGCTTGGCTTCGCCTATGCAAATGACGGTGTTTATAACGGTAAACGGATTGTTTCAAAGGAATGGGTTGATATGACAATGGCAAATGATTTTGCCTGCACATCTCACCGAGGAACAGATGTTTTCGTTAAAACAGGTGCAAAGGGGCAAATGGTCGCATTTTCAAGAGAAAGAAAGGCTGCCTGTGCCTGGCACGGCTGTTCGGATAAGGACGGTAATGAAAGAAACAACAGACTTCTTGACGGCTTTTTGAAATATCTTGATGAAAGAGATAAAAATATTCTTTAAGGAGAAAATGATGCAGGATACTTTAGATTTATTGATGAATGAAATCCCGGCTTTCGTTTATATTTTTGTGTTTTTGTTCGGTCTTTGTGCAGGCAGCTTTCTTAATGTCTGCATATACAGAATACCGAAAAAAGAAAGTATAGTTGTTGTTCCTTCCCATTGTATGACTTGCGGTAAAAAACTGCATTGGTATGAGCTGATTCCTCTTTTCAGCTGGCTTGCTTTAAGGGGCAAATGCCATGGCTGTAAATCAAAAATCTCCGCACAGTATCCGATTATCGAAACTTCAAACGCTGTTTTGTGGTTGCTTGTTTTGATTTTCAGAGGATTATCTGTCGATATGCTGATTATTCAATGTTTGCTGTCGGCTCTGCTTGTTATTGCCGTTATTGATGCAAGAACGATGGAAATTCCAAACGGACTTGTTCTGTTTATAGGAGTTCTTGCCGTAATAAGAACTTTGCTTACTGTTTTTGTTTATGATGCCGATAAGAGCACATCACTTGACCTTGTGCTCGGCTTTGCGATTATGGGAACTGTTTTTCTTCTTATTCTTCTTGTTTCCGGCGGCAGAGCGATGGGCGGCGGAGATGTTAAGCTTATGTATGTTATAGGATTTTTCCTCGGCTTAAAGCTTACAATCCTCGGCCTTGCCCTCGGCTGCATTATCGGCAGCATTATTCATCTGACTCTTATGGCAATGAAAAAAGCCGGCAGACAGCTTGCCTTCGGGCCCTATCTTTCAACCGGGTTTGCTGTTGCGGCAATATGGGGTGAGCCGATACTGAATTGGTATTTAGGTGTTCTCGGAATATAAATTTAATAAAATTTCGGTTAAAATTTCATCAAATAATTATCGTTAATTTCAACAATTTGAAATTAACGATTTTTTGCATTATTAACAAAAAACAGGCGGTAATTATGCTTTTTAGTAATTAAACTTGATTTATAATTATATGTGTAGTATATTATATCTGAAAAAATATTTTACAAAGGATGAAAACTATATGGCAGCACAAGTTTTAAACATCGAAATCGGCAAGCGCATAACTAAAATATGCGTTTCCGAGAAAAAGGGCAAATCCTTTGCTATCACCGATTCCTTCATCATTTCAACTCCTGACGGAGCTGTTGTTGACGGACAGGTTATCAGTGAAATTTCATTGGGTGATGCTCTCAAGCAGGCGTTAAGCGAAAAGAATATTGCGGCTACCGAAGCATATTTCACCGTTGCTTCAACAAAGATTGTCAGCCGTGATGTTACTCTTCCTAACGCAAAGGATGAACAGATTAAAAGCATTGTTGCAACCAATGCCGGTGATTATTTCCCGATTGATATTGAGAAATACACCATTGATACTGTCGTTCTTGAAAGAAGCAATGATGAGTGCAGAGCGCTTGTTGTTGCGGTTCCCAACATCATTGTTGAGAGTTATATCAACCTCGCTGATTATATGGGGATTTCCATGGGTGCACTTGATTACTGTGCAAACTCACAGTATCAGGTTCTTAAATCAATCAGCGGTGAAGATGTTGATATGTTTATCAATGTTGATGCTGATTCAACCTCTGTTATTTTCTCCGAAAACGGAAAGCTTTTGATGCACCGTTCCCTTGCATTCGGCGGAGATGATATGATTTGCCGTTATATGGCTGCAAATGAAATTCCCGAGGCTGAATATCTCAGAGCTCTCAGTGAGCTTAATGTTGACGAAAAGACAAAAGACGGTGAAGAAGATGACGGCACCGCCGAAAAGCCGGAGATTGATGTTGACGGTGATATTGGCTTAAGCGCCGCTCTCGGCAGACTTGTAGGCTCAATAACTAGGTCGCTTGATTTCTTCCGTAACGGAAGCTTCGGTGAAAAAGCAATCGCCAGGGTTGTTATTATGGGCTCGTGCGGTCATCTTGCAGGGCTTAAGGATAAGATAGCCGCTTCACTCGGATTTGATACGTCTTATCTTGAAGATTTGGAAGATATTCAGGGGCTTGCAAATTCGATAGGTGATATTTCAATTTACATCGGCTGTCTCGGTTCAAGACTTGCTCCGATGAATTTCCTGCCTAAAGACTATGTTAAAAAGCACGGCACTAAAAAGGGAACAGTAAACGGTGATAACTTCGGTTATGTTGCCGTTATTGCCGCTGCATTTATTGCAATTCTTCTCTGCTCTGTTCCGGGAATCAAGTGCATTGTTTCAAGCTCAAAGCTTAAAAAGACAGAAAAAGAAATTGCTGTTTATCAGTACTGCGAAGATGAATATAAGACTTATGCCAATTACACCAAGGGTGATAAAGACTTACAGGCGTTTGTTGATTCTTCATACACCAACAATTCAAGGCTTAAAGCTTTTTTTGAGGAGCTTGAAGCGAAAATGCCGACAAATATTACAGTTCTTTCAGCAAGCTGTACCAACGAAAGCGTCAGTATGAACATAACCGTTCCTTCATTCAAGGAGGCTGCCGAAACATTAAGACAGCTCAGAACATTTGAAACTATTGATGTTATTACCTGCAGTGCAATGAGTAAGGGCGGAGATGATAAGGCTTCACTTGTAAGCTTCTCTGTCAACTGCGCTTATGTTGTTGAAGAAGTACCCGCATCTGCTGAAGCTGAAACCGCTTCGGCAGCAGAATAAGAAAGGAGGATACAGAAATGGCTTCAAAACTTGATTTTTCAGCACTTAAAAACGGTAAGAAAATGTCCAAAAGAGATATAAATTTCATTCTTGCCGGTGTTGCTTTTATAATTCTTATTGCCGCATATATGCTCGGCTTCCAGAATCTCTCAACAAAGTCAGATGAACTCGCTAAAAATCTCGGTGAAAAAGAAAAATATCTTACAGAGCTTAAGGGCTATTTTGATAATCTCTCTTCCTATCAGGAGAACACATCAGCTTCAAAGATGAAAATCAAGTCAAATATTGACAGACTTCCTGTCGGCTTTGAGAATGAAGATTTTCTTCTCTGGCTTATGCATAATAACGAAAAAATCGGCTCTTCAATGAGTGCTGTCAGCTTTAATGCCGTAAACGAGGTTGCTAAGTTTAAGACATATGTTGACGGTAAATACAAAGAGGTTACGGGCTATTCCGCATCAGGAACAGCAACTCTTTCAATGAACTACTCACAGTTCAAGGATTATTTAGCGCTTATTTATGACCCGACTGCTGATTTTGCCTATGTTGATAATGCTGCCTTAACATATAATTCAGAAGACGGTGAGTTAAATACAATCCTCAATATCAATAAATTCTTTATCACTTATGACGGCGGAGTTTACCGGGGTGAAGAAGGTTACGATGTACCCTTCGGAACCGCAAACCCCTTCGGCGGCAAATAATTTACGGCTTATGTTGGCTCTGCACGGGTTTTCCCGTGCAGGTCAACAGCAAGGATTTTACTTTTCGAGTGAATAAGATGAGCAATCAACTGAAAAATATTTGATTTATCATCTTTTTTACTTGAACAAAATATTTCACATCAAAGGTGACGGATATGAAAAATTACTTTTCGGGGAAAATTAAATCGGCAAAAAACAACAGGCGGGGTTTATCTCTTGTTGAGCTTGTTGTTGCTGTTGCTATATTAGCCGCTGTTTCAACGGTTTTGCTTCATTCGTTTGTAACATCAAACAATGTTACGAATAAGGCTATAAAAATCGGTGAGGCTACTGATGCCGCACAGAACATACAGGAAGCAATCGAAACCCTCGGCACGGGAATGTTTTTAAGCAGCGACAATGCTTTGGATGATAACAAAACAACTAATGAGGTTTCAAAGCTCCTGACCGTAACCAAGGACGGAACAACATATATTCCGTCTTACGAAAGTGTTGTTGATTACGCAAAATCAACCGAAGAAAACAACAAAAATACCGAAAAGGTGGTCAATTTAACGGGAATCAGGTCCGGCTATTCAACCTTCGATGCTGTTGTTACCTTTAAGTCCGGCGTAAATGTTGACGGAACAAGAGATGAATCTGTTAATAACGGTTTTTATGAAATTAACAACTCAGACATAATTAATTACAGTGCTCCCGATGGCAGTTATGTTCAGCCGTTTTCCTCTTCATCCAACCCGGATATTACAGTTGAAAGTACTATCAGAGATGATAAGGATTTCCGAAAAATTACTGATAAAGTCCGTACAATCAGATTTGATATTACCGGTGATAAAAATGATACTGACGGAAGCTTCAGCAATATTAAGGTCGTTATGAATTGGGATTATGTAATTACATATTCATACGATGATTTTAATTCACCTAAATATACTGAGCGTACTTTTAACGAATATGTCAGCGAAACAATTATTGATTCCGGAGAATGGAAGTCCGGGGACAGCTATTTGACAGCTTATGTCACATATTATCCCTCATATTCCGATGAGTCTGTCAGAAGAACAAAAAGTGAATTTAAGGATGATATTGAGATTCATAACGAAAGCGATTGTCCTGTTAAAATCATTCTTGTTAAGCAAAGACCTCATATTTCTATTCCTAAGAAAGGTGGATATACTTCTTTAGCTTTTTCATATATGAACGAGTCAGACAGGGGCGATAATGAAATCTTATATAATGAACTCTATTCTGACTCTGAAACGAAAGAGGATATTCTTAACAAATATTCTATAAAGCATAGCTTGACGGAATACGAATATAAATATAGTGTTAATGTTTCGGAATTCCGTTCGTTTGAATATGTTAATTCCTTTAATGAAGATGTTTCAGAAGGCTCGTTCTTTACAAACGCTTTCATTAATCTCGGAGAGTTTTACAGCACAAATAATACAAGCTTTTTATCGAATTGCCATTATACCATTAACGGTAAGCCTGTTGACCTTGAAAATACGTATGATACTAAAAGTTTAAACGAATCTCTTAAATACGGGTCTGTTGTTGAGGTCGGAAAGTTTGACAGATTATATGATGTTACAATTGAATTGAAACACAGCGGTGAAGAAGAAACATTTGCAACATTTAAAGCATCTGTTCTCAAATAATATCTTGAAAGGAAAACTTAAATGAAAAAATATCTCGGGCTAAAATTGAATACAAAGGGCTCCGGTATTGTAACGGTTATGGTTGCCGTTGTTTTCCTTACAATACTCGGCTCGATGCTTTTGATGTATTCTTTAACAAATTTTGAAATGAAAGCAACTGACCGAAAGGGTAAGCAAAATTCTTATGATGCTGAAACTTGTATGAATGAAATTGTTTCAGGTCTTCAGCTTTTTGTATCAGAAGCTACTGATGACAGCTTGAAAAAGGTTCTTTCTGATTACGGCAGTAACAGCGGAACAAATATTCAATTAAAATTTGCTGGAAAATATAAGGACTATTTTGAAGCAAAATCAAACGGCTTATTAAATAAATCGTCGAAACAATATGATGTGGAATATATTGCAGCGCTGTTAAAAAACAGCTGTGGCAGAGGGAAGGTATATTTAAACACGTATTCTGATGATGAAGAATTTAATGCTTCTATAGATGGTAAAGAAAATTCTTCTCTTGTTCCTGTGAGTCAAAACATTTATATACGCTATTTCGGTTCTGAGTACAAAGATAAATATAATCCGTTATATTTTTGCGAGGAAGAAGAAGTAAACGAAGATCAGTTGCTTAAAAACATAGTATTGAAAAATGTCAGCGTTACTTATGTTGGCGATAATTTTTCAAATACGGTTACAACTGATATTTCCGTTGGCGTTCCCGATGTAAACGAGCTTGCAGGTATGACATCGGTAAATAATGCAAAAAATTGTGCTTTAATTGTCGGAGGAAAACTAAATTCAAATTTAAATGCATTATATGTTCAAGGTTCAACATATGCATCTGAAATTAATACATCCGCAGGCGGTCGGGTTGTTTTTGCGAATAATCCGTCTGACAGAAGCTATTCGGTTGTTGTTAAAGACGGTGTTAATATCGGAATGTCAACTTTAAGTGACACAGAAAGCTTTAAAACCGAAAATAAAGTTATTCTGTGGGCAAAAAACATAAATATAGGTAATGCTGCAAAAGTTTCGCTAAAATATATCACCAATGTAGCAAACGACTTGAATATTTCGGGCGTAAAATCTGAGGCGAAAATAAGCGGTGAATATTTTGGATTCGGTTCAAGTCTGACGGATTCCGATAAATCTTCCTCAATTATAGTCAATGATAAAAACTCCAAACTTATTTTCGATGAACTTAACACCTTGAGATTGACCGGATTTTCATTTGTTGCACCAAACGATGTTTATTATAAAATGGATGAATCGGTTTCGACTAAAGAGCTTCAGCGGTTGTATTTAGTTCCTGCTGAACATGTAATTTATAACAAAGATAGTTCTAAATATGGTATATCAATCGGAAAGTTTAATCCCAAGGACGGATACGATGAAGTAAACGATAAAAAGGTTACTCTTACTGACGATGTGTTATGGACGGTTAATGATAACGGTACAAATAAGCCTATGACTTATTCTGACTATAATGCAAGTGTCACATCCGTTGTCGGTCTGAAAAACGGTGACAACAGCAATAAAATTGTTTACTATTTCTTAAAGTTCAACAGCCTTACTGATTCAAATAATTATTTCAGAGATTTCGCAAAATATTCTAAGGAAAAAAATAATATATCTGATTATATCAGCAAATATGTTGAAATAATCGGAGGTATTCGTTCTAACGAAACAGTTGGCAGATATATTGTTCGTAACGATTCACAGTCTGAAGGCAAAACTGTTTCTAAATATGAGCTTGTTGAATCATTAACATTGGATGATGAAATTAAGCTTTTGCGAGATAAGGGTAATGATGCTCAAATAGAATTTGAAAATTATTGTAAATATTTCAGCAGTGTTAAGCCTGATTCTGAAATATATGACCCTGAAAATCCTTATTACTATTTTGTGAATTACAATAAAATTCATACTGATTTTAAGGGCTCTTCTTCAACACCTGTTATTAAAACATATCAATATGCTTCGAACAATGAGAGCGATTGCTCTGCTGTTATCATTGATATGATGGATGATAAGGATAAACTCGGAAATTTTGAATTAAAATTTAATAACGGTTCGGTTGTGTTTGAGAACAAAACTATAAACGGTGTTGAAGGCGATTATTCTTATGACAATGTCGGCATTATTATTTGTAACGGAAATCTTTCTATATCAGGCTCCGGCACTTTTGAAGGAATGATTTTGTGTGCCGGTAACCTGGATGTTTCCGGTGAAATAACAATAAAAAATGTTGATTCTACAGCTTCCAAAATAAAAAAAGCATTTAATTCCTTTTTATATGGCACTACTGACAACAATTTATCATTCAGAAATTATCTTAATGTTGTGCTTGCATCTGCTATTTCTGAGGGTACAAGCGGTGAAGGACATTCATCCAATATTACATCTCTCGTTAAATATAAGAACTGGAAGAAGAATTGATAATGAAACTTAAATCTTACTTAAAAGATAATAAATCCGGCTTTTCACTTATTGAATTGCTTGTTGTTGTTGCTTTGATGATAATTATTGCAACTGTCAGCGGTTCTGCTCTTGTTAATGTTAATAAAACAAATGCTAAATCCTGCGCTACGAAGCTCAGCTCTATGCTTTCACAGAGTAAAATCAATTCTTTAAGCGGAATAGATAACATTCTTACTCTGTCATTTGACGGTGAATATTATGTGTGTTCTCTTACAAAAGACGGTGAATCCGAAGCTTATAAAACCGAAAATATCGGTATAGACAAGCTTGAAATCAGCATCGATGATTACAGCATTAAAACAGGTATCTTAACTGTCAGATTTGATAAACAGACCGGTGCTTTAACTGAATTTAAATACGGCGAAAACGGTTTTAACGCCGCATCCGGAACAAAAAATAATAATTATGTTATAAATGTTACATCTGACAAAACCTATAAGATTGATATTTCTTCTTTAACGGGTAATCAGGAGCCTGAGCTTGTCAGTGATGCTTCTTAAATTAAATTTATCAGTCAGATTTAATCTCATTAAGTGCTTTTGAAGGTGATTATTATGGTTTATATTAAAAAATATATGAGGACGGTAAAGGAAAAACGAAATTCCGGTTTTTCACTTGTTGAGCTTATTGTTGCCTTTGCAATCCTTGCGGTAGTTGCCTTGTGCATCAGCATTATGATGGGTGCCGGCTCAAATTTGTTTGCAAGAGTTAATAAAAACATCAGCCTTTCATACAGAACACAAATTCCTGTTTCTCAGCTTCGTGAATATATAATTGATGCTGTCGGAGTTGCACAGGAAAATGACGAAAACGATAATGTTACAACTTATCTTACGGGCTTTGACGGTGATGTTCTTAAAATCTATTGTATAACATGGGTTGATTCTGATGAAGACGGTAAAAATGATACCGTTAAATTAAAATCAGCAGATTTGAATATTGAAAATGCTGTTGATTATTCGCAGGAAGCATTGAACTGGTCAACGGAACAGATATTTGCCACAAAGGTTACGGATTTTAAGCTTGAGCTTAATAATGCAGTTACTTCAATGAAAATTTATTTCAAATCAACCGTTAAGAGCAACGGCAAGGATTCATCCTACGAAAAAAATGTTCTTGTCAATTTCAGAAATTCCGTAGTTTATGCCGATACAAATAAAATGCTTGATAATTCTGACTTTACAGGTGTTAATGACCTCGGAAGATATCTTGCTCATATAACAGCGAAAAATGAAAGGGGAGAGCTTTAATGATAAAAATGAATAAGAAAAAGAAAATAGCCCTTTCGGTTACTTCTGCTGTTTTAGTTGCCGGAACTCTTGTTACAACTTTGACTTTAGGAAGATACGGCCAGGATTATTATTCTTTTGAATATATCGAAAAGATGAAAGCATCTCATGCCGAAACTCCTATGAAGATTATGGAGATTGCTCCCTCCGGAACAGAGGGCTCAATCGGTTATACAATAGAGGGCAGTGAGCCTTTCAAGGATTGGTATTCGGTCGCTTCAATGTATAATGACCAGACTGACCGTGTTGAGTATGCATCCGGCCTTTTCAAGAATCTTAAAAACAGAGGTCTTCTCTCTGCAAGTAAAGATGCCGCACCCCTATATCTTGTTGATGAATATGAAGATAAATATCCGTGGGCAATTAAATATTCTGACGATGATAAATATGAAGTTATGAATCTTGATGCTACAGAGGCGGCTTATGTCAAGGGTAAAATGACTGAATATACAGGTAATGAAGAAAACGGCTCTGAAGAGAAAATCAAAGGCGGATTTGATTATTCTGCCGAAAGAGAATATTCAATTGCAAGCTTAAGCTATAAGAGTATTTTTAAGTTTGCTGAATTAAAATCAAAGCTCGGCGTTCTTAAAAAAGCTGATAAAGGACTTATGCTTTCAAAGGAAAATCAGAATAAGTCCTTTAAGGTATTCGGCTTGAATACAGGTGAAAAGGGTCTTGCTGTTTTCGGCTCCACACAGGATAACTGGAAAAAAGCAGAAAAAATCGGTTACGATTCTCTTTATGACCTCACAACCGTTTACAAGGCTGAAAATTTCTATACTATGCCCGTTGAGGACGGTAAAACCTATTATTTGACCTTTGATGCTCTTCTTATGAAAAACGGAGCAAATTCCTCCGATAACAATATGAAGGGTCAGGTTACCGTTATACCTCTTGATAAGGACGGTAAGGCTGTTAAATATTCCACAAACTATTCTAATCAGACTTATCTTTGGTCAAATTATTTTACAGCCGCAAATGCTAAGGGAGATTATAAGAGACTCGGTTATCAGTTCTCAATTTATGATGATAAAATCAAATCGATTCAGGTCAGATTTGATATAAGCGATACAGAGGCTTATCTTTGCGTTGATGACCTTAATATATATGAATATGCTGCTGATTTATCAAATGTAGAGAAAACGGAGGTTACTCCTAAAGCCGATAAATCCGAAAATAAATTTATTCTTTCCGAATCTTCTATCACATGCACACCGTATGAAGACTATATAATTTCATATCATGTCGAAAATAAGGGCGGCGCACAGTCATTTGTAAGAGTTAAGGGTAAAGACGGTATAATACTCAAGAATGTTGTTAATTCAGCTGAAAAAGAGATAAATGATGTTCACAGTACATCCGGAACTTATCAGCTTAAATTTAATACTCTTGAAAATGATTCAATAAAGGTTGAATACGGCACAATCGGCAATGGCGGTAAGGTTGTATTCCTCAATACAGCTCTATGTGAGGACGGCGATTATATCAGCGTTGGCGATGCTACTCACAGACAGATTATTGATTATTTCAGAACAGGCAACCCTGAATCAAAGCTCAGCACAGATAATATTTTCAATTATTCGCAGTGGTATAATTCCGGCAGTAATTCCGTTTTTGATTCAAACAAGCGTGGCGATGTAACAGGTTATTCAAACGGCGTTATTTTGCTTGATTCAAAGTCAAATGCAGACCTCCAGACAAAATATAACAACGGTAATTATATACCCTCTGATTTGCTCTATTATATGCAGGTTAATCCCAACAGAGATTATCAGATTAAGTTCAGACCTCAGAATGTTGAAAATTCTGAATTGGTTGCCGTTAAAGCTGTTGTCTATTATTATGACGATAACAGGCGTTATATCGGCACGAATACTGAATTTACAGCCGATAAAGACTCAATTGCTGATGATTTCTTCACAGGAACATTTACGGTTCCCGGCTCCGCTTCTTATATTCAGATAAGTTTTCAGACTACAGAAATTAATCAGCAGAGTTACATTGATAATATAAGCATAAATGAGTTTGAAAAACTCGATGCTTTTTATTACAGTGTAACATTTTCGCCCGTTGCTGATCCCTTTGAAAAGGAAAACGGTAATTATAAGCTTGCTCCCGGTACTCCGCTCTACACTCTTGATGACAGTTACCATTGCATTGGCACTGTTATTGAGCATAAGGAGGATGGAACTTACACTTATGAAGGCTTTGATTATCCGTTTGATGAAGATGGTAATATAAAAAAAGGATTTGAGCATTTTTACTTTGTTTATGATAAATTCAATGACAGATATATTGAAGCAAAAATAGATGATTTTAAAAAGAATCAGCAGAATATATATGTTCCCGGTAAGGCTTCTTATGAAAAGATATATAAATATGCCGGTACCTTCGGTTCTGCAACCCCCGAGGGCGAAAAGCCTGATGATGAGCTTGAAGAAGAGGTAGAAAATTTCTATATTGACAGAGATTTACAGTATTATACTGCAGAAATTAACTATACAGGCTTTACAGAGGTAACTCTTGATAATAAAGGTTCCGTAATGGATTTACCTCTTTATATTAAAGATGAATTCGACAGATACGCAAAGTCCGGTATGTCTGTTAACGATGCTTCCGATGAACAAATTAAATCCGGTAAATATTATTGCAAAGTTAATCCTGTTTCTTACGAATATGATGCATTCCATCCGTATTATGTTGAAATTCAGGATGATAAATTTACAACCGAATCAAAGTTCCCGAGTGAGTTTGTTAAAATCAGCGATTCAACTGCGCCTGAAGCCCTTGTTTATATAAAGAACGGCGACACATATACTTTGGTTGAGGGCAAAACCTGTGCTGATGTAATAGATGATGACAGTAAAACATATTACGAGAAAAAGGGCGACAATATTGACCTTTTCTTCACCACCGATATTCAGAGCTATACTTATGTAGGCAGAGGTTACGGTGATTATTCCTATGGTTCGGATTCCGAAACCTTTATCACCATAAATACAGATACTATATTCTACAAGGGTCGTATGATTAATAATAACTGGTTTAAGCGTTATGTTATGGATTGCGACCGTGATGATTATAACGACTGGATTGAATGGAAGATAGAGAATTACGGTGTTGACCCGAAAACTCTTCCGAATGAGGGTAAGCCAAAGACGGAAATTGAACTTGAAAAGTTTGATGCACAAGTTATTACATATACACCGGATTACCTCAATTCTCTTGCAATTGACAAAGAGGGAGACGGTTATAAGGCTGACTGTGATTTTATGCAGGCTATGAACGGCTTTGAGCTTGTTTGCTTCACAGGCGGTATCGACCTTAAAACAGGTAAAAATGCTGCATTCCGTTCTGATATCAGAGAGGATGTTGTTGATGCACTTGAAACGAAGATTCTTCGTCAGACAGCGACTGATGATGAATTTATCCCTGTTATTGTTGATGTAAATCTTCTTTCACTTGCCAACAAGTATAAAAATCTTCGTGCTCTTGCCACATCTATTTGTACAAGAACTTTTGTTGATAAAGACGGCAACACCACAAGCACAGAGCTTCTCAAAAACGGCGGCGTTAGCAACTACATTTACCGTTTTGACGGTAAGGATTTACCCGACAGCATTAAATTTATTGCTAATAAGAACTTTAAGACTGATATTGACGAAAAAAATAAGCAATATGAGAATGAAAACAATCCGTATTATGAGGTTTGGTCAAATATCAATTACGAAAATTCAATAAGAAATGTTAAGGGTAAATATAAACGGCTAAATCCTGCTGTAACAGAGGCGTCAATTATAAGGCATATACTAAATTTCAGAGGTAAGCGTCTTGAAAACAGCAAGCCTGTTATCCGTATTCTTGAAATTGAGCCTTATACAGATAAAAGCTCTCTTGTTACAAGCGGCAAATTAAAAGATAACATAAATAACGGTTATATTGATGTTCGCTGCTGGTTTGATGAGAATATTGAATCCTACACTAACCTTAAGGATGATTATCAGCCGGCTGACTTGCTTTATTCTTATGTTGATGAAGCCGGAAACACAAAGACCGGTGAAACAGAATTTAAAATTACAACAATGGCTCCCGGCGAGCTTGTCGGTAAAATTGAAGACATTGCCGAAAACTATGATTTGATTTATATCGGCGCTTCTCTTGATGGACTCGGCAATGAATATTATACTGACGGCGAAACAAATATAGACGAATTACCCGAAAGCAGTGCTAAAACCAAAAAGTTAAAAATCAACGCAAGTACCGATAATATTTACCGCCGTGATGCGGGCGATGTTGTTCCGAACTATGTCAATGATTCACTTGACGGCTTGTTCTATTACAGCGTAGGTGACGATTATTCTGTTGATTCTTCAAGAAGAAACAGCATTGCCGGCGGAAATTATGATGATTACATCAAGATTGAAGCCTTTGGTTATAATTACTGGACTATTGACGGCAGTGATTATACTCTTCGTTCAAACGGTAATGATTTGACCGATGCCAAGAGCAGACAGCTTGAAGAACTTATGAGTCAGGGAATCCCTGTTATTCTTAATAATGACCTTGCCCTGCAGGAGTTTTCATCTGACTTAAGGCTTAAGATTTCCGGCACAACCTTCTACCAGAGAAAGGGCAGAAAAACCTATCTTCCCGGTCATAAGGGCGAAGATAACTACAGCTTTGAATGTAAGCAGACCGGTACCCATGTTCTTCTTCAGGCTGACCTTGACGGTTATGTTCCCAAGGGCGCAGTTGTAAAATTTGATTGGTATTATTCTGACCCGAATACAACCGGCTATAAAAACGGTACGCCTGTTCCGAGCATAAACGAAATGTATTCCAGCGGCTTTGCCGAAATATTAGGCAGAATCGGTAATGTTTTCGGTGCAAACTGGGGCGCTAAGGAAACTGCAACAAATGTTATTTCTATTGATACAAACGGAGATGAAATCCCCGACAGATACTTTATTGATATTATTCCCGAGGATGGTCAGCGCTACGGCAATAATGCACCTCCGGCTGATGTTGACTATTATGCAAAGGCTGTTTTCGATTTCTCTCAGTGTAAAGATTCACAGGGCAAATATCTCAGATATAACGGTCTTTACGGAGGCAGTAAAAATGAGGTTGAAGTTTACAGTAATAAGCTTTTTGTTCAGAAAGAAAAGAGAACTTATGACATAAACTATTTCTCATCTGATGAAAACACAACCTACAGATTAAAATTCCTTACATACTTAAATACCAAAGGTATCAGCGTTCTTTCAACGAGATACATAGGTGTTTGTGTAACACCCATTCCTCTTGATGCAAATGATAATGTTCTTTACCGTGCTGTTTGGGCAAAGGATATCTTTCATTCATTCAGAGAAACGACATTTGAATGGGATGCAACAAAGTTTGAAAAGTATGATGACCCTGAAACGGTTACAGAAGACCGAGGCAGTAAGACAAATTATAACAATTATCACGGCGTTTTCCATGTTACTGACGGCGGAACAGAATATGAGCTTGCGGTTTTTGGCTGTGAAAACCATTATCTTGCCAATTTAGGTTACTGTTTATACTTTAACGATGAAGGTGACCAGTCCCGTAACTCAAGAGTTTCAGTCGGCGGTAAAGGTACATTCCCGAGTTCATATTCCGGCGATAATCACCGTACCTTTACGGTAAACGGTTATAAGCTCAGCCTTAAGGATGCTGATGATAATGAACTTCAAAATGCAGGCGGTTATATTAACGCTTCGTTCGGTTATAACATTAACGGTACGGATGTTAACGGCAATGATGTTTACGGAAAGACCATTAATGTTGATGAGCATGCAGATGTTCGTTTTGACAGAGTTGATACAAGCTCAAATCTTTTCAACGCTTTAACCTACGGCTTTACAAATTTTTCTAATGTATTCACTCAGGACCAGGTTGAAAGAACAAACGAATCAACTCATAAGGAGCTTCTTAAGGCGGCAATTAACCTCTCTGAGCCTCAGATTGTTGTTGTTGATGCAACAGATAACTCAAAGGCTTATCCCGAAGCACTGAGCAGAAATAACTTCAAGCTTAAATTTAAGATTATTAACAATACCGACCTTGATACAATGACCGCCAGATATATGGCACAGTTCTTTATTGATGAAAACGGTGACGGTCAGTTTACAGACGGCGAAGAGGTTAAAGGATGTTCAATTTCACCCTTTGACGGAAACGGATTGCAGACTTCTTCTGCTGCAAACGGTATGCATGAGTATACTCTCGATGTTCGTTTTAGCGTTAATGATTCGGGAATTAAGCCATGGAAATTAAAAGTCACTAAAATAGGAGACACGGGTGCTCATAATTCAATTTCTGATTATTTGTATATTCCTCCTAAAGCCGGTAAGGCAAAAGTAATTAAAGCTCTTCAGATTCTTCCCGGTGACTGGGACCCAGAATATGTAAATTTATCTGAATTGGATAGTAAATACAGTGACTCTAAAGAAAAAGGCGAACGCAGTGATACAAGCACAGGTGCAATGTCGAATTATTACGGCGGAAATCTTTATAAGGGCTCTGTATTTCTCAGTGATGTTTATCTTGACGATGAGCTTATAAACATAAATAATGCCGGTGGCAAATCAAATAAATTAAGCAGAACTATATATTATTGTAATAACACCGAAGACAGATTTACTGAATCATCGCCGATTTTAATTAATTTTGATTGCGATGAAAATAATAAATCCGGTACAAACGAAGAATACAAATACAGCAAAGCGAACGGTAAGCGTGTTCACCATGTTGAATTTACAGTTGGCAATGATTATATTCTGAAAATTTATTTTGCATCAATGTCTGATATGAATAAGAGTTACAGCAATTCTACTGCTAACGGACTTCTTGATGGCATAGATATGATTATTATGGGCTTCGGTGACGGATATTCAAGTATGCGTCTCGGTAAGGTTAAGAGTGCGATTGATATTCCTGAAACTATGGGACTTAACGAAAATTCTGCCTTGGCTATCGAAGGAAGAATAAAGTCCTATGGATTGCCGGTAGTATTTTGCCACGACTCAACAAGCGCAAATATGAACTTCGCCAACACATTGGATTATGAAGTTAAGAACTTCTTAAATGATATTACGAATGGTGTTATGAATTTCTGGAAAGAATCCTGGGATTCTATTAAAGAATTCTTCAGCAAAAATTTCGGTGACGGTTCTTTCCAAAAGAAACAAAGCTATAATGAATATAATGCTATTGTTCATTCAAGAAGAGTTTCAGAGGGCTATTATTCAAACTACATTCTTCGTGATGCTTTAGGTCTTGATGCATTCGGCATTACCGTTACTCAAAGAGAAAGAGGTAATTACAGTTATTCTGATGCCGCTTTGATGCAGGCACACAGTTATAATAATATTTATAACGATGTTATCAGAAACAGAGGTCAACAGTATATCTTTGCCTCTGCAAGTGAACAGGTTGAGCCGAAAAATTCATCCAATGCAGAAGAAATTAAAAATGATATTCATTCGGAATGTAAGGATAAGAACGGTCAGACGGGTAAATTTGATTCCTACGGTGAATGGAAGAGATATTATCTTTCACTTTCGGATGAAGATAAAACAAAGTTTGAAAATGCTAATAGGGGCTCAACGGCTTATAACGCTCTTATGCTTGATACAAGCGGTTATAAGGTTGCCTGGGAGCCTACAAGAGATTTGGCAACGGCAAACACAAGAACCACTGCCCACACAAACGGTTACACAACCTACAATGTTAAGCGTTATAAGGAAGGTAACGGTGCTTCATATACAAGATATGTTACTCAGGTTAACTCCGGTCAGATTACCACATATCCTTATGATATTAACACCTATGATGGCGATAAGCTTGCTCTTCTTGATGCAAGCAAAACCCAGGCTGTTAAGGAAACTCATGAGCAGTATTTCCAGGTTAACCTTGATGAAAATGTTAACGGTGAAATGGCAACTGTTTGGTACTGCCTCGCTTCTGATAATATGTCCCGCAAAAAAGCCTTTACTTCCGCTTTCAGAAACGACTGTGAAAACGCTTACTTCATTTATACGAAGGGTAATGTAACTTATACAGGTGCGGGCCATCAAAATTCATTTACTGCGTTTGAAGCAAAACTGTTTATGAACACCTTAATCGGCTCAAGTCAGATTGCAGGCACACCTTCTATCTGTTTTTGTGACAAAAACGGTTTTCAGATTGATTCGTTACAATTAGTTCAATCTGATTATGATGCTGAAGTTTTTGATTCGTCAGGCTACAATAATGATTTCTCTGAATATCACACAAAATCTGCCGGCGGAAAATCTTACATTGTTGATTTGAAGGATACAGATTATAAGGAGCTTCATTTCAAAATAAATAATGCTTCTTCATTCAGAGGAAATGTTAAAAAGAGAAAGATTAGCTTTTATTATGTAGTCGGTAATGAACAGACAGAGCTTAAAAACATTAAGGTTTATAAAGGTAAATCTGTCGCAGGCGGTACATTAACCGAACTTGATTCTATTGAACCCGGTGAAATTTATTCACTCAGAGTTCCCGAAGCGGTTTTGAGCAGTTTGGTTACTGCAAATAATGACTCTCTTATCATTAAAAACTTATCTGTAAAGCTGCTTTTAAAGCTTGAATTAAGTGATGATGAGTTGTATTTCTATACTTTTGCCGGTAAATCCGGTTCCTTTGAACGCAATCCGAATTTAGATTATTATATTAAGTCCGGTGATTCTTATGCAAAAGCCACCGACAGTGTTGCAGAAGGAACTGATTTGTTTATCAGACAAGAAACGGTAATTATGTCTGATTTCTACGGCCAGGAGGGAGATGTAATTTCGTATCTTAAAGAGGACGGAACCATTGATGATTCAAATAAAAATATAGATGCAGCCGGTCAGCAGATTTTCTATTATCGTGAAAAGGATGCTGAAACGCAGAACTATATTACATATTATTTCATCGAAATAAAAGATGAAACTGCTGATAATGAATCACATAAAAAGACTGTTTATGTTAAGTTTGACGGAAATGAACCGTCATCAATCAGCGGCACTTCAACATCAATTGATATTGGTCTTCTTCCTCTTCTTGAGCTTCGATAAGCTCGTTCGCAATTAACAAAATTCGCAGGTAAATCCTCCCCGAAAAAGGGGAGGACCCTGCGGAAATGTTCCCGATTTATTAAAATTACTTTATAATCATATCTTAATTTTGTTAAACTCTGAGTCGTTGGCATTAGAAATAATACCAAAGCCTCAAAGCTTAATAAAATAAAAAAAGGAGTTGATATTATGACAAATGAAAAATTGAATAATATTCTCTCCGTTATTGCCGAAAAATCCAAAAAGATTTTTGGCGAAAAGTTAGATAGCATAATTCTTTACGGCTCTTATGCAAAAGGGGATTATGATGAACAATCAGATGTTGATATTATGATTATTGCGGATGTTTTCAGGCAGGATATTAACAAATATTTTGAAAACTTGCTTGATTTAAGCAGCGATTTAGGGCTTAAAAATGATGTTGTAATTTCAATTTGCATCAGAGACTTACAAACTTTTAATAAGTTCTATTCTGTATTACCTTTTTACCAAAATGTTTTGAAAGAGGGTGTTAAGGTTGCTTGATGAAAATTTAATAATTATTGCAAAACTACGGTTAAAAAAATCTGAAACAACCCTTAAATCACCTCATTTCCGTCTATTATCCATTTTCAACTCCGGCGGTGCAGGAATAACAGAAGCGCCAAATGATAACCCATTAGGAGGAATTAGAAATGAAAAATAAAAAATTAACCGCTGTTTTATCAAGCGTAATAGTTGTTGTGCTCGCAATAGTTGTGGGCTTTAGCGGTATGCTTGACGGAACGGTTTTAACTGCTGCGGCAGAGAATGGTATCTCAATTACAACAGGATATTCAACAGATAATGATACAAAATTTGTTGTTCCTGAAGCTATTTATTTATATCCCGATGGCTTATCATTCAAAAATAGTTCTTCTACTCCTTTTCAATATTATGTTAATAATAAGGCGGATGGTTCTGTTGATACTACAACAGGAACACAGGGTATAATTTTCTTTTCAGATTCAAATATTAAAGCAGGAACAAATGCAACTATTAGTTATAAATTCTTGGATTCTTCATTTTCTAATCTTGAAGGAGGAAGCATTTCCTTAAGCGGTTCTACGATAACAAATGGTGGTAGTGTGAGTATTACTGCAGGTTCATCACCGACTTTATCCAGTTCTACGACCGGTTGTTTTATTCAATGGACTTTAAAATATACTGACAGTCGTGATAACGCTGAAAAAACAATTACAGCTTATACTTATGTATATAAACCATATGTTGTTCCAATTGCTGGTGGTGCTGATGCCGGATATGATAGTCAGAAAAGATTTTCAGGCAATATGATGTGGATTTCTGGTATTCATAATATAGTAGAAAACAGCTCTGCAGGTTATGGTTACATTGGTAAATCTACATATAATGGTTCTTATTTTATTAGTTCTGAAAATAAATCTTACATTGGTTCGACCCAAAAAACTACAGGAAAAAAAGTAAATGAAGTTTTAAATATAGGTTCCGTTTCTTATGCAACCGGAGCATCACAGGATTATGTTCTTTTTCAAGGAACAACTAATTCTGATAGTGTAAATGCTTCTTTTAAAGATAACAAGTCTGCTACAAATTATTTCAACAATTCAAGTGGAACAAATACATTTAATGTTAGAAACTTTTATGCTTCAACACAAAAAAGTAATTATGACTATTGCGTTTATAGAGTACAAGTTCCTTCAAAAGGAAAAATATATATAGATACCAGTAGGTATACTAATTTCAATCAAATTCCGAATTTGAAAATTGGATTTGCTGTTGTTGATGATGATTCTTGTACAGATAACACCGGCGACTGGTATATAGCTGATTATACCGGTAGAACAGCTAGTCTCCCTGATAGCGGAAATTTGACTAAATATTCTGGAAATAATACAAGAAGTAAGACTGATTGGGGCACTGTTAATCAAGATTATGGTTCTTTAATAGCTTCCCAGCACAATACAACTAATTCTGAAAGTTCATATAACACAAACGAGGGTCTTAGATATGCTGGTAATTGGCCTAAATCAATTTCTTCATCGATAAATACTTATACTTTAAAAGGACAATATGTCAATTTCTATGGATCTAAACGTGGTATAGCTGGATTATCGATAATTATAATTAATTTGGATACTGTTCAGAACAACAAGGGCAATCTCAGAAGTTTAATCTATAAAGCACAAAAATATATGTCTAATGAAAGATATTATACAACTACATCGTATAGTAACTTTATTAACGCTTATAATAAAGCATATAGATGTTTAGCTACGGTTGACGGTGGCTTTAATGACACAACTTATACAAGTGTTGATTCTGCTGTTAATGATTTAAATTCAAAAATTTCTGCTTTACAAATCAACACTGGTAAAGTAACTGCTACACACAAATATGGTGAAAAAGGTGGAACGGACACTTACGAGTCCACATATAATTATGGTAATGATGTTTCTATTAGTTGTGTGTTAAAAGATGGTTATTCGTTGAACTCTTCTTCTGTCTCTCCTTTGAACTACAGCAAAGTTGTTTCATCTACAATTTCTGCTAATTTTGTTTATACTCCAATACAATATGATATTGATATTAGTTTAAATGGTGGTAGTGCATCCGGTAATCCGTCAAGTTATAACATTGAAAGCAGCGCTATAACTCTTATTAATCCAACCAAAACAGGTTATACTTTCACCGGTTGGACGGGTTCAAACGGAAGCACAGCCTCAACATCTGTTACAATTCCAACCGGTAGCACAGGTGAAAAATCGTATACTGCAAATTGGATGGCAAACACATACACAGTTAAATACAACGGTAACGGTAATACAGGTGGTTCGACCGCCCAGAGCACTCATACCTATGATATAGCTAAACCCCTTACTGCAAACGGATTTACAAAGAGCTATACAGTAACTCTTAATCCTAACGGAACGAGCGGTTCGCCGGCAACTGTTCAGGGGAAAGGTAATAATGCAAACGGTTCGCTTACATATAACTGTTCTTTTGCAGGATGGGCAACAAGTGATTCCGGTAGTGTAGCTTATAACAATAATGCTTCAGTTACTAACCTTACCTCCACGGCAAATGGAACTGTTACTCTTTATGCAAAGTGGAATGGCGGTTCTGCTGTAACCCTGCCAGCACCCACAAGAAACGGTTATCAATTTGATGGTTGGTATAATGCCGCTTCCGGCGGATCAAAGGTCGGCGGTGCCGGAGAATCTTATACGCCAACTGCATCTATTACTCTTTATGCCCATTGGATTGCTGAAACTAAAAAGGTTACTGTTAACCCTAATGGTGGTTCATATAACGGCTCAACAGGAAATACAGTATCAGATTACAGTTATGACTCTGAAGTTAAGCTCTCAACACCCGTTAAGACGAATTATGCATTGAGCGGTTGGGATGTTGTTGGTAAATTCAACCAACAGGGAAGAGATGTTGTTGTTAATTCTCCAATTGGTTACAGTGACGGAAAACAAATCGATTCCACAACAATAACAATGTATAAAGCTGACGGAACTGTAACAACAGATCCTGCACAAGCTTCCTATACAGGTTATTATGTTGAAGGTCATTCACAGTACGAGCATATTTCATTATTTGGCGGTTACAAGCTTAAAGACGGTGACACTGTTTATGTAAGTTTTGAATATAAGAACGGTAACGGTCAAAACCCATTTAGACTCTATAATGGTGTTATGAATAATGACTATTTTGGCAATAAGCTTCTTGATTCAAAAGAATGGAAAACCGTTACATCCATTAAAGGAAAATACGGAAACGGTACTTTTGATGGATATTACACAATAGATCCCGATGACGGAAAGATTTACGGATGTAATACAAATGGTGTAATAACCGAAAAATCTCTTTGCTATAATGATGACAATGGCGCTATTGCGGCACTTTGTTCATTTGATAGTGGTGCTACCTCCAACGAAGTATTTATCAGAAATTTAACCGTAATGGTTGTCAGCGAAGACGGTAATTCAATTAACTTTACTATGTCTAATGCAGACACAACCTTTACTGCTCACTGGACTCAGGACGCTTTTGATATTGACCTTGACTATTGCGGTTATGCTGACGGCAATAAAAATTTGAGCGGTTCTGTTCCCGACACTAAGGGTACAGAAAAAATCACAGGCCAAAAGTTTAATACTGCTCTTCAAACTATCACTCCACCCACAAGAACCGGCTATGACTTTATGGGTTATTACAGCGAAAAGAATTCCTATGAAGACGGTAAAAAATTCATAAATGCTGACGGTACTTCTAATAAGCCGTGGGATAAACAGGAAAACGGAACATTATACGCAAGGTGGAAGCCGCATCAGTACACTATCAATTATTACGGTAATGGCTTCACAGGAACAAAATCCGGAATAACTCTTGACAGCTCCAAGCAGTTCTTCACAACAACATATACTTATGATGTTTCTTCAACTCTTGCCGCTAATGATGTTTATTTAAGAGAATATACCGTAACTTATGATTACGCCAACGCAACAGGCGGTAATACTGTTGCTAACAGCAAATCAACTTATACGCTCTCAAAATGGAACACAAAAAATGACGGAAGCGAAACAGACTATAATCCGTCATCTACAGAAAAAAACAGATATTCTGCAAACGGCAGCAGCCTTAACCTCTTTGCTAAATGGAGCGGAGGTTCTGTAACCCTGCCCACACCAACAAGAACGGGTTACACATTTGACGGTTGGTATAACGACACAACCAAAATAATGGGCGCTACATTTACCCCCGCATCAGATGTAACCTTAACCGCTCATTGGAATAACAATACAACTGCCGTTACATTTGACGGAAATAAGCCTTCAAGCGCTACTAACAAAGTTAAATATAACAGCGCAGAAGTCAGTGATTCTAACAAGCTTACTGCAACATTAACTTATGATGCAACTCCTGCAAATGTTGCCGGATATACTCTTACCGGCTGGACTTTTGAAGGATATTATGATGCAACTACAGGCGGCACACAGTATTTTGACAAAGACGGCAAAGCTACAAAAGCATGGAATAAAGATGTTATAACAACAACGCTTTACGCCCATTGGGAAGCAAATACTTATACTGTAACTCTTAACGGTAACGGCGCAACAACTGACGGAACAGGCAGCGTAACTGCAACCTTTGATGCAGATATGCCCACTGTTGCAACTGCGCCCAAGCGTGAATATACCGTTAAATTTGATACAAATAAAGGTTCGGGTTCAACAACACCGAGCCCGGCAACCTATGCTGATTTAACGGCTGCATACACTTTCAAAGGTTTCTTTACGGCAACCTCCGATGGTATACAATATTATAATGCTGACCTTTCAAGCGCTAAAAAGTGGGATAAAACCGCAAACGCCACTTTGAATGCTCAGTGGACTGCAAAGGGAGTAACCCTCCCGACTGCACCCACAAGAGACGGTTATACATTTGACGGTTGGTATGATGGCTCAAACAAGATTTCTGGCTCAACTTATACACCCACAGCAAAAGTCACCTTAACAGCTCATTGGAAAGCAAATACATACACGATTACCTATAATGGTAACGGAAATTCAGGTGGTTCGACCGCCCAGAGTACCCATAACTATGATGTTGCAAAAGCTCTTACATCAAACGGATTTACAAAGTACGGCTACACCTTTAACGGATGGAATACAAAGGCAGACGGTTCCGGCACATCCTACACAAACGGACAGTCTGTTACCAATTTGGCAAAAAGCGGAAATGTAGATTTATTTGCAAAGTGGACTCCCACAAAATATACGATTACTTATAACTGCGCCGGCGGTACAGCAATTTCCCAAAAGGAATACTATATAACCGGAACAGACACTTTGCCTACGCCCGTCAGAACAGGCTATACATTTGTTAACTGGTCTGTTACAACAGCTCCGACATTGGAAGACGGCGTTGCAACATGGAGCGGAACTTACAGCGCCGGTGAATCTGTAAATAATAAATACGGTAATATTACCCTCACAGCCAACTGGACAGCGAATGTTTATACTGTAAAATATGATGGCAACGGTTCAAACTCCGGCTCAATGGCAAATTCAACTTTCACTTATGATTCAAGTGAAACTTTAACAGCAAACGCATTTAAGAGAAAATATACTGTTACATTGAAGTATAACGACGGTGCAGGAAAAGGAGTTATCAAAACTTCTGACGGTCAACCCTATGCAACTCCCGATAAAGACTTAACTGCTACTTATACTTTCAAAAAGTGGACAACTAACGCTGCCGGAACAGCGAATGAAAGAGCAAATGGCGCTGTTCATAATAATCTTACAACAAGCGGAGAGATTACTCTTTATGCACAGTGGGAAAAAGACTCTGTAACTTTGCCAACTCCCGAGGCTCGTTACGGATACACATTTGGCGGCTGGTATGAAAATGAAGCTTGTACCGGCACAGTATATAACGGCTCTTATACTCCTACAAAAGATGTTACATTCTACGCAAAGTGGACTAAGACAACAGAGAATTATACAATCAGGTTTAATGAGAATGACGGAACAAACTTTAACTTACTTGATAATATTCCTGTTGATAAAAGGTCAGATTATAAGTATTCCGGTGGTGGTTTATTCCATAGTGATCATAGAATATATGGTTATTATGCATCCGGAGATGATATTGGCACATTGAGCTTCTCGGGTGATGCTGTAAACGGCGATGATGGCGATTTCAGATTGTTTGCTTATAAAGTTGACTGGAATGCTGATGATTATGTTTTCGTCACAAAAAATAATATAGGAAACAGTTATAAAAAAGTATATTTGATGTTATCAGATGCATCAAATAATAACGAGTTCTTATGGCACAAATTCCTTGACGGTGGAACAACTTATACATCTCCTCTTGCAATGAAATTAAGCAGTGGTTCTTATATAAATTACAATTCGGGTTCTATTGGAGCAAAAAGCAATTCGTATTCTGGAGATAGTTTTTATTTTAAATTCTTTTTTGATGTCAAAGATGAGTCAACGGACGGAAACTCCATTAAAGTTGGACTTTATCACGGTATTGCAAACCAGCAATTTGGCGTAAATCCTGCAACCGTAAAAGTTCCTACAAGAACCGGTTATCAGTTTAAAGGTTATTGGACAAAGAACGGAACAACATCAGGTGATTGGGGCACACAGTATTACAATACCGACGGTACTGCAAAGCAGGTTCTTCACGAAGAAAACCGAGATGTTACTCTTTATGCCCGTTGGGAAAAGAACGGCTATACTGTTACTTACAACGGAAACAACGCAACAAGCGGTTCAATGGAGAAATCAAGCCATTACTTTGATGAAGATAAGGCTTTAACATCAAATGCTTTTTCGAGAAGCTATGTGGTTTCGTTTGATTTTAACGATTCAACTCTTGTTAAGACAAGAGCTAACGGAAGCACTAAATATAATACAGATTCTCAATCTTCAACTGTTTTTATGTCTTTTAAGAACTGGAATACTGTCGCAAACGGTTCGGGAACAAGTTATTCAAACGGTCAAACCGTTAAAAACCTTACAACAGCTCTTAACGGAAATGTAAATCTTTATGCACAGTGGAATAATGCAAGCTTTTCACTGCCGGCTGTTGCTGACCATCCGGGCTATAAATTTGAGGGCTGGTATACATCAAAAACAGGCGGAACAAGAGTTGGCGGAAGCGGAGAAACTTATTCTGTTGCTTTGACTACCGCAACAACTTATTATGCTCATTGGACTGCAAATACTTATGAAATTACATTCAATGAGGATAACGGCACACCGTATAACTTGCTTGATTCTATAAAAGGCAAATCTAAACATATACATGAGCATGGTGATATATACTATGGTTATAATGCAAGCGGACAGTTTACAATAACCGGGCAAAAAAAATGGGATGCAAATGAAGACTATACAGATGGAGCTGAAAATGGATATAGCGGTTATAATAACAATGTTTTCAAATGCTCAATTGCAAACTTGAACGACTATTTGCTGATTTCTACAACCGGTTCAAATCAAAATGCAAGACTTATTGCTAAAATAACTGATGGCAGTAAAGTTGCTCAAGATACTTTTTACAATAATGGTACTCTTAAATTATTAAATTTCAATTTAAGTAATAGTAATATCGCATCAGAAAATGTTACATACTATTTTGATTTTGATGCTGATAAAGATATTTCTTATAATATTGCTGTTAATTCAGCGCTTTACCACGGTATTCAGTGTCAGTATGATGCAACACCTAAAAAGGTTAAAGCGCCTTCAAAAGTGGGCTATGTGTTTGAGGGCTACTTTAATGATGTAACAGGGGATCAGTATTTCGGCAATACAATTGATGCAAACGGTTATGTAACCGCTATCGGCAAATGGGATATTTCTGCCGATACAAAGCTTACTGCTCACTGGGCTCCCAAGCCTTACAAGCTTGATGTTAACTGGACTTTAACTGATAAAAACGGTGAAAATGTTAATGTTGACAATGCATTAAATTCAGGCATGGCTAAAGTAACGGTTACCGATGACCATAATTATATTAAGAGTGCAAATGTTGATGTAGGCGATTTCTATCAGGATGTTCCGAATACTTATGTTTGGACTATGTCCGCTTCAATTACCGATACATCAAAGTACATTTTCAGAACAGGTAACCAAACCTATGCCACAACCGAAACAAGGTCTGCGGCAATGGGCAGCAGTAACCATGCAGAGGCATTTAATATTGAGCCTATCTATAAGATTGCATTTAATGCAAATGATGTCAGCTCAACTTCAAACCCGACAGGTTCGATGTCTCTGAACGGAACTTATGCCTATACTCAAAATGTGTCAATTCCTCAGAACGGATATGCATTAAGCGGATATACATTTAAGGGCTGGAATACAAAGGCTGACGGAACCGGCATTTCTGTTGCAAACGGAGCAACAGCTAATAAGCTCTTGACCGGTGACCCCGGTTCAACTGTTACTCTTTATGCACAGTGGCAGGCAATAACTTATACCGTTAAATTTGATGAAAATGACGGTACAACTCCGTTTAATATCTTTAATACAAATCTTTCTTTTGGTGCTACAAGGGATACATCCGATAACAGAAGTGGTGGCGTTCTTGATAACAGAACATTGCATTTCCATTATCTTGCAGGTGAAAGTGATGGTGCCGGTGTTCTTTGGATAGATGGCAGTTCATATTCGTGTCACCCGGGTGAGGATAATAAATTCGGAGAAGTAATGCAGAATCTTAATTATTATATTTATGAGGGCTCCTACATTGATGATGAAAATGACGCCGAAATATATTTAAGATTTTTACCTGAAACCCCCACTAATGGTAATCAGTTTTATAATGTAAAAATTTGGGATGATGGCACACCTGTATCTAATTTAATTATTGATACATCCAATCATACATCAAACAGAATGAGATTTTCATTTTATGTTACTGCAACAGGTTCTGATACGGGTTACAGTGAAATGCTGTATGCAGCACTTTACCACGGCTTCAAAATTAATTATGATTCGGCAACAATAAATGGAAAAGATAAAATTGTTTGCCCGACTCGTAACGGTTATAAATTTATCGGTTATTATACCGCTGCTGAAGGTGGCGAACAGATATTCACTGAAAATGGTACTCTTACAAGAGGAAAGTGGGATATTTCTTCCGATACAACTCTTTATGCACATTGGGAGTTAGCTCCGTTTGCTATTACTTACGATTATGGTCGCGTTGAAAGAGAAGACGGTACAGTTGTTGAAGGTAAATTGCCCTTAGATGCTGACAATCAAGAGCAAACAAACATTGCGGAGTATAAAGCAACAACAAACAATGTTACTATTAAAAATCCTGTTATTCCGGGCGAAACATTCCTCGGTTGGACTTATACCGTTACTCAAAACGGTTCATCATGGAGTCAATCGTCTTATCAATTAGAAGTCAAAATTACAGACGGTAAATTCGGTGCTTGTCCGTATGTTGGCGGCGATGTTCAAATGGTTGCTAATTGGAAAGCCAAGACAATGTCTGTTACTTTTGACGAGAATATTCCTGAAAAGCTTTCAACCAACTTGTTTGATGTAAATTATGTTGCTGACAGAGTTAACTACATTAACTTTAATGTTAGAAGTGGCGGTAGAGTTACGGTTGACGGTGACCACCATGCTGAAAAGGGCTATAGTACATTTATGCTCTATAACCTCAACGGCAACAGTTCTAATACCGGTAATACACAGTGCGTAAAATATGTAAGATATAATGGCGAAAATGCTTCTGCCGCAAATGGCGCCGGAGATTATTTGTTTAACTGCAGTTCATATTCCGGTGATAGAGATGACGGATATGTTATAGTTGGTTACCTTGATTCAAACGGAAACACAGTTGATAACAAGGAATATCATATTACTCAGCAAATCATAAACGACCATTTTTGCAATTATAATGCCGCACAAATTAAAGTACAATTTTATGCGCCAACAATAAATACTCTTGGCACAAAGCGTTCTCAGCCCGATAATTATCAATTCACAATGAACCTTGTTCACGGTCTCACAGGTATTCAGTACGGTCAAAAAACAATTAACAAGGTTAATGTTCCCACATGGGATGGCTTTAACTTTGCAGGTTATTGGACAAAGACTGCTGACGGTGACTGGGATAAGATGTATTTTGATAAGTTCGGTAATTTCAACAGTGCTGAGCTTACATCAGGTTGGGATAATGACGGCGATAATCTCGGAAATGTTACTCTCTATGCAAAATGGAGTGGACATGAATATACCGTTCATTATGATGTAAACGGTGCTGTTAACCAGAACGGAACACCTTTGTCAGCACCTGTTGATCAAAAATTTGACTACGGTGATCGTCATTATTTGTCATCAATGAACAGTGCATATAATGCTATTACATTTGATGCTAACGGCGGTAAGTTTGGTGACAAGGATAAAGAAACAATCAATGTTCAATCTTCTTTCTTAGGTTGGAACACCAAGCCTGACGGCAGCGGAACAACCTACGGCGTTAATTCTAAAGTTCAAAACCTTACCCTTGATTCAGGTATAAATCTTTATGCTATGTGGGGTGAAACCGAAGCAAGCGTTCCTGCAAATCCCACTCGTACAGATACTGTAGGCGAAAAAGTTATACCGATGAGCTTTACCGGATGGTATATTTCTCCTTCATCAACCACAAAGGCTGAAATAATCAACAATAAGGTAAGATTCTCCGGCGGTACCACCCTTTACGCTCACTGGACAAGTGACACAAATGTTAAGATAATTTTCAACGAAAATAAATCTTACAAGCCTAATTCTGACAGCGCAGATAGGATTTATCCGACCAACCTGTTTGACCTTTGCGACGGCTATTATTACAGCCAGGACGGTGTTGATTACACCTATAACGGCGCAAGTAATAAAGCTGCTTATACGATGGGCTCTCTGGCTCTCAGAGGAACAACCGATGACAGAAGCCCGGATGCAAACCTCTTCCAGGACGGTAAACTGAACTTTATGCTCAACAATGTTGAAAACCTTGATGATTATATTTTCGAGGCGGAAAATATTGACGGCGTTCTTAATGATACCTGGCTGTACTTTGATATGTACGGTGCTTCAAATGATGATATTGTTATCAGAAACCGCTTTGTAGTAAACAATATTGAAGATGCCGGTAAATATTATCAAAGAACTCTTTCAGACCCGGATGCCGGCGCAGATTTCAGATATGCAAAGCATTATGCAAAGACCAATCCGAATGTTAATTTCAGAATTTTTGTTGATACAAACAATAAAAAATCATTAAATGCACAGTATAACATCGGTCTTTACCACGGTATTACCACAAAATACGGTGAATTCCCGAAGCATATCACTGTTCCTACCAACGGCGAAGAAGCGTTTACAGGTTATTTCACCACTCCTAAGGATGGCGGAATACAGGTATTTGATAAGAACGGAAATTACATTGGTGACAGCGGCTGGACAACCACTGCCGACAGTCAGATTACTCTCTATGCCCGTTGGAGTGATGCGGAATATACAATAACATTTGAAGACAATGTTAAGGCACCCATAGTTTATACAAGCGGTTCAACTAATATTGTGCTTGATAATATGGGTCCCAAGGGCGGATATGATTTTGTCGGTTGGCAGGTCGTTTCAACAGACAGTTACTCTTCATGGGAACTCGGCAAGATTTATAAAGCCGGATTCAATGTCGAGGGAATGTATGGTAATGTTACTCTCAGAGATATCTATGAGGTTCCGAGTGCTTTGTCGTTTAATATTACCTTGCCTTGGTTTAATGATGCACTTGAAACACAGGAAACCCGTGCTGATATGCCGCAAGAGTATTATCTGAACCAGCTTTATTTTGAAAACGGTGCACAGATTGCCACAGGCTCTGCAATCGGCGGAACAACCACGGTTAAATATGAAGGCTCTTATTCGTTTGATAACAGTATTTCTCTTGATATTATAAGAGGTAATATTGAAGCGGAAAAAGATAATGTTATTACCGTTGATATGAATGATATCAATGTTTACCTTATTGAGGGCAAACAGTATAATGTGTCTTTCACAACAAATAAGAACCCGAATGCAGGTGTTGATAAACAGCTGTTTACCCTTAAGCTGAAATCATCAGACGGTAAATATTATCCGATTACCGGTGTATTTACACAGCAGGGTGATAAAAAGTGGGCGTTTACAGGCACATTTTACCCGGCAAGCTTCTCTGAATCCGAAAAGAGAACAGGAATTTACACACTGAGCCTTGATTCAAACTGCTACAGCGGTGACGGTACTTTTGAAATCAACGATTTACTTTTCAGAATTCCTGCCGAAATTATTCCCGGTTCTGAAGAAGAAGCAAAAGAAGTCATCTATCAGACCGCCGGCACAAGCAGATACTTGCCTGACCCATATTGCTTCGGTTATTATCTGACTGACTGGGAGGGTGCAAATGCCGGTTCAATCAGCGGAAAAAAAGAAACCGGATTTACATACAGCTTCGGCACATCGGCTAATGCGAGCGACTCTTTGAATACTGCTTGGAAAGTAAACGAATATACTGTTTATTATATCAACCAGGATGATGGTACAAGCTCTTCAACCGAGCTTAAATACAGCGAATTCAAATACGATGAAAACGGTCAGTTAATGAACTTTGACGGTATGGGTTATAAGTATGATTGTGTTATCACTTATGACTGGAATGATGCTGATGAAGTTGATGAAAACGGCAAACCCGTTGCTACTACTAAGGTTGATAACAAGGAGAGCTTAAAGCAATCCGAAACAGTTCCTCTTACATTCAAAGGCTGGTCAAGAGAAACACAAAATACAACGCAGGGCTCTGTTGACCTGGAAAATATGGCAACAGTAAATAATGATACATTTATTTATCATAAGTTCCCTGCTAAAGATGACGGTTCTCACGGCACAGAATTTGAAAACGGATATTTTGTTGAGCTTTATGCAACATGGACTCAAGGTCTGATGCCGTCTGAACTTGTTCAGCCCACAAGACTCGGTTACAGATTTGACGGTTGGTTCTATGAAACATCAGAGTATATTACCGATAAAAACGGTCAAACAAAGCTTGTTATAACCGAACACGAGGCTATTGAGGGTGAAACGCCTGTTACAAGCGGAATGACTCTCACAGCTCACTGGACAAAGCTTGAGCTTCAGCAGATTTCAGCAGCTTACGACTTCATCTCGGCTTTAACATTTGACCTGATTGATGAAAATCAGCTTCAGTCAAAAGGCGGCGTACTTCCCGATGGCGGTACAGTTAAGATTGGTAAAGCTCTTAAGGATGGTGTTGCAGTCGGTCAGGCTACTACTGAAGACCCGCTTGTAGAGTCCGGAACAAGCGTTACACTTTCAAACGGATGCAAAGCAGAAATTGATACATCAGGCGTTAATGCAAAGCTTACCCTTACAACAGGCGATAACTTCAATTCGTATGAAAGAATCTATTATTCGTTCCAGACAGAATCAACATACATAAACGGCCCGATTGATATTGTTCCTGCAAACAATGTTTATTACGAAGATAAGGCATTCAGTTTGGGTGATACAATAACAGGCGGCGATGTTGATGGTGCTGCGGAGTGGACAAGAGAAACTGATACATCAAACGGAACAGAAACAATTTATGACGGCTCTGCATACGGCTTCAACAAGGAGTATTCAAAGAACACCTATAAGGATTTCTCAGGTGACACTTATCTTAAATCTACCGTTGCAGTTACAAATCAGATAAGTCAGGCTGCTGAATATAGCTTCACAGCAACAGGCTTTGACCTTTATTCAGCCTGCGGAAGCGATAATGCCGCACTTATGATTTACATTTGGGATAGCAAAAAGGATGTTCCTGTTGCAAACGCTATTGTTGATACCTATGCATCAGACAGCAACGCCAAACAGCTTGTTGACGGCGATATTCTTCGTCAGATTCCCGTTTATCACTTTATGACAACCGAGAGAGATACATATACCGTTCAGGTTTATGCAGTATGGCTTGAAGAAAATATGAATTCCGGCCGTTCAAAGGTTGGTGCAAGTGAAAACGGAGCTGAAAAAGAGATTATTCAGCAGCTTCGTGACAAGGGACTTAAGGTTTACGAAGATACCTTTGAAATGAAGTGGATGGATGATAATTCCGTTCTTAATGGCGGCAGCGGTGCTGATAATGTTGAACTTGTGAACAATGAGGTTGTTGAGCTTACAACTGCGGGTGCAGAAAATGAGGTCATCACCGAAATTACGGAAACAACGACCGTTGCAGATGTAACAGAAACCGAAACATCCACAGAGTCTGTTTCGGAGGTAATTTCAGAAACAGAAATTACCGAAACGACAACCGAAGCTATAACAGAAGCGGCAGAGGAAACTGTTTCCGAAACAGAAATCGAAGCCGAAACCTCAACAGAAGAATCAACAGTTGAAGATGTTGAAATCGAAAGAGCAGAGGTTGGTGCTGTTGGCGATAGCTATGAGGCTTATGCTTATATTGACGGTATCAGACTTTACAATATGTTTGATGATTCAACGGTTACTGTTCAGGAAAAGGATGAAGAAACCAAAGAGCTTGTAGATATTGAAAGATATAACCAGTATTATTACGGTTATGACAGTATGTATAACGAAAATGAAAAGAATGCCGGCTTCTATAATATCAGACAATTTAATCGTTCAATGGATGAATATATGAACGAAACAACGCTTTCTGATTCTAATTACGGTAATCCTTTCAATGAAATTTATCTTAATGATACTGACGGTTCAACAGGCTTCATAATTGACGGCTTCAGCAGAGAAATTATTTATGATGCAGTAAATAATGAGTATAAATTAGGTGAAGCAAACTGTTCTGTTATGGTTTCAATGAGAGCTGCTAAGGGTGATTCGGCAAAGGCTTATGTTAAGGGCAGTATTACTTCAGATTCAGCAACCGAAATCACAATTTCCGGCTCAACCGAAATGTATTATGACCTTACAGACTATGTCGGTGAAGACGGAACACTCATTATCTTCGGTAAAGACGGAGCTGACGGATATTTTGCAATCGGAAATATTAAGGTTTCCGGAATGGAAGATGATGAGGAAAAGGATTTCTCAATCCGTGAACTGAATCGTTCTGAGGTTACAAGAGCAATGGTCAGCATTTCACAGTTTAATACTGAAAATGCATTACCTTATGAAGCTCCCGAATATGACAGAGTAATCAGAAGGTCTATTGTTGCAAATCCGCAGATTGTTACCTTCCCGATTGAAGATGAAAAGCAGACGGAAGATGATGATGACCACGGCGGTTCTGAAGAACCGTCATCTGAACCCGATTCCGGCGAAACAGAAGAAGAAAACAAAGCTGTAATTTCAATTGTACATAAGGGAATGTTTAAGTCGGTTGAATACAAGACAAATGTTGTTTTCTATGCCGAGGGTAAGAATGTTGACGGAATTACCTGGAAGGTTTCCGGTGCGGACTTTACGGTAGATAAGAGCAATAATTCCATTACGGTTGTTAAGCCGAGAAATACATTTACCGTAACCTGTAATGCAGAAGATGCTGACGGAAAGACGCTTTCCGATTCACAGACAATTACTGTTAATAACGGTTTCTTCAGCAAATTAAAGTCATTGTTTAATAACTACATTTTCAACGGCTTTAAGTGGAAAACTCTTATTCAGAAGTAATTGATTAAAGCTTAATAACCCGCAAGAAATCCGCCTCGAATTACGGGGCGGATTTTGAGCACATATAATTATTCATTTCTTGATTTATTCATATAAATGTTGTATTATTTATGTAAATAATTATAACAGGAGAATCGCTATGATAAATGTAGGTCTTGTTGGAACATGGCATGTTCATTTTGAGGGATATGCAAGAGAAATTGCCGGCAATGAAAATTGTAAAATTACTGCCTTGTGGGATGTAAATAAAGAAAACGGAATAAAAGCGGCAGAGAAATTTAACTGTGATTTTGTTGACGATTATGATGAATTTCTCAAAAGAAAAGATATTGATGCTGTTTTGATTTGTACATCTACCGATTTACATAAGGATGTTATTTCAAAGGCGGCAGATGCAGGTAAACATATTTTCACCGAAAAGGTTCTTTGCTTTAATGAAAAAGATGCACTTGAAACTGCAGAGCACATAAAAAATGCCGGAGTTAAATTCTGCATTTCTTTTCCCTGGAGAAGCAGGGGAGATTTTAACTGGATTAAAAATGCAGTAGATAACGGTCTTATAGGCAAGGTTAATTACTGCAGAATGAGAAATGCACATAACGGCGCTTCTGCCGGATGGCTTCCCAAAACATTTTATGACCCTAAAACCTGCGGAGGCGGTGCTATGATGGATTTAGGTGCTCATTCAATGTATTTTATGAATTGGTTAATGGGCAAGCCTGTTTCCGCTTCATCAGCTTTTACAAATGTTATGGTTAATTCCGTTGAGGATAATGCAGTAACTGTTCTTACTTACGAAAACGGTGCAATCGGCGTTTCCGAAACCGCTTTTGTTGCACAAAATAACCCCTTTGAGCTTGAAATAGCAGGGGATAAGGGTACAATACTCGCAGGCGGCTTTAATGATAAAACCTGCTATAATATCGGTGACGGCTGGGTGTTCCCTGACACAAATTGCGGCAGACCTTCTCCGATGGAGCTTTGGGTTTCCGATATTCTTAATGATACTGATGAAAGCTACGGCGTTGATGATGCGGTTGCTCTCTCTGCAACTATGGAGCTTGCTTATAAAAACATTTTTAATAAATAATTATTGGGTGTAATATGAAACTTCTTGCTATTGACGGAAACAGCATAGTTAACAGGGCTTTTTACGGTATAAAAGCTCTTGCAACAAAGGACGGCAGATTTACAAACGCTATTTACGGCTTTATGAGTATTCTGCTTAAGCTTAAAGCTGAGGTTGAGCCGGATGCTGTTGCCATTGCCTTTGATGTAAAACAGCCAACCTTCAGGCATTTGATGTATGACGGATATAAAAGCAACCGAAAGGGTATGCCGGATGAGCTTGCTTCTCAAATGCAGCCGTTAAAGGATTTGCTGACTTTTCTCGGCTATAAAATTATTGAAGCACCGGGCTGGGAAGCGGACGATATTCTCGGCACATTGGCTTATGCAAGCGGAGAAAACGATTTTTGCTATATTGCCACGGGTGACAGGGATTCATTACAGCTCGTAAGGGATAATGTAAATGTTTTACTTGCTTCAACATATATGGGTAATGCCGTAACCGTTAAATATGATGTTGCAGAGGTCGAAAAAAAATACCTTGTATCTGACCCCAAGCTTTTAATTGATATTAAGGCTTTGCAGGGTGATTCATCAGATTGTATTCCCGGTGTTGCGGGAATAGGTGAAAAAACTGCTAAAGAATTGGTTTCTAAATACGGTACTGTTGACAGCATATACTCAAATCTTGATAATCTTGACATTAAAAAAGGTGTTTATGATAAGCTGGCTGCTGATAAGAATATGGCTTATTTGAGCCGTAAACTCGGAACTATCAGCACCGAAGCACCTGTTTCAAAGGATTATAAAGATTATATACCGAAGGAAACCGATGTTTATAATGTTTCAAAGCTCTTATCGGAGCTTGAAATGTTTAAGCTTCTTGACAGATTAAATCTTAAGCCTGTTGAGATACATAATGAAATCAAAAACAGTATAAATGTAAATACTGAAGAATATGAAGTGAATGACCTTAAGCTTTTTTATAACGGATTAAGAAAACAGGAAAAAGTATTTTTTACTTTTGATAATGGTGTTTTTTATTTTGCTACCGATAACGGTGTTGCGGTTGTTAACCCTGAAAATGACGGCTATGTTGAGTTTATAACGGATTTTCTTTTTGATAAAGTAATAAATAAATATACTTATGACTGTAAGTCATTATACAGATTTTTCTATGATTACCGGCTTGATATTGAAATTAACAATATAGTCGGTGATGCAATGCTTTATGCCTATATTGTAAATCCGTCCGCAACCTACGAATTAAAAAGGCTTGCTGAAGAATACGCTCATATTATCGCCGATGAAAATACTTCACTATCATTCTTAACCGCTTATTTCCCTGCTGTTTTTGATGAACTTATAAAGAAGATAAATGAAAACGGTCAGCAACAGCTTATAGATGAAATCGAAATGCCTCTTGCAAGGGTTCTTGCTTCAATGGAAAAAGAGGGTTTTTTAATTGATAAAGCCGGCATAGAGAATTTCGGTATTGAAATCAATAATAAAGCACAGAATCTTGTTAAAGAGATTTTTGATGAAGTAGGCTATGAGTTTAATCTCAATTCACCCAAGCAGCTCGGTGAAGCATTGTTTGATAAAATGAGCTTGCCTGCTAAAAAGAAAACAAAAACAGGTTATTCAACTAATGCGGAGGTTCTTGAGGGATTAGCTGAAAAATATCCCGTAGTTGCAAAAATACTTGAATACAGAACTTTATCAAAGCTCAAATCCACCTATTGTGACGGACTTGTTAAGGTTATTGATAAGGACGGAAGAGTACATTCTTCATTAAATCAGACTGAAACCAGAACAGGCCGTATTTCTTCATCAGAGCCTAATTTACAAAATATTCCCGTCCGTTCCGAGCTTGGCAAGGAAATGCGTAAGTTTTTTGTGGCAAAGCCCGGCTGTGTTCTGATTGATGCCGATTATTCACAGATTGAGCTTCGTGTTCTTGCATCCTGTGCTGATGATAAGAATATGATTGATGCCTTTAATAACGGTGATGATATTCATACTATTACGGCTTCACAGGTGTTTGATTTACCGCCGATGATGGTTACCCCTGTAATGAGAAGCAGAGCAAAGGCTGTTAATTTCGGCATCGTTTACGGTATAGGCGCTTTTTCTCTTTCAAAAAATATCGGTGTAACGGTTAAGGAAGCTGATAAGTATATTAAGGATTATCTTAATAATTTCAGCGGTGTCAGAGATTATATGATTAAAACCGTTGAGGATGCGAAAAAGAACGGCTTTGTTGCTTCGCAGTTCGGCAGAAGAAGATATTTGCCGGAAATTCAATCCTCAAACGCAATAATCCGTGCTTCTGCAGAGCGAATGGCAATGAATATGCCTATTCAGGGAACAGCCGCTGATATTATTAAAATCGCTATGGTCAAGGTGTTCAAAAAACTTGAAGAACAAAAATTTAATGCAAAGCTTATTCTTCAGGTTCACGATGAGCTTATCATTGAAGCTCCCGAGGATGAAAAAGATAAAGTTGCCTTGATACTGAAAAACGAAATGGAAAATGCTGTTAAAATGAAAGTTTTGATGCAGGCAGATGTAGGAACAGGCAAAACATGGTATGAGGCAAAGGGCTGATTATGAATTATACTGTTGCCGAAATGTCTGCCGAACATATTGACCGCATTGTTCAGATTGAAAATCAATGCTTCTCTTCTCCCTGGACTTATGAAGGTATTAAAGAAGAGCTTTATAATGAAAATTCACATTTTCTTGTTTCTCTTTGGGATAATTGCGTTGCCGGTTATATCGGTGTTCAGGAAATTTGCGGTGAAGCATATATCACAAATATTGCTGTATTGCCCGAATACAGAAGAAAAGGAATTGCTGAAAAGCTTTTATCTGCTGCTGTTGATGGGGCAATAAAAAGAAAATGCGAATTTATATCTCTGGAAGTCAGAGAAAGTAATTTTCCTGCAATTCATCTTTATGAAAAAATCGGATTTATTCTTGAGGGTAAAAGAAAAGATTTTTATTCAAATCCAAAAGAAGACGGGTTAATTTATACACTGAGGTCTATTAAATGAAAATTCTTGCTATCGAATCATCCTGTGACGAAACTGCGGCGGCTGTTGTTGAAGACGGCAGAAGAGTTTTATCAAGCGTTATTGCTTCACAGGTTAAGGAACATATAATTTACGGCGGCGTTGTACCGGAAATTGCAAGCAGAATGCATATTCAGGCTGTTACGGGTATAACAAAAAAGGCGCTTGAAGATGCAAATGTCACTCTTGAAGAGATTGACGCCATTGGTGTTACATACGCTCCGGGACTTATCGGCGCTTTACTTGTTGGTGTTAATTTTGCAAAAGGGCTTTCTTTATCTTCAGGTAAGCCCTTAATACCGACTCACCACTTAAGGTCGCATATTGCCGCAAATTATATTTCATCACCGGAATTGAAGCCTCCTTTTTTGTGTCTTGTTGTTTCCGGCGGCCACAGTCATATAGTCGCTGTTAATGATTATACAGATTTCAGAATTATAGGCAGAACCCGTGACGATGCGGCGGGGGAGTGTATGGATAAATCCGCAAGGGCTATGGGTCTTGATTATCCCGGCGGAGTTAATCTTGACAAGATAAGCAAAAACGGTAACCCATCAGCATATAAATTCCCTCGTCCAAAAGTTGACGGAAGCGTTTATGATTTCAGCTTTTCGGGACTTAAAACGGCTGTTGTAAATACGATTCATAACGCAAAGCAAAAGGGGGAGGAGCTTAATATTCCCGACCTTGGAGCATCGTGTATTCATACTGTTACGGATTGCCTTGTTAATAACACCGTTCTTGCTGCCGAAGAATACGGCTTTAAGACCGTTGCTCTTGCAGGCGGTGTTTCGGCAAATTCTGTTTTAAGAGAAAAAATGGCAAAGGTCTGTAAAGAAAAGGGATGGAAAATATATATGCCGGACCTTAAGCTTTGCGGTGATAATGCCGCAATGGTCGGCTCACAGGCGTATTATGAATATTTAAGCGGCAATATTGCAAAGGATGACCTTAACGCTTATGCAACAATGCCGATTGATGATTTAATTAAATAATCTTTTCAAAAAATAAGCTCGTATCAACTTGATTACTCAAATTGGTACGAGCTTTGTTTAATTATTCAGTATATGAACAAAATTTAACTTATGCAAGCTCTGCAAAGTACTTAATTGTTCTTACCATCTGGCTGGTGTAGCTGTTTTCATTATCATACCATGAAACAACCTGAACCTCATAAAGGCCGTCAGCAATCTTTGAAACCATTGTCTGTGTAGCATCAAAGAGTGAGCCGAACTTCATACCGATAACATCGCTTGAAACGATTGCATCTTCATTGTAGCCGAATGATTCTGAAGCAGCAGCCTTCATAGCAGCGTTGATGCCGTCAACAGTAACATCATCCTTCTTAACAACTGCGGTAAGGATTGTTGTTGAGCCTGTGGGAACGGGAACTCTCTGTGCAGAACCGATAAGCTTGCCGTTGAGCTCGGGGATAACAAGGCCGATTGCCTTTGCAGCGCCTGTTGAATTGGGAACGATGTTTGCAGCACCTGCACGGGCTCTTCTGAGGTCACCCTTTCTGTGAGGACCGTCAAGAATCATCTGGTCGCCTGTGTAAGCGTGAATTGTGCTCATGATACCGCTCTGAATGGGAGCGTAATCATTGAGAGCCTTTGCCATGGGAGCAAGGCAGTTGGTTGTGCATGATGCAGCGGAGATGATTTTATCATCTGCTGTAAGAGTGTCATTATTAACTGAGAAAACGATTGTCTTGAGGTCATTGCCTGCGGGAGCGGAAATAACAACCTTCTTTGCACCTGCATTGATGTGTGCCATGCTCTTATCCTTGCTTGTGTAGAAGCCTGTGCACTCGAGAACAACATCAACATCAAGCTTGCCCCAAGGACAGTCATTAGCGTCCTTTTCAGCGTAAATCTTAAGTGTTTTGCCGTCAACTGTGATTGTGTTTGCTTCGTCATCAGCTGTTACTGTGTGAAGACCTTCACCGATTTTGCCGCAGTAACCGCCCTGTGCGGTATCGTACTTAAGAAGATGTGCGAGCATTGAGGGCTTTGTAAGGTCGTTGATAGCAACGATTTCATAGCCTTCAGCGTCAAACATCTGACGGAAAGCAAGACGGCCGATACGACCAAAGCCGTTAATTGCAACTTTAACTGACATATTGAGTTACCTCCAAAATTATTTTTAATTTATGCCTTATTTATTTTATCATTATTTTGAAAATAATCAACTGTTTTTTTACATAAATTATGAAATTTGTTTAACTGTACAAATTATCAATTTTTGATTTTAATCTTATGTGACATTTAACAATTAAGAGTAAATATATTTTTTGAAAATCATATAAAAATTGAATTCTGGCAAAAAGTAATTCTGCACAAAATTTAAGGTTTATTGTTGTTAATTACTTATAGAAAAAATATTTATATAATTTAATTTATTGACAAATAAGCAATTTAGTAGCATAATAACTTTATTATAAATCGTAAATATGGAAAAGTGCCTTGCTTTGGGGGAAATTATGCATTCATTTTTTGAGTATGTTCAAGCTGCTGTATATGTAAATGCATCTGATATTCACATTAACCACGGTTATCCTGCTTCAATGAGAGTTGACGGAGCTGTAACACCTATTACAGACAGTGTTCTCACAAAAGAGGATTGCGAATCTGTTGCAAATGAGATTATGCTTCCCCGCCAAAAGAAGGTTCTTGAGGAATACGGAGAGGTTGACTTTGCAATTCAGGAAGAGGGCTTTCCCCGTTTGAGATGTAATGTTTTTCAGCAAAACGGCTCTGTTTCTGTTGTTGCGAGAATACTCAACGATGTTATTCCCGATATTTCACAGCTCGGTCTTCCTCCCGAGCTTATGCAGATGAGAGATAAGAGGAGAGGTCTTGTGCTTGTTACGGGTATTACCGGCTCCGGCAAATCAACTACGCTTGCTTCTCTCATTAACTCGATGAACGAAAAATATGCTCATCATATTATCACGATTGAAGAGCCTGTTGAATATGTATATCCGAAAAAGAAGAGTATTATTTCACAGAGAGAAATCGGAACAGATTCTCTGAATTTTGCAAATGCACTTCGTGCTGCTCTTCGTCAGGACCCCGATGTTATTCTTGTCGGCGAAATGCGTGACCTTGAAACGATTCAAACTGCAATTACAGCCGCAGAAACAGGGCATCTCGTTCTTTCAACTCTTCATACTGTTGACGCCGCAGGCGCTGTTGACAGAATTATTGATATTTTCCCCGAAAATCAGCAGGGTCAGGTCAGAAGCCAGCTTGCTGATACACTTGAATGTGTTGTTTCACAACAGCTTATTCCTAAAATTCAAGGCGGCAGAGTTGTTGCAACCGAGCTTCTTCTTGCCAATACTGCGGTCAGGAATTACATTCGTGAGGGTAAAACTTATCAAATCCCTAATGCTATGCAGACCGGAAAAAAACAGGGTATGCATATGATGGATGATTCAATTTACAATCTTTATGCTAACGGAATTATTTCGGGCGAATATGCACTTTCTTATGCTCATGACCGTGAGGCAATGAGCAAACGGATATTCTGATATCTGTTGTTTAATTTTTTGGAAAGGTAGTTGGTTATGGTTTATAACAGAATGGGCGGTAATGTAGGCGAATACTTATTGTCGCTGGGAAAAATTAAACAGGAACAATATGATGCCGCAATGGCAGAAAGAGATAAAAGCGGTAAACCCTTAAACGATTGTCTTATTGAACAGCATGTTGACCCTGAGGACCTTGCAAAGGCACTCAGTGAGCTTTATAATGTGCCGTTTATGGACCTTCGTGCCGTTACTCTTCCTGCGGAACTTTTGAAGCTTGTCAGCGGTCAGGTTTTAAGAAAGCATAATGTTTGTCCCATTGAGTTTGCCGATGAAAACAATCAGACCTTGATTCTTGCGATGGCTAATCCGCTCGATATGAATGCTGTTGATGATATTTCTATCATCACAGGCTGTGTTGTTGAGCCGAGAATTGCAACTCAGCAGGATATTAATAAGCTTCTTGATAAATATTTCGGCTCTGACGAAGCGATGTCCGCCGCAGAGCAATATACCAAAGAAAGAGAAACTAAATTTAAAGAGCAGGAAGCAAAGGCTGCTGCAGATGATGCTGAGCTTAATAATGCTCCCATCGTTCAGCTTGTTCGTTCGATAATTGAGCAGGCTGTTCGTCAGAGAGCTTCCGATATTCATATTGATGCTCACGAAACACAGGTTGTAGTCCGTTTTCGTATAGACGGTGTTCTTCTTAAGGTTATGACTTACGATATAAAGCTTATGCCGGTTATCGTTACCCGTATCAAGATTTTAGGCGATATGGATATTTCCGAAAAGAGAAAGGCTCAGGACGGTCGTATCACAATCAATGTTGACCGAAGCGAATATGATATCCGTGTTTCTATTCTTCCCACATCTTACGGTGAAAAGGTCGTTATGAGAATTCAGTCCACCATTGCTTTGACAAGAACCAAGGCACAGCTTGGTATGGCTGACTGGGAGCTGAAGATTTTTGACCACATTATTTCTAACCCAAACGGTATTATCCTTGTTACCGGACCTACCGGTTCAGGTAAGTCAACAACACTTTATACAGCTTTGTCCGAAATTAATAATGAATCAATTAACATCATCACTGTTGAAGACCCTGTTGAAGCGAATATTTCCGGTATCAACCAGGTTCAGGTTAACCCGAAAGCGAATTTAACATTCGCATCCGCTTTGAGAGCAATTCTTCGTCAGGACCCCGATGTTATTATGATAGGTGAAATTCGTGATATCGAAACCGCTTCAATCGCTGTTCAGGCTTCTATCACCGGTCACTTGGTTGTTAGCACTCTTCACACGAACTCATCTGCCGCAACTATTACCCGTCTGCTTGATATGGGTGTTGAATCATTCCTTATTGCAGATTCAGTTGTAGGTATTATCGCTCAGCGTCTTGTCAGAAAGCTTTGTACACATTGTAAAGTTCCCAGAGAAGCAACGCCGGATGAAAAGAAGCTTCTCCTTGCTCCCGAGAACGAGCCTCTCACAATTTACGACCCCTGCGGTTGTCCGATGTGTAATGAAACAGGCTTCTACGGACGAACAGCTGTTTTTGAGATTATGGAAATGACACAGAATCTTAAACATATGGTTACGATTAAAGCAAACACTAATGAAATTAAAGAAGCGGCTCTTAAAGACGGTATGCATACCCTGAGAATGTCTGCCGCTCAAGCCGTTAAAGACGGCACAACAACGATTTCGGAAATGCTTAAAGTTTCATTTGAATCATAAGTTATATATTTGGAGATTATATTATGGCAGAATTTGTTTATAAGGCTTTAGATTCTTCCGGTAAAGAAGTGAACGGCAATATAAATGCCGAGAGTAAGGAAGATGCGTTAAATAAGGTTAAACTGAAAGAATTAACTCCTCTTTCGGTTGAAGAAGCCAATGCTATGAATAAGAGCATCAGCCTCGGTATTCTTCAGTCAAGACCTAAGCCCAGAGACCTTTCGGTTTTTTGCCGTCAGATGGTTTCTATTATTTCAGCCGGTGTTCCGCTTGCAAGAGCACTTGAAATGCTTGGCTTACAAACTGAAAATAAGGTTCTTGCCGAAGCAATTAACGGCTGTAAATCAAAAATTGAATCAGGCTCCTCAATGCATGAAGCAATGCAGGATTACGCTTGTATGAGCGGTATTTTTTCTACTATGATAGGTGCGGGTGAAGAATCCGGTTCTCTTGAAATTGCATTTACAAGAATGTCTGAAAAGTTTGAAAAGGATGCCGCTCTTAAAGCTCTTGTTAAAAAGAGTCTTATGTATCCTATTGTTCTTATTGTTGTTCTTATTGCGGTTATTATCGTTATGCTTACCTTTGTTATCCCCAAGTTTGAGGATTTCCTCGGTTCCTTGGGCAGTGAGCTTCCCGCCCTTACACAGGCTATTGTTAACGCTTCAAAATTCTTCCAGCAGTATTGGTATATAATTGCGGCTGTTGTAGCTCTTCTGGTTGTCGGCTTTAAGGCTTTTAAGAAAAATCCTGTCGGTCGTCATATTATAGATAATATTACTCTGAAAATACCTCTTTTAGGACCTCTTACAACAAGAACTGCCTGTGCTAATATTATGAGAACTATGGCAACACTCCTTTCAACAGGTATTTCAATGATGGATGCTCTTGATATTACAAAAGAAACAATGGCAAATATCCATTATTATGAAGCGCTTGAAAAAGCAAAAGCGGAGGTTGCACAGGGTATCCCTCTTTCTGAAGCTTTTGAGCAGTCCGGATTATTCCCTCCCATGGTTTACCACATGACCGCTGTCGGTGAAGAAACAGGTAATCTTGTTGAAATGTTTGACCGTGCCGCCGAATATTATGATGAGGAAGTTAAATCCTCAACTGAAGCTCTTACCGCAGCTATGGAGCCTATGGTTATTGTTGCTATGGCCGGTATTGTCGGCACAATGGTTATAGCCTGTCTTATGCCTATGATGAGTATGTATGATTCACTTGATTCAATGCATATTTGCGCTTCAAATATCATAAATCTTTTCAGACATTTCTGATTTTTTCTGCCATCAGAATTTATGGTTTTGATGGCAGTTATTTTATATTTTTGAGGTTTTATTATGAAAAAAATAACTTGCTTTATTTTAACATTATTATTTGTGTTATTTTTCTCAACTCTTGCCTTTGCAGATAATTCAAATGCCGTTTTTAATGCAAGCGGTAATATTGTTCTTTCTTATTCTGCTAATGAAACAGAGAAGTTTGCGGCTTCAAAGCTTTGCGAAAAGCTTAATCTTATTTTCGGCGGTTATACTGTAATACCAAAATCTACCGTATCAGCCGGTGATATTGTTATAGGCAATAATCCTTATGTTTCGTATGATTTTTCATCTGTTAAGCCCGGAAGCTACTACATAAAATCCGTTGATAACTTTATTGCTATTAACGGCAACGGCACAGACGGACTTATAAACGGTGTTTACGAGTTTCTTGACAGATTTTGCGATTATGAGGTATATGAATTTGATGTAATTAAATATACCGATGATGACAGTTTAACAATAAACGAAGATGTTAATATTGAATATGAGCCTTATTTTGAATACAGAAAGGTTGATACCGCTTCTTCTTATTATGCTGAATATGCTCACGCAAATTCCTTGAATTCAAATATTAAATTTTCGGATTCAGAGGGCGGAATGGTTGAATATATCAGTCAGTTTGCTCATACCTTAACAACGCAGTTTTGCTCGGCGGATAAATATTTTGCGGAGCATCCCGAATATTTTGCTCTTCATGACGGAAAAAGAACTCCTGAACAGATTTGCCCGTCAAATGATGATGTTGTTGAGCTTATTACAAATGAGGTTTTTCAGCTTCTTAACGAAAGGCACGACCCATCTCAAAATCTTCAAATTGTTTCTCTCACTCAAAATGACAACGGAAGTAACTGTACCTGTGATAAATGTAAGGCTCTTGACGAAGCAAACAATTCTAATATAGGCTCAATGCTTACAATGGTTAATAAGATTGCCGAAAAGGTAAAAGATGCCGGATATGATAATGTTGCCATTGATACCTTTGCTTATCAATGGACAAGAGCCGTGCCTGCTCAAATTAAACCCCTTGATAATGTTATCATAAGACTTTGCTCAATAGAATGTTGTTTTGCTCATCCTGTTAATTATTCAAATTGCAAACAAAATAAACTGTTTATGAATGATTTAAGCGGATGGGGAAAAATTTGTGACAGAGTTTACATCTGGGATTATGTGAATAATTATTCCGAAACATTTTTACCGTTCCCGAATTTTACCGTTTTGCAGGAAAATGTTAAAACATTTTATGAAAACGGTGCAAAGGGTCTTTATGAAGAGGGCAATTATTATATGAACGAGTGTAACGGCGAATTTTACGAGCTTCGTTCATATTTATTAAGCAAGCTTATGGAAAATCCTTACAGAACTGATTATTCAGAGCTTATGGATAATTATCTTGAGGCTGTCTACGGCCCCGGCGGTAAATATTTAAGAGAATATATTGATTTAACCTGCAGTCTTTCGGATAATCATATTAAAATTGATGATAAAAGGATGCAGATTCGTCAGCAGCCTTTTGACTGCTTACCGGGGATAACATTTTTTCAGATTAAGAAAATAGATAAGTTATGGAAGCAGGCAAAGGAAGAGGCTGAAAACGAAGAACAGCTTAACAGAATTGAAAGAAGCGAAATAAGCTGGCTCTACTGGAAATGCTGCAGATTAAAAGGGGAGTACACTTTATTCCAATCTCCGTTTAAGTATATGCAATCTCATGTTCAGCTGCTTAAAAAGCTTGAAGAATTCGGGAACACGGCTGTCGGTGAAGGAAAGATTAAGCAGTTAAGAAAAAATCCTGCAAGAGTTCTTTTCTTTACGCCTACAAAATGGCAATCAAAATATGACGGCAAATTCTTTGATAAGCTTGATAATTTTGCTAAGTGGCTTTATGAATTATCAGGCGAGAAATATGACTTTGAATATTAAACATCTTTACTCCCGAAGAGCAATCCTCGGGAGTAATTAAATAATTTTTAATTTTTATTATCAAATTTTGTAACTTATTTCTTTTAATGTTGGTATATAGGGTGAAAGGAGAGATTAAATGGAAGATAATAAAATTATTGATTTGTTTCTTGCAAGAGATGAAGAGGCAATTAAGCAAACATCCGCAAAATATGATAACAGTTTAAGAAAAATTGCATATAATATTTGCGGCAATAAGCTCGATTCCGAAGAATGTGTAAACGACACATATCTTGCGGCGTGGAATTCGATTCCGCCGAATGAACCGAGAGAATATTTCTTTCCGTATCTTGCAAAGATTACGAGAGAAAAAGCGATTAACCTTGTTAAAACTCTTTCAAGACAAAAAAGAAAAGCTGAATTTATTGAGCTTTCTCAGGAGCTTGAAAACTGTCTTTCGGGCGGAAATAATACTGAAGAAAATTTTAATGCAAAGGAGTTAAGTAAAACTGTCAGCGATTTTTTAAGAACTGTAAAAGAGGAAAAAAGAAATATTTTTATAAGAAGATATTTCTTTATGGATTCAATTTCGGAAATTTCTGAAAGATTCAATATCAGTGAAAGTAAGGTTAAAACAACTCTTTCACGGGTAAGAAATGAATTGAAAATTTATTTAATAAAGAAAGGGTGGAATTTATGAAAGAAAAAGATTATTTAAGCTTGTTAAATGAAATTGACGATGATTTGATTGAAAACGCTTCAAAAGAAAATAATATTAAAAAGTTTCCGTATAAGAAAATTTTTGTTTCAGCCGCTTGTGTCGGAATTTGCGCAATTTCAGCATTTCTGATTAGCGAAAGATTTTCGGGTAATGTGTTAAAATCAGAATTAGCAGTAAACGAAGACGGTTTTTATGAAGAGACCGCTGACAGTGAAGCTGTCGGAGAAAGCGTTGAAGAAAAAAAGAGTATATTTGATTTTCTTAAACATTTTGGAAACAAAGCTGAAAATCAAAAAAGTGAATCGGCACAGGAGTCTTTTGTTTATAATACAACTGCAGAAGCAACAACCTCTGTTTATGACTCAACCTCTGAAGAAACAGAAGGTGAATTTGTTCCGACAACTGTTACAAATGCAGCTGTTTCATACGGCTATAATCCGGAAAAAGAAAATTATATTACAACAACAGCTATAGCCGAAAAATATAAAGGCTCTCCAAAAAACACAACAACAAAAGAGGCCGGCGAATATGTTGTTGCAACAACTGTTGTTACAACAAAAAATCAAACTGATAAAAGCAAAAAAGAAACAGATACTGCTGTTGATTCAACAAACAACGATGTTTGCAAAACTTATCCGAATGAATCAGACAAAACAAAAACGATAAAATATTCGCAGCCCAAAAGAATTGTGCAAGGTAATAAAATAATTGATGTCTTTACTGTTGAAAAATATGAAAATTTCAACCTTTTGCTTAAATGCAAATCAGATAACAGCCTTTACACCGGCTCAATTGCAGATTTCTCCGGAAATTATTTGATGAATTATAAGGTTGGCGATTTAGTAACGGTTGAATTTGACAGTAATATTGCCGAAACATATCCGGCGCAGATAAAAATATTAGAAATATATCCGACAGTATATAATTAAGATGAAAACAGGTCATACACATTCGCTGTGTATGACCTGAAATTTAATTTTGTAATGATGCTTGTAATTGATAAATCTCTTGTAATTATTTTTTATTGACAAAGTAGAACTGAACATCGGGTTCGTCTTCTTTTTTCTTCTTTTTCTTCTTTGGCTCGGCAACAGCTTCAACATTTTCGCCCGATTCTTCTGATTCTGTATTTTCAGACTCTTCAGATTTGCTTTTATCTGTATTTTCGGGTGAATTATCATCTTTTTTCTTTTTCAAAAGGAAGAGGACGATTACTGCAGCCAGGATTATTACTAAAGGTATTATAACGAATAAAATGTTAAATCCGCTTTTTTCGTTATTTGTGTTATCGGGTGAACTCTGTGATTCCGTTACAGCGATTGTTTCAGTGCTCTTAACAGGATAATCATTTTCTATTGTTACCTTGTTTTCAAGCTTTTTACCGTCACCGAGGTCAATGGAAAAAACAGCGTTTTCGTTTGCCTTAACTTCGCCGTCAAGATTAAATGCAAGAGCAACAACGCCGCTCTTTGTGTTGCTCAATGTATCGGCGGCGTTTTCAACCGTAAATGATTTGGCTTCGCCGCCGGATTTTTTGAGCAGCTCGTTAAATGCTTTTGATTTATCTGCGTTCAAAGCACTTGCATAGAAGCCGTAAACGGGCACGGAGCTTGACTCAAGCTTCTTAACAATGCCGTCTTTTGTTGTTTTACTGATTGTATCAACACCGTCTGTGTAAATTACAGGCTTAACAATTTCTGCTTTACTGCTTTTTGATAGCTCAATCATTTTGCCGAGTACATCATAAAACTGTGTATCCTGACCGTTGCAGACAATGGCGTTAATTTTCTTTTCGGCCTCTTCCTTTGAAACGCCGTTTTCAAGAACCTTTACAACATTTTCGTCAAATGTATATAACTGAAACTTATCGTTCTCACCGAGTGAATTGTAAATTGATGCAATAGCCTTTTTCTGCGCAATAAAATGAGCGTTTGAAATAGATTTTGATGTATCAACAAATATAATCCATTCAACAGACTGTGAGTGAATATCAGAGCTTGTCATTTTTAGCTCTTTGCCGTCAAGAGAAGCACTGATTTTATTAACATCAAGCGCAACATCATCTGCAAAGACTTCAGCTTTTACCTCCGGAAGATTAAGCTCAACATTTTCAACTGAAGCGGCGAAAGAATTTACCGCAAGCAATGTAAATGTTAAGATTGAAAGAAAAACAGAAATTATTGTCTTTTTCATAATCTATTATCTCCGTAAATATTTTCTTATAATATTATATCATAAATTATTCATAAATCAATCTATTATTTTATTTTTCTTATTCAGAAATAAACCGCCTGATTTTTTCGTGATGAAGAAGCAAATTAAACTGAAATCCATTCCTGCAACGGGATTTGTCAACATAAAAAACGCAAAGCAAATAAAAAATATTATAAATGATTTTATATCCGAAAATGCATTTTTGATTTTTGACCATTCAACCGATTGCCATGCACCTACAATTAAAACGACGGCAGGGGATGACAACGGCATTCTTGCATCAAAGCAGAACGAAGCGGTGGCGTTTTCGATAAAGTGAATTGGTGAAACGGTTTCATTCGGAATCAGAAAGATGTTCAAAACAAAAGTTATGATTAGTGCAGTCAGAGCGGGAGAAATGACTTTTCCGAAAATTGTTTTGAATTTTCTCGGCAAAGTAATCATTATAACCATTACAATAGTGCCGTAAAGAATACCTCTCCAGTTCGGGTGAAAACCAAAAGAAATATAACTCTTTATCATTTCAACTGCCGTGTATCCCTTTGCTCCGATACCGAAATAATCGTTGGTTACCAAAACCGTTAAATAAAGAGGAACAGAAAGCTCTAATGCGGAAAATTCAACGCTGTCTTTGTAATCGTTAATTTTATCGGATACAAGAGTAAAAAGAAAAGTTAAAAATGAAGCAATTAAGCATTGAATGTAAACATCGAAGCTTGCAAAAGCTCCCGAAATAAACAAGGCTGTAATTACACCGAAAAACGCAAAGGTTTTCGGCTTTGTATTGTTTAATTTGAAAATCATACCGCCAACTGCGGCGATGATTATTCCTGCCTTTGTGCCGAAATTACAGCAAGCACCTGTGCTGTAACCGAATGCCGCACAAACAGTAAGCCATCTTATATATTCCGTTGTTATTGATTTGATTTTAGGTTTTTCCATTGTTACTCCGAAAAATATTTTTTTCAATTTTACTATACAAAAATAATATTAACAAGTAATTTTCAAAATAATTTATAAAAATGTGGAAAAAATTTAATTTTGTGTTATAATTAAAGTCTATTTTGTAGAAATGAGAAATTGTGATGAAAAACAATAAAGCAAAAGTTATTGCAACATGGATAATAGTTCCTTTAATGTCAGCTATATTTATTCTTGATATTATAACCGTTGTCATCGGAAACAGTTATTCCGGGAAATTTATGCCGACTCAGGAATATTTTACTCTGAAAAACGGCGATGACAGAATTCACTTCCTTAACACTGCAAATTCAGATTGTATATTAATTGAAAGCAACGGCCACTTTGCTCTTGTTGATTCGGGCGAGGGTAATAATAATCCGAGAAGAAAAGAAGACTATCACGGCTTTGAACAAACCGTTATTGCTTATCTTAAAAAGGTTTTACCTGTCATTGACGGAAATTATCACCTTGATTTTATAATCGGTACTCATTATCACTATGACCATGTTGGTTCTTTTGTTTCAATAATAAACGATGACAGAATTTCAATTGATAAAGCCTATTTTAAGGAATATAACAGAAAAACGGACAGTAAGCGCGAAGCGGAAAAATGGGGCCTTGCCGATTGCTATAACAAAATTATTGAAGCAGTAAAAAATAAAAGAATTACGCTTATACAGGATATTCCCGAAAAAATATCTTTTTATGATTTTGAACTGCAGCTGTTCAATACGGTTTATTTTGACGATTTACAGGGGAGAGGAGAAAACTCCGGCAGTATCGGCATAAAAGTGTTGAAGGGCTCAAAATCTGCTTTTCTTGCATCGGATATAACTGGGCCGTCCGGCGTTGAAAGAAAGGTTGAAAAGGCAGTTGGACATTGTGATTTGCTCAAAATCGGTCACCACGGCTACTACGGCTCATCATCGATGCATTTTCTTGATTGTTTAACTCCTCAAATTGCTGTTGTAACAAATCAGCAGGGTAAGGTTTATCCGAATGTTAAATGGAATCTGACAATGCACGCTAAAATTCCGTTTTACGGAACATATGATTATAACGGAATTATTGCAACATTTACGGATAATAATGAAATAATATTGACTGATAATATTCACTGAGGACGGCTTATGTCTTTAACTTGTTATAACTATCTTAAAGAAAACTGTAAAAACAAAGGTAACTTCAATGCGATTGTGTATTGGGGTCATAAAACCAAAATAAACGATTTATTAAATAATATTGATGATATTGCTTCCTATTTATTCTCTCTCGGAATAAAAAAGGGGGATTGCGTTACCGTCTTTTTACCGACAGTTCCCCATGCTTTTACATCTTTTTATGCCCTTAACAAAATCGGTATTATTGCTAATATTGTTCACCCCTTAACCTCTCCCGAGGCGCTTGAAGAAATACTTGACGCAACTGATTCTAAGGCAATTTTTATTCTTGATATTTTAGCTGATAAATATGTTGATTTGTTAAATGCAAGATGTGAAAAGGTCATTGTTTGCTCTAATTCGGATTTCAGCAAGGGTATAATACACACCGGAATTAAAATTTTTGAATACAACAAAACAAAAAAATATTCTGAATTTACAAATTCGATTTCTTATGTAAAGGCATCAAAAATCGGTGCAAAATATGATTCTCCGATAAATGAAGACGGTGAGTTTACATCAGTTTATCTGCATGGCGGAGGAACAACAGGCAAAAGCAAAACAATAATGCTTTCAAGCAATAATATTAATTCGCTTGCGGAGCACCTTAATTCGTTTGATTTCGGCACGCATATTCCCGGAAAAGAATCCTCGCTTGTTGTTTTGCCGATGTTTCACGCGTTCGGTCTTGCCTGTTCTGTACACTTTCCGCTTTCACACGGCTTCAGTCTTCTTCCTATGCCGGAATTCAGCGCAAAAAGAGCAAATAACATTCTTAAAAGACATAATGTCGCATTTTTGCTCGGCGTTCCAAATATGTTCAGCAAAATGATGGATGAAGATAATTTTGACGGTAAGCATTTGAAGAACTTTAAGCTTGTTTTTTGCGGCGGTGATTTTTTACCGGAAAGACTTGTTGAAAAATTTAACGGTATTGTTTCAAAAAACGGCGGCAACGCCAAATTATTCAGAGGCTACGGCTTAACGGAGGTTACCTCTGTCTGTGCGGCAAATAATTATAAATATACGAAGCCTAACTCTGTCGGCAAAGCGATAGACGGTGTTTCGATTGAGATTTGGGATGATTACAATAAGACTTTGCCTGTTAATACGGACGGCGAAATTGTTGTTAAGGGCGATACCGTAATGCAGGGGTATTTTAACGGCAGAGATACTGTTGCAAATGATGGCGTATATACAGATAAAAACGGCGAAAGATGGATAAAAACAGGCGATTTAGGTCATCTTGATGAGGAAGGATTTTTATTCTTTACAGGTAGAAAAAAGAGAATGATTATCATTTCCGGCTATAATGTTTACCCTGCCGATATTGAAACTGCCGTTTTAACTCTCCCGTTTGTTAAGGAAGCCTGCGCTGTTCAGGGCTATAAAAAAGGAAAACCCTGTGTTAAGCTTTGCATTGTTCCGGACGGAATAATTGACGAAGAAAGAGCAGAAAAGAAAATCATATCTCTTTGCAAGAAGAATTTAAGCAAATTTTCCTGTCCGAGAAAGGTGGAGTTTATGTCATCTTTTCCGAGAACACAAATGGCAAAGGTTGATTTTATGAAATTATCAGATAAATACGAGGAGGAACAAAAATGAGTAAGCAAGTAAGAAAGCCTGTATCAGGAGATACGGTTGCAAAAATGAAAACAACAATGGGAGATATTGAAATTTTACTTTTTCCCGAAGCTGCACCAAAAGCGGTTGAAAACTTTACATCTCTTGCAGAGCAGGGCTATTATAACGGCATAATTTTTCACAGAATAATTCCCGATTTTATGATTCAGGGCGGTGACCCCACCGGAACAGGTATGGGCGGTGAAAGTAAATGGGGAAGACCATTTGCGGATGAGTTTAACCCGGATTATCATAATTTAAGAGGCGCACTTTCAATGGCTAATGCAGGCCCCGGAACAAACGGCAGTCAGTTCTTTATTGTTCAGGCTAATACCTGCTCCGAGGATTTTCTTGCACAGATGAAACAGCTCCCCGATTCTTTCCCGGAGGAAACTGTAAATGATTATGCAAACCTCGGCGGAACACCGTGGCTCGATTTCAGACATACCGTTTTCGGTCAGGTAATTGACGGAATGGATGTTGTTGATAAAATTGCAGGTGCAGAAAGAGACAGCAGAGATAAGCCGTTTGAAGATATTAAAATAATAGGTATTGATATATCAACAGTCGAATAATCCTTAAATTTTTAAGTTTTTTTCGTTTTACTGTTGCATTTCATTAAAACTTGTGATAATATATTCGGGCAGTTGAGGAGTATCATTCTTGATTGCCCATATATGCGCCGTTAGCTCAGCTGGATAGAGTGTTTGGCTACGAACCAAAAGGTCGAGGGTTCGAATCCCCCACGGCGTGCCATGTAAAAACCCACTTTTGTCAGGTCGGCAAAAGTGGGTTTTTACAACGGAATTTGCCCTGTCGGCAAGTGATATAGCAAAGCTTCAAATTGCATTAAAAGAATGTTACAAGACAGAATAATATTTTATTCGAGTGCTTAATATTAACATTTTTGTTTGATTAAATGAAAGATATGAGGTTTTAATTATGAATATAATATATGCTTGTATTATCGGTATTGTTGCTTTAATACTTCTTTTGCTTTTAATAGCTGTTATACGCACGCTGTTTATCAGAAAACCGTCCTTTGAATCAGAAAGCTCCGTTTCCTTTTCAGAAGAAGAGGAAAAGAAATATGCAAAAATATTATCCGATATGATTAAAGTACCAACTATTTCCGCAAAAGAGGGAGATAGTCTCGAACAGTTTGATAAACTGCACGAGGTAATGAAAGAACATTTTCCGAATGTTTTCAGTAAAATGGAAGTTACTGATTTAAGCGGAAATTTACTGTTAAAATGGAGAGGTAAGGATTCTTCTAAAGACGGCGTTTTACTTATGGGCCATCAGGATGTCGTGCCTGCGGCTGAAACGACCTGGGAGCATGAGCCTTTCAGCGGTGATATAGTTGACGGTAAAGTTCACGGCAGGGGAGCAATGGATTGTAAAAATACGGTAATGGCTGAATTCCAGGCTGTTGAAGAGCTTATTAGCGAGGGCTTTGAGCCGGAAAGAGATATTTATCTCGCAAGCTCTGTAAACGAAGAAATTTCGGGCGGCGGAGCAGTTAAAACTGTTGAATATCTTAAAGATAACGGAATCAGGCTTGCTGTAGTTATGGATGAAGGCGGTGCTATCGCAGATGATGTTATGCCCGGAATGAAAACTATGTGCGCAGCCGCCGGAATAGTTGAAAAGGGTCATATTAACATTAAATTTACAGCAAAAAGCAACGGCGGACATTCTTCTACGCCTCCGAGAAATAATCCGTTTGCAAGACTTGCAAAATTTATAAACTTTGTTGAAACAAAAAATTTATTTGATAAAAGTTTTACAGAGCCTTTGAGGGTTATGTTCAAATATGTTTCACCTTATCTTTCGTTTCCTTTCAGACTTGTTTTAAGCAACATTTGGCTTTTCGGCCCGATTTTGAAAGTAATATTACCAAAAGTTTCCGGTCAGGCTGCCGCATTCCTCGGATGTACAAAAATATTCACTATGGCAGAAGGCTCAAAAGCTCCGAATGTTATTCCCGATGAAGCGTATGTTATTGCAAATCTTCGCCCGGGTGTTCAGCAGAGTGCAGAAGAGTGTATCGCTATCTTAACGAAAATTGCCGCAAAATATGATATTGAAACGGAAGTTCTCAAATGCCATAATGCTTCAAGCATAACAAATTATAAAGGCGAAGAATTCAGTTATCTTGAAAAATGTGTTCGCAGCGTTTACCCCGATGTTTGCTTTACTCCTTTTTATTGTACCGGCGGAACCGATTGCAGAAATTATACTGCCGTCAGTGATAACTGTATTCGTTTTTGCCCTGTAAAGCTTAATCCTAAGCAGCTTGTTTCTATGCACGCCGCTAACGAAAATATTGATACAGATGCATTGGCTCAGAGCGTTAAATTCTATAAATATTTTCTGAAAAATCATAATTGATAAAATTTCAGGTCAAAATCATCTGTAAATTGTTATTTAAATGTTAAAAATGTATTGACAATTTTGAAATAATAGTATATAGTATTCGAGCGTTGAAAAATCAACGCTTTTATGAGCCATTAGCTCAGGCGGTAGAGCACTTGACTTTTAATCAAGGTGTCCGGGGTTCGAGTCCCCGATGGCTCACCAAATATTCCCTGATTCTCAATTTGAGTTTCAGGGTTATTTTTTTGCCGTTTTTCTTGATAATAGAACTGTTAGGTGTTATATTATTATAAAATATTTTTCAACGGTGAAATTATATGGATTTTTGTAAATATGTAAATGTTTTTCAAGGCAACGGTGAAATTGAATTACATAAACCTAAAGGCATAGCGGCAAAATGGTTTTTTATAAAAGCAGGATGCGGTAACACTAACCCTGCTGCTTGCTTACCTTTCGGTGCAATGTCGGTTGGCCCTTTCAGCGGCGGTTATCCAACCGGTTACGGCGATAATTTAGTAAATACTCATTCTCGTCCCGCTCATTTTGAAGACGGTAAAAAGTTAATCGGATTTTCTCATCTTCATCAAAGCGGAACGGGAGCAATCGGTTATTATTATAATTATGCCGTTGTTACTCCTTTATATGATTCTTCGGATTATCGAAGAATACCGAAAAATGAATACGGCGAGCCGGGATATTATTCCTGCTTTCTTGATGATATTAAATGTGAATTGACTGCAAACAGTAATACCGCTTTTCACAGATATACATTTTCAAAAGACGGCGGAAAAGCGGTAATTGATTTCTCTAATAACGGTTTGATTCTGCCGGACAGCCCGAAAAAATCGGTTAATTATCTTTCTGTATTCAAAAAGGGTAAGGATATATGTGCAATAACCGAAATTGAGGGTATAACGGTCTATTTTGCCGTTAAATGTAACGGTAAAAGCATAGTGAGAAACAACAAAGTCTTTATTTATCCTGTTGATAATGTTATTTCTCTTTCGCTTTCAATTTCGACTGTAAATACAAACAAAGCAAAAAAGAATTTAACCGTTGAAGATTCTTTTGATGAAATAAAGTCTAAAGCAAATTCAATCTGGAATAAACACCTTTCTGCAATAAGGATTAAAACCGATAATAAAGAGATAAAAGAAATATTTTATTCTAATTTTTATCATTCTTTGATTAAGCCCTGTAACAGGTTTGGCGAAAGCTTTGTTTATGAGGGTAACAATAAACCTTTTTATATTGATTTTGCAACACTCTGGGATATGTATAAAACTGCTTTACCGCTTATTTTTATGCTTTATCCGAAAGAATCGGAGGAAATCTGTGAGTCACTCATTTTAACAGGTGAAAAGCTCGGTTATTTGCCGAACAGTATCGGTCTGACCTCTGCTTTTACGGAGCATAACACTCAGGCAAGAATGCTCGGAGCTTATGTTTTGATAACCGCTTATCGCTATGGTGTTAAGATAGATTTTGACAGAATGATTAAGGTTATCAGGAATGATGTCTTTTCGCCCGATAAATCCGACTTTGTTATTGACGGTAAATGTTCATCTTATACCTTCTTTCTTGATATGGCTGACGGCTGCAGAATAGCAGCGGATACAGCTTTGGAAAACGGATATAAAGAAATATATAATGAGCTTATTCCTCTTGCAAAAAAATGGAAAGATGCATATTCGGAAAAAACGGGTCTGCTGAAAGATGATTCTGAATATTACGAGGGCACTTTATATAATTATTCTTTCAGACAAATGGTTGATATGGACGAAAGAATTAAGCTTGCAGGCGGTAAAGCGAAATTTGTAAAGCTTCTCGATGATTTCTTCGGTTACGGCAAGCCGGATGTTGAACTGCCGACTAATCCGTTTGATTATATGTCTGTTGAAGAGGGCGTTAAGCTCGGCAGATTTGAGGGCTTTAATAATGAATCTGATACAGAAGCACCCTATTCATATATTTATGTTGGCAGGCAGGACAGAACCTGTGAAATAATCAGAGCCGGAATGAAATATATGTTCACAACAGGCAGGGGAGGCATTCCCGGAAATAATGACAGCGGAGCTCTTTCTTCCTATTATGTTTTGGCTTCGTTAGGTTTATTCCCTGTTGCAGGACAGAATTTATTCTTAATCGGTTCACCGAATATTGATTCTGCTGAAATCGATTTATTTAACGGAAATAAACTTGTTATTGATGTTAAAAATAATTCTGATAAAAATATTTATGTCGAATCTGTTTTATTTAACGGAAAGAAATTGAGTGATTATAAAATTTCAGCAAAGGAATTGTTATCCGGCGGAAATTTGATTTTTAATATGAGTGAAAGGGCTTAATAATATGAAAATCAGTATTCAGACAGGTGACATTGTTGACAGACTCGGATTTGAAAAGGGCTATAAGGCTATTAAAGATACCGGATTTGATGCAATAGACTGGAATATTGACCACGCATGGAAAGGCAAAGACCTTGAATCGGGAGATTATATAGGTAAATGCATTTTTGAAAAATCTCTTAATGAGGTTATTGAGCATTACTCTTATGAGCTTTCGGTTATAAAAGAAAACGGACTTGAAATTACACAGGCACACGCTCCGTTTTCGGGTGCTTTAAGAAAAGACCCCGCCGTTCTCGATTATGCAATCGGAATTTATAAGCGAATGATTGAGTTTTGCGATTATGTCGGCTGTAAGAATCTCATTATTCACGGTTTACCCTGGGATTTGAACGAAAAAACGCTTACCTATGAAGACATACATAATATGAATATTAAAATGTATTCTTCTCTTATCCCGGAGCTGCAGAAGTGCAATGTAACCGTTTGCCTTGAGAATTTGTTTACTAATCACAATTCGGTTAATTATCAGGGTCATTGCTCCGACAGTAATCAGGGAATAAACGATATTGATTATCTGAATAAGCTTGCCGGAAAAGAATGCTTCGGCTTCTGCTTTGATACCGGCCATGCTAATCTTTTGCATCAGGACCAGAGAGTTATGCTGATGCAATACGGCTCAAGGGTTAAAGCTCTTCATATTCACGATAATGACGGAAAAGACGATTTACATCAGTCACCGTTAACAGGCAGAATCGACTGGGAGAATTTTTGCGAGGGGCTGAAGCTTGCCGGATATAACGGTGATTTAAGCTTTGAAACATTCCGTCAGACAAATTTGGCAATGGATTTTGATGAAGAGCTTTTATATCCGTGGATGAAACTGATTTATGGAATCGGTAACACAATAAGAAATAAAATTAGCTAAATCTATTTATTTTTAGAATATTTTGTATTATAATGTTCAAAAAGTGTTTAAGAAGGTGATTCTTTGACAAATTATTCGGTTTCTCTTGAGAAAATGGTGAAGGAGTTATCCTTCAATATTCTTTATACTCCCAAAGAACCTGAAGAAATTTTTATAAAAACGCAGGATGTTAACAGACCCGGTCTTTTACTTTCGGGTTATGATTCTTATTTTGACCCCGACAGAATTCAGTTTATGGGTCTTGCCGAGCTTGAATATGCAAAAAGCTTAGGTGAAATTAAAGAAAAAGAAAGCCTTAACAGATTTTTTTCAAAAAAGCCTTCTCTTGTTATTGTTACAAGAGGTATAGAGCCGCCTGATTTCTTTTTTGAATTGGCTAAGAAATATGAAGTTCCTGTTGTTGCAACTAATGACAGTACTTCTTCTTCAATGGCGGCTGTAATTGCTTATTTAGCCGTTGAGCTTGCTCAAAGAATCACAAGGCACGGAGTTCTTGTTGAGGTTTACGGTGAGGGTGTTTTGCTGCTTGGTGACAGCGGTGTCGGTAAAAGTGAAACGGCACTTGAGCTTATTAACAGGGGTCACCGTTTAATCGCTGATGATGCGGTTGAAATTCGCAGAGTTTCAAATAAAACTCTTGTCGGCTCTGCTCCCGATAATATACGCCATTTTATTGAATTAAGAGGTGTCGGAGTTCTTAATGCAAGAAGACTTTTCGGTATGGGTGCCGTTAAGCTTACCGAAAAAATTGATATGGTTATTCAGCTTGAAACATGGGATGATGAAAAGGTTTATGACCGAATGGGGCTTGACAGCGAATATATGGAAATTCTCGATATAAAAGTACCCGTAAATATTGTTCCTGTTAAACCGGGCAGAAACCTTTCAATTATCATTGAAGCGGCCGCTATGAATAACAGACAGAAAAAAATGGGTTATAATGCCGCAAGAGAGCTTCTCCATCAGCTTGGTATGACGGAGGAAATTCAACCTGCAAAAAAAGAAATTGAATTCTGGCATGATTTTTAATAAATAATTTTTCGGAGGATTATAAAAATGTATAGAGTCGGTATTGATTTAGGCGGAACAAATATTGCTGTCGGTGTTGTATCTGAAGATATGAAAATTGTCGGCAAAGCAAGTCTTAAAACAAATTGTCCCCGTGCCGCAGAGCTTATCCTTGACGATATGGTAAAGGCTGTTGAGCTTGCAATTGCTGATGCAGGAATTTCAAAGGATGAGGTTATCTCTGTCGGCGTAGGTACGCCCGGAACAGTTAACAAGAATAACGGCTATATTGAATATGCTAATAATCTTGAATTTGTAAATGTTCCCGCAAAGGATTATCTTGAAAAGAAAATCGGATTACCCGTTTACCTTGATAATGATGCAAACTGTGCAGCTCTCGGTGAGGCTGTTGCAGGTGCAGGTAAGGGATGCAAGAACTTTGTTGCCATCACTCTCGGCACAGGCGTAGGCTCCGGTATTATTATTGACGGTAAAATTGTAAACGGTATTAATTTTGCTGCCGGTGAAATGGGTCACATGGTTATAAACTTTGACGGTCTTCAGTGTAATTGCGGCAGAAGAGGCTGCTGGGAGGCTTATGCTTCCGCTTCCGCACTTATTGCACAGACAAAGGAAGCGATGAAGCTGCACATTGATTCAAAAATGTGGGATTACGCTGAAAATAATATTGAAAATGTTTCAGGCAGAACTGCATTTTCTGCCGCAAAAGACGGAGATGTTTTTGCAAAAGAAGTTGTAAATAATTATGTCAGATATGTAGCAATAGGTCTTGTTAATGTTATCAATTCTCTTCAGCCTGAAATAATTTGTGTTGGCGGCGGTGTTGCCAACGAAAAAGATAATCTTATAAATCCTCTTAAAAAATATATCGGAATTTGCAGATACAGCAAATATTCGGATATTCAGACAAAGCTTGTTTGTGCCGAGCTTGGTAACGATGCCGGAATTATAGGCTCTGCTCTTCTTGATGAATAATTATGAATTACGAATTATTTATTGAGCTTCTGAAAGAAAAATCAATTAAATTTGAATTAAACAGACCGTTATCGGAAATGACCACCTTCAAAACGGGTGGTCCTGCCGATGTTGTTGTTTATCCCTTTTCTGTTGATTCCGTTAAACTGATTCTTGCTTATCTTAATGAACAAAGCATACCGTTTTATGTTTTAGGCAGAGGCAGTAATGTTCTTGCTCCTGACGAGGGATACAGGGGAGTTATCATTTCAACTGAACAGTTGAACGAAATAAAGCTTAAAAATGATTGTACGGTTGAGGTATCCTGCGGTACATCATTAATAAAGCTTTGCAAATTTGCTCTTGACAATTCTTTATCAGGTTTTGAATTTGCATACGGAATTCCCGGCTCTGTGGGCGGTGCTGTTTATATGAATGCTGGTGCCTACGGCGGAGAAATAAAGGATGTTATATTAAGCTGTTCTTATATTGATACTGACGGAAATATCGCTTCAAAGAATTGTTCTGATTTGGATTTAGGCTACAGACACAGCACTTTTAACGATAGTGAATGCTTTATTTTATCTGCAGTATTTAAGCTGAATAAAAGCGATAAAAATGAAATTAAAGCACGAATGGATGAGCTCATCGGTAAGAGAAAAGATAAACAGCCCCTTGAATATCCGTCCGCAGGCAGTACATTTAAGCGACCGACAGGTTATTTTGCCGGTGCTCTTATTGAGGAATGCGGTTTGAAAGGCTTTTCAATCGGTGGCGCCGCTGTCAGCGAAAAGCACGCAGGCTTTGTTATTAATAAAGGCAACGCTACATCGGAAGATGTTTTATCGGTGATAAAGCATTGTCGAGATGTAGTATTCAGCCTGAAAAATGTTAATCTTGAAACCGAGGTTAAGCTGTTAAAATAAATTTATAAACACTGAGCAATCAGTGTTTCTTTAATAATCGGAGTGTTTTATGTCTTTTTCGTCTGAAATTAAAGATTCTCTTTCAAATACTGATAAGTTATCCGATTGCTGTATTCATGCTATGTTTTACGGCTTTTTACTGTTTACACATTTTTCAAAACTGAACCTTTCTTTTACAACCGAAAACAGAAATGTTTATGAATTTTATAAGAGTGTTCTTAAAGAATATATTGGTGTTGATGCTGTTGAAGCAGACCCGGATGCAAAAAAAATGACCGCTTTTGTTGAAAATTCAGAGGATAAGATTAAAATTTTTGAAAAATTCGGTCACGATATTAACGAATCCAATTTAAGAATAAACCGTGCCAATTTAGAAAACGATTGTTGTATAAACGCATTTTTAAGAGGTGCTTTTTTATCCTGTGGCAGTGTTCCGAATCCCAATTCCGGTTATCATCTTGAATTTGTTGTACCATATAAGAAATTAAGCAGTGATTTAATTAAGGTTTTGTGCGACCTTGGTTTAGATCCTAAATATTTACTCAGAAAAGGTTATCATATTGTTTATTTTCGTGACAGCGAAAGCATTGAAGATTTACTTGCCTATATCGGTGCGATGGATGCTTCACTTTATCTGATGAATGTTAAAATCGAAAAGGATATTAAAAACAAGGTTAACAGAAGATTGAATTTTGAAATGTCCAATTTAGATAAGGTTTTATCCGCATCAAACAGTCAGGTTGAAGCCATAAGATATATAATTTCCGAGGGCGGAATAAATCTTTTGCCGGAAAACTTAAGAGAAATCGCCCGAATAAGGCTTGATAATCCCGAAGCAAGTCTTAATGAAATCGGTGATATGCTTACTGTTAAGATTTCAAAATCCGGCGTTAAACATAAGCTTGATAAAATTATTGAATTTGCCGATAAAATGAAAGAAAACTGATTATGGCTTTTACTCATTTACACGTTCATACCGAGTACAGTCTTTTGGACGGTGCCTGCAGAATTGAACCTATGCTCGATAAGATTAAGAGTATGGGTCAGACTGCTGTTGCTATCACAGACCACGGCAATATGTACGGAGTGATTGATTTTTATAATTGCGCAAAAAGTAAAGGAATAAAACCCATAATAGGCTGTGAGGTTTATGTAGCTCCGAAAAGCAGATTTTCAAAAAATAACGAAACAGACAAAGAAAGATATCATCTTATTTTATTATGTGAAAATAACACAGGCTATAAAAATCTTTGCAAAATTGTTTCATCAGCGTTTATTGACGGCTTCTATATTAAACCCCGTGTTGATTTGGATTTGCTTAAAGAAAATCACGAGGGGTTAATTGCGCTTTCCGGTTGCCTTTTCGGTGAGGTTTCAAGATGCTTATCCGATTATAATTATGATAAGGCAAAAGAAACGGCATTGACTTATCAATCCGTTTTCGGAAAAGATAATTATTTTCTTGAAATTCAAAACCACGGAATTGATGAACAGCAAAGAATAAATCCCGACCTTGTTAAGCTTTCAATGGAAACGGGTATTAAACTTGTTGCAACTAATGATGCACACTATGTAAACAAAGAAGACAGCGAAATTCAGAATGTATTAATCTGTATTCAGACAAACCATATTGTCGGCGATAATACAGGGCTTGATTTTAATTCTGATGAATTATATCTTAAATCTGAGGAAGAAATGCTTTCTGTATTTGATTTCTTCCCTGATGCAGTATCAAACACAGTTGAAATAGCTGAAAGATGTAATGTTGAATTTGAATTCGGCAAGATAAAATTGCCTTATTTTGATGTTCCCGATAATCAGAACCATATTGAATTTTTTAATGCAATGTGCAAGAGGGGACTTATAGAAAAATACGGTTCTAATCCTCCGAAAGAATATGTTGACAGAATGGATTACGAGCTGAATGTAATAAATTCTATGGGTTATACCGATTATTACCTCATAGTTTATGATTTTGTAAATTTTGCAAAGAATAATAACATTCCTGTCGGCCCCGGCAGAGGCTCAGGTGCCGCAAGCATTTGTGCTTACTGCATCGGAATAACCGGAATTGACCCGATGAAATATAACTTACTCTTTGAAAGATTCCTTAATCCCGAAAGAGTAAGTATGCCGGATTTTGATATTGATTTCTGCTACGAAAGACGGGAAGAGGTCATAAATTATGTTACTCAAAAATACGGCAGTGATAAGGTTTCGCAAATAGTTACTTTCGGTACACTTGCCGCAAAAGCGGCTATTCGTGATGTCGGCAGAGCTCTCGGCATACCTTATTCTAATGTTGATACAATAGCAAGGCTTATTCCTAACGAACTTAATATAACAATAAACCAGGCTCTTGATAAATCAAAGGAGCTTTACAACCTTTACAGCACTGATTATGAGGCAAAAAAGCTTATTGATTTATCAATTAAGGTTGAGGGGATGCCTCGTCACACTTCAACTCACGCCGCCGGTGTCGTTATAACCGATGTTCCGACAGTTGATTATGTTCCACTTGCCTTGAACGATAATTTCGTTGTTACACAGTACACTATGAAAAATCTTGATAAGCTCGGCTTGCTTAAAATGGATTTTCTCGGCTTGAGAACATTGACTGTTATAAAAAAAGCGGTTGATTATGTCAGAATTAAAGATGAAAATTTTGATATAAATCAAATTGATATTGAAGATAAAAAGGTTTATGACTTGTTTTCCCGCGCAGATACAAACGGTGTTTTTCAGTTTGAATCTGACGGTATGAAAAGAGTTTTACAACAGCTGAAGCCTTCAAATATTGAGGATATTATAGCAATTTTGGCATTATACAGACCCGGCCCGATGGATTCTATTCCTCAATATATTGAAAACAAAAATCACCCCGATAAGATTGTTTATAAAACTGATAAATTAAAGCCTATTCTTGATGTTACATACGGCTGTATCGTCTATCAGGAGCAGGTTATGCAAATATGCCGTGAAATTGCCGGCTATTCATTCGGAAGAGCAGATATAGTCAGAAGAGCCGTTTCAAAAAAACAGCATGATGTTATGCTGAAAGAAAGAAACAATTTTGTTTACGGAATTACAGACGATGACGGAAATGTTATTTGTGACGGTGCTGTAAGAAGGGGACTTGATGAAAAAACTGCAAATGAGATTTTTGACAGTATGGTTTCATTTGCTTCTTATGCTTTTAACAAAGCTCACGCAACATCTTATGCGTATCTTTCGTATCAGACAGCGTTTTTGAAATGTTATTACCCGAAAGAGTTCTTTGCGGCAATGATGTCCTGCTACATTGAAAATTCGGGTAAGATTATTGATTACTGTGATGAATGTTCAAAACTCGGAATCAAGGTTAAAGCACCGGATATTAACCATAGCTGTTCTGATTTCACTATTGATGAAGATTCAATTATTTTTTCGTTAACCGCTATTAAAAATACAGGCAAAGGCTTAGCGGACAAAATTGCCTCCGAAAGAGCGCTTAACGGCGATTATAAAAGTCTTTATGATTTCAGTAAAAGACTTAGAGGAAAAGACTTAAACAAAAGAAATGTTGAAAGTCTGATTAAAGCCGGAGCATTTGATAATCTCGGTGCTAACAGACATCAGATGTTAAATTCGGTTGATAAACTTCTTGAACAGATTGATGATAATTTCAAAAGAAATATCAGCGGTCAGATAGGCTTTTCGGATTTATTCAAGGATGATTCCGAAAATCAAATTGCAGATTTTGTTTTTGATGATATACCGGAGCTTCCTGATGATGTACTTCTTAAATTTGAAAAAGAGGTTTCGGGCTTATACTTATCCGGTCACCCGATGAAAGAGTATGAGAACTTTATTGAGCCTCTTAAATGTGTTAAAATCAGAAGCATTACTTCAGAGAGCTGTAAAAAGGATGATAAAATAAAAATTTGCGGTCTTATCTCTTCTGTTCAAAGAAAAACAACAAAAAATAATTCAACTATGGCTTTTATAGAGTCTGAAGATACTACCGGTACAGTTGAGATTATCGCTTTTTCAAAAGTATATGAAAATTTCAGAAATTTGTTATTTGAAGGGAATATACTTTTAATAAGCGGAAGAATAGATATAAATGATGAAAATCAGATTAAAATTCTTGCAGATTATATTGAGCCGATGCCTTCAAAAACCGAGCTTGAAAAACTTGATTCAAAAAATGATGAAATAAAAACAAAAAAAGAAAGAAATTTATATATCAGATTTGAAACAAGCACTTCACCGCAGATAAAAGTCATAAAAAATGTTTTATCTATTTTTGACGGAAATGTAAAGACATATTTCTACTTTTCCGATACAAAAAAATATGAATTTGTGCAATTAACGCAAATTGATGATATATTATTGTCTGAAATAAGAAAAATCCTCGGAAAAGAAAATGTTATTTATTGACAAAGCTATTAAATAATAGTATTATTTATAGGATAATTTTTAGCAATTCAGGAGATTCATTATGAAAACTATTGGCGTTTTAACAAGCGGCGGTGACGCACCCGGAATGAATGCGGCTGTCAGAGCGGTTGTTCGTACAGCCTGTGAAAACGGAATGAAGGTTTACGGTATTAACAGAGGATATCAGGGTCTTATTGATGAAGACTTGACAGAACTGAATATCCGTTCTGTTTCAGATATTATCCACAGAGGCGGAACAATGCTCGGTTCAGCAAGATGCCTTGCATTCAAAGAGGAAGAGGGCATTAACAAAGCGGTTGAAACCTGCAAAAAATTCGGCATTGAGGGTATGGTTGTTATCGGCGGTGACGGGTCTTTCCGTGGTGCAAGAGACCTTTCGTTAAAAGGCATTCCCTGCATCGGTGTTCCTGCTACAATAGATAATGACATTGTAAGCACAGATTATACAATCGGTTACGATACCTGCCTTAATACAATTATGGATATGGTTGACAGGCTCAGAGATACTGTTCAGTCACACAGCAGATGTATGGTTGTTGAAATTATGGGTAACAGATGCGGTGACTTAACGCTTAATTCGGGTATTGCTGTCGGTGCAACTGCAATTGTTATTCCTGAAATTCAGTCAGATATTGAACAGCATGTTATTGACAGAATCCGCAGAACACAAAAAACCGATAAAAAGCATTTCATTGTTATGGTTGCAGAGGGAATCGGCGGAGTTGCCGAGCTTGCAAAGAAGATTGAAGCAGAGTGCGGTGTTGAAGCACGTTCAATTGTTCTCGGCCATGTACAGAGAGGCGGTTCACCCACTTGCCGTGACAGAGTTCTTGCAAGTCAGCTCGGTTACGAAGCAGTACAGCTTCTTATGAAAGGCATCGGCAACAGAGTTGTTGTTATGAGAGAGGATAAGGTTGTTGACCTTGACATCTACGGTGCTCTTAATATGAAGAAGGATGTTGACGAAAAGCTTTATAAGGTTGCTCACGAAATTTCAATCTGAGGAAAAATATGACAGATAACGAATTCATTTCATTAAGAAAGAGAATTATTGAAAAAGACTTCGTAAAACTTAACAGTATGCAAAAAGAAGCGGTCTTCTCTACGGAGGGACCGCTTTTAGTGCTGGCAGGTGCAGGAAGCGGAAAAACGACGGTATTAGTTAACAGAATTGCAAACATCGTAAAATACGGTAAGGCGTATTATTCCGATTATGTTCCGTCCGATATAAGTCCTTTTGATGAAGCAATGCTTTTTGCCGCTTCACAGGGTGCAGATTTACCCGAAAACTCATTGTATCTGATGCAGGAAAGCCCGGCTAACCCATGGCAGATTCTTGCCATTACATTTACAAACAAGGCTGCAGCGGAGTTAAAAGAAAGACTTGAAGCAATGCTCGGCCCGGATGCTAATGACATTTGGGCTTCAACATTTCATTCTGCCTGTGTCAGAATTTTACGGAAAAATCACGAATATTTAGGTTATACATCCAACTTTACCATTTATGATACTGATGACAGCAAAAGAGTAATCAAAGACTGTATGAAATCACTCGGTTTAAGTGATAAAATAATCAGCCCGAAAACAGTAATTTTTGAAATAAGCAAGGCAAAAGACTATTTAATTTCACCGGATGAATATATTCAAACCTATCAAAATGATTATTTGAAAAGAAATATTGGTGCAATATATAAAGAATATCAAAAGAAATTGAAGCAGTCTGATGCAATGGATTTTGATGATATTATTTGTAATACGGTTGTTTTATTAAAATCACAACCGGAGGTTTTAGAATATTATCAAAACAAATTCAAATATATTGTTGTTGACGAGTATCAGGATACAAATAATCTTCAGTATTTACTTGTTTCTCTTCTTGCAGGCAAATATAAAAACATTTGCGTTGTCGGTGATGATGACCAGAGTATTTACCGCTTCAGAGGTGCCACTATTGAGAACATTCTGAATTTTGAAAGTGAATATTCAAACGCTAAGGTCATAAGGCTTGAACAGAATTACCGTTCAACACAAAATATTCTTGATGCCGCAAACAAAGTTATTTCCAATAACAATAAAAGAAAAGGTAAAAATCTCTGGACCGATAACGGAGCAGGGGATAAGGTTATTTTTCATAAGGCTGATTCTGACAGAGATGAGGGTTATTTTGTAACAAGAAGAATTTTGAGCGGAATAAGAAAAGGTGACAGCTATTCCGATTATGCCGTTCTCTACAGAATGAACTCGCAGTCAAACCTTATAGAGCAGTCATTTGTTCAAAACGGTATTCCTTACAGAATAATCGGCGGTCATAAGTTTTATGACAGAAAAGAAATTAAGGATTGTATTTCTTATTTAAGTGTTATTGCCAACCCGAATGACAGCGTAAGAATGGCAAGAATTATTAATGAGCCCAAAAGGGGAATAGGCGACACTACATATTCATCGGTTTATGAAATTTCAGATGCCTTAGGCGTTGAATTGCTTGATATTATGGAAGAGGCTTCTAAATATCCGAAGCTTTCAAGAGGAGCAAAAAAGCTTGAACAGTTTGCCGAAATGATACGGGAATTTATCAGTTACAGCGAGGTTAATTCAATTTCAAGCCTGCTTAAATTTGTTCTTGAAGAAACAGGATATATCACTTCGCTTGACCTTGAGCCTGAGAGAAAACAGGACAGACTCGAAAACATTGACCAGTTAATAAATAACATTGATAATTTCTGTCAAAATAATGAGGATGCAACATTAAATGATTTCCTACAGGAAATATCTTTGATGACTGATATTGATAATTATAATTCCGAAGCCGATTCAGTAGTTATGATGACCATTCATTCGGCAAAAGGACTTGAATTTGAAAATGTATTTCTTGTCGGTATGGAAGAAAATATCTTTCCTTCACAGCTTTCGATTGATGAGGGTGAAGCAGGTATTGAGGAGGAAAGACGGCTGGCTTATGTAGCAATCACAAGAGCAAAAAAGAAGCTTTATATTTCCTGCTCACAAATGCGTATGTTATTCGGAGCAACAAGATATAATCCGCCCTCAAGGTTTATAACCGAAATTCCCGATTCTCTTATTGAGCCGAGTGATGAAAACAAATTAAAAGCTTCAAATGGCAATAACGGTTTCAGAAAACAGACTATCGGCAATAATTTTGAAAGAAAACCTCAATCAAAAACTTCTAATTACGGTTTTTCCGGTGTTTCCAAGCCGGCTGCCAAATGTAGCATTACCTTTAAGATTGGTGATACTGTTTCGCATAAAACCTGGGGCGAAGGAACCGTTTTATCTATTACTCCAATGGCAAACGACACTTTACTTGAGGTCGCTTTCTTAAACGGTCCGACAAAGAAAATAATGGCAAATTATGCCAAACTCGAAAAACTGAATCAATAAAATATGGCCGTCTGTATAAAACAGGCGGTCATTTATGTGCTTTATAAGAGGGCAGGGGAGTCAACTCTCATTTTCATTAAAATAAGTATTTATCGGGTTGTTATCAACAGCTTCCTTTACTTGTTCATCATGGATATGTGTATAAATATCTGTGGTTGCAAGATTTGCATGACCTAAAAGAGTTTTGATTTGCATTACATCGGTATTACCGGATTGATACATAAGGGTTGCGGCGGTATGTCTTAATTTATGAACCGAGAAGCCCTGATTACCGAGCCCGATTTTAGTTAAATATTTTTCAACCATTTTCTGCACCGATTCACGGCTGATTCTTGTTAATCTGTTACTGATGAACAGGGCATTTCTGTCTTTTACTCCGTCTTTCGGTCTGACCTTTATATAGTCATTTAAGGCTTTAATGCAAGTATCATTTAGGTAAACAATTCGTTCTTTATTTCCTTTACCGAGAACACGAAGTGTTTTATTTTCAAAAGAAATATCACTAAAATCAATTGAAACAAGCTCGGCAAGTCTTAAACCGCAATTAAGAAATAAAACCAAAATACAATAATCTCTGTATGAATTTTCACCCTCAACCGCTTTTAATAATGAAATACTTTGTTGTAAGGTGAGGTATTTAGGCAGAGATTTCTTTTTTTGAGGTAAATCAATCAAGGCAATCATATTTTTGCCTTTAATCATATTTTGTGCTTCAAGGAATAGATAAAATCTTTTAATGGCAACCGCTTTCCTTGCTCTTGCATTGGAATCGTTTTTTCTTTCGTTCCGGCAGTAGGCGAGGAAAGAGTAAGCATCATCAAGCGAAACATTGCAAATAAAGTCATCTGATAAATTCTTAATGTCGATTTTTTCAAATTCAACATTTTCGTTTACCAAATTTTTATTTTTAACTAAATATCTGTAAAAGAGTCTTAAATCAGAGCCATATTCCAAAACAGTTAAATCTGATTTATTTAATGTACCTGATAAATAGTTCAAATATTTAACCACCAAAGAGGGCAGTTCATTTATTTCTTCTTTTCTCATAATATTTTAATCTCCTTAAATTTTACAAACAATTACACAAAAGATAAGTTTTATGTATATAAGGGGACATTTATAAGTAAAATATCATATATTAAACCAAAAATCAAGTGTTTTTAACAATATTCCGTTAAAGGCAGCATTGAACCAATATCAGTAAGTCTTTCATTAAGCAATTCTTTAAATTTGCAATTATGCTTATCAAGAAAATCTATTATTAAATTTGAATCTTTATGACTGTCTATTCTGCCGTTAAAAGCAATTGTGTTATTATCAATCTTTCCTGTGCAACCGCCGATAAAACCGTAATTCGTTCCTTTTAATCGAATAGAATCTTTTGAAATAAGTAATACATCATTTATGAAATTTTGAACGGATTTATAAATTGATTCATCATCAGTTATTATAGAATTTTCATCAACAATACAAATTGAACATTTTGTATAGCCTTGTTTAACATTTATAATTTCCAGATTATCTTTATATGCTTTTTCTAAAATTTCTTTTGAAACAGATTTTTCGTTGCAGATAAAAAGGTTATTTAATCTTACGGCGTTTGTGGACACATCGTACGGATATTTGTTTCCTACTTTATCTTTTATTATATGCAGGTCAAATTTTCCCTTTAACTCCCCTGCTGTAGGCTCGTTAATCGAATAGAGAACGCTTTGTCCATAATGCATATAATGTAAATCGGGATGAGCATTATAATTTACCGGCAGTCTTTTATCGGATTGAACAGGTAGAACTCGGATATTCAGGGAGCTTAATGCCTTTATCGTTTCAGCTGCTTCGGAGGAAACCGCCATAAGAGATACCGGATTTTCAGGTAAATTAGGATTTATTATTATTCTTTCAGATTGCCGCATTAAAAGCCTCGTTTATTGTGTTAGCACCTATAATTTCAATATTACCTTTGAACGAATCGAGCGACTTGAAATTATGTTTGGGAATAATTATTTTATTAAATCCAAGTCTTTCTGCTTCTTTTATACGCTGTTCACAATACGAAACTGCTCTTAATTCTCCGCCGAGTCCGATTTCTCCGATTGCAAGAACATCATCTTTTATCGGAGTATCTTTTAATGAAGATATAAGTGCCAAAGCAACCGATAAGTCGCTTGCCGGTTCGTCAAGCTTTAATCCGCCGACAACATTTACATAAGCATCACAGTTAGCAAAATAATATCCCGAACGCTTTTCCAAAACTGCTATGAGCATTGCAAGTCTGTTATAATCAAAGCCTGTTGACATTCTTCTGCCCGTTCCGTATGCGGATGTTGAAACAAGACCCTGTACCTCTGCCAAAATAGGACGGCTGCCCTCCATAACACAGGCAATACAGGTTCCGGCTGTATTTTTCGGCTTTCCGGAAATAAGCATAAGTGACGGATTAGGTACCTCTTTTAAGCCCTTATCAAGCATTTCGAAAACGCCGATTTCATTTGTCGAGCCGTATCTGTTTTTAACTGCACGAAGTATTCTGTAAGAGAGATTTCTTTCACCCTCAAAATATAAAACACAGTCAACAATATGCTCTAAAACCTTCGGCCCTGCAATGTTGCCGTCTTTGTTTACATGGCCGACAATTATTGTAGGAATGTTCAATTCCTTTGCACAGTGCATAAACAAATTAGTACATTCTCTGACCTGCGTAACGCTGCCCGGAGATGAAGAAAGCTCTTTTATTTCCATCGTTTGTATGGAATCAATAATTACCAGTTGCGGCTTTTCGTTTCTGATAAATTCTGTTAAAGACTGTGCATCTGTATTACACAATATTTTTAAGCTGTCGGTTTTAACACCGAGCCTTTGAGCACGCAGTTTAATCTGTCTTGCAGATTCCTCACCTGATACATAAAGGATTGAAAGATTTTTACCGAGATATTCACAAATCTGGAGAAGAATAGTTGATTTACCTATTCCGGGGTCACCTGACAAAAGCACCAGAGAGCCCTTTACCACTCCCCCGCCCAGAACACGGTCAAGCTCGGACATACCTGTGTTAAATCTGATTTCATCCTCTGCACTAATTTCATCAATTGTTTTTGCTGATAAATCAGCTGTAAATACAGATTTTACGGGCGTTTTGGCGTTAGAAACTATTTCTTCATTCATAGTATTAAATTCGCCGCAGGCCGGACATTTACCGTTCCATTTAGGGCTTTCATAACCGCATTCACTGCAAATATAAACAGTTTTAATTTTATTAGCCATTACAATCCCCTCTTTCTTGAATCAATAAAGTCCTGAAGTATTAAAGTTGCCGCAACAGCATCAACAACTTCTTTTCTTTTTTTACCTCTTGTATCTGTATTATTAAGAGCAATATGAGCTGAAACAGTTGTTAATCTTTCATCTCTCATAACACATTCTATTCCGGATTTTTCAGAAAGCTGTTCAGAAAATTCAATACATTTTTGAGCACTTTCGCCAAGTGTAGAATCCATATTTTTAGGAAGACCGACAACAATCAGTTCCGGCTTATATTCATCAATATATTCACAAACGGAGTTTACAAGCTTTTCCTGATTCCATTGCTTAATAACCGTAACAGGGCTTGCAAGCACCTCGTTTTTATCACAAATTGCAATTCCTGTTCTTGCATTACCGTGGTCAATTCCCATTATAATCATAACAGTTTATCCTCTAAAATACGGGGCTCTGAAAAAGCCCCGTAAATTTATCTTAAAATATTATCTTAAAATATTATTTATAGCATCATTCAGGGCGCTTGCAACATCGTTAGCGGCACTGCTGACAATTTCACCCGTTGTGTTAGTCTTGCTTTCGGTTTCTACGGATGATGAACACCATGTGCAGGTGTCGGGAAGGTCGTTTTCTTTATAGCATCCCATTCCGGTGTTACCGCAATTAGTTCCGGCAAGCTTACCGGAATTTTTGCAGTATTTTTTCATTACAGTTCCGTCACTCTTCGGGAACTCTTTCTTTTCAAGTCCCTTATGAATCCTGTCAAAAACAGTAAAGAAGATTTTACCGCACGGGTTTATATCCTGGTTAAGGGGTGCTTTAATATCATATCCAAACCAGACAGATGCAACATAATACGGCGTTCCTGCACAGAACCATCTGTCACAGTCACTGCTTGTTGTACCTGTTTTTGCGAAAATCTGAAATTTTCTGACATTTGAAGCTGTTCCGTAATAGCTTGTAGGAACCGTCTGCAAAAGCTCACAAACTATATCGGAGGTTTCAGATGTGATAATCTGCTGCCCCTTTTGTGCTGTATGGTCTAAAATTACCTGTGTCCCCTGTGCATTAGTAACCTTATAATAGAAGAATGGCTCATAATAATAACCGCCGTTACCGAAAGATGCATAAGCAGAGCACATTTCGAGCGTATTTGTACCGTTTGTAAATGCTCCTGTTGCCAGAGGTGAAAGAGCTCTGTCATTAACCTCGTCAAGTCTTGAAAGCTTGAATTTATCTCTGATAAACTCAAAGGATTTATCAATAGTTATTTCATCCTTAATAAGTCTGACAGGAACAGTATTCAGTGACTGCTGAACAGCATACTGAACGGTTACATTTTTTCCTGAGCCGAGTGTTTTATCTACATTGTGCGGCCAAAGCTCACCGTTAACCGCAATGGCATAATCCTTAACTGTAGTAGAAAAGTTTATTAATCCAAGCTCAATTCCCGGTGCATAAGTTGAAAGCGGTTTAATGGTTGAACCGGGCTGTCTCCATGAAGATGTTGCTCTGTTAAATGTTCGGTTTTGTGTTTTCTCTCCTGCACCTCCGATAATGGCAACAACCCTGCCGGCATAATCCATTATCGTCATTGATGACTGAGGCTTTGTTCCGTCTTTTTTCTTTATAGACGGGAAATTTATTCTGTTTTCATAAACATTTTCAAGCTGTTTCTGAATATTCAAGTCAACAGCAGAATAAATACGAAGACCGCCGTAATAAATCTCGTTTGTTGCCTTTTGCTGTGAATAACCGTATTCATTCATCAGCTCATCAATAACGGCATCAATAACAGCATCAACATAATAACTGTTGATTTTGTTTTCCATTTCCTGTGTTTTTTTAACTTCTTCATTTGATTTTTCGGGAACATAATCATCACTGTTTGTAAAAATCAAATGATAATCACAGGCTTCTTTATATTCAGAGTCATTCAGCATCCCCTGTTCGTGCATCATTTTTAAGCAGTAAAGCTGTCTTTCTCTGTTGTTTTCGGGGTTGATTAAGGGATTAAACTTTGTCGGAAACTGTGTTATTGAAGCGATAACGGCACATTCAGCCGCATTCAATTCAGACGGAAGCTTGCCGAAATATTTTTCGCTTGCAGTCTTTACACCGTAACAGCCGTTACCGAGATACAGGGTGTTAAGGTAAGCCTCCATAATCCTGTTTTTATCGTAATTCTTTTCAAGATTAAGTGCTGTCATAATCTCTTTGAATTTACGAACAAATGTTACATCTTTTTGATTTGTAAGATTCTTAATTAACTGCTGTGTAATTGTTGAGCCGCCCTGTCCGAGTTGTTTCGGGTTAAGAATAACACCGCCGACACGAACCCAGTCAACACCGTGATGCTTTTCAAATCTCTGGTCTTCAAGGGCAATAAACGCCTTTGCCATATAAGGAGAAATATCCTTAATATTAACCCATACTCTGTCCTCATCACCGTGTAACCTTGCTATTTCAACCGGCTTGGAAGTATCATTGTTTTCATAAGCGTAGATGAATGAGGTCTGGTTTTGATTTGCTTTATATTCATCCAAATTTACCTGAAGCTCACCGTTAACAAAAGAAATAACATTTATCAGCGTATAAGCAACAATAATGCAGCAAGTTAATGCAATGCCGCAAAGCAAGCCCAAAAAGATTGCTTTAGGCTTGCTGATATTCTTCTTTTTCTTTTTATTATTTTTCAATTTATTTCACCTGCAAAAATTATCAAATTGATTATAATACATTTTAATTATATTATCAATAAATAATTTGTTAAAAAATATTTGCAATATCCGTAAAAAATCTTGAAACAGGGTTATAGCCGAGTGCAAAATACTTAAATATCCATATAATCGGATTCCACTTGAATATTGCCCAGTCAAGAACAGTTACCAAACCTCTCAAAAATGTGGATAAATCGTGGGTTTCGGGAACATTTACTTTTTCAAACGGAATCTCGTTTCCGCTTTCATCAAGCTCATGGAGTATAAAAGGCTGTGAATAGCATATCCCCTGCTCGCCTGTTACATAAAATCTTAAAAACAGATTGACATTGTTTTTGAGTCCGTCTTCGTGAAGACATATTTTGAATTTTGATATACCGTTTTTATCGGCAACAACATTTTCTGTTCTTTTAATGACATTTCCATCAGAAATCCATACAATTCTGTCTGCATTTTCAGCATAAACAGTTATTGTGTCTGTATCATCATCAACAAAGAGATTTGTTACCATGGGAGTATCGTTCATTAAAAGAATCTTATTATCCGGCCAATCTTTTCCGTCACCGTTGTCACTGGTTACGGGTGAACCGGGCCATTCCTTTTCGCCGTCCATTTCATATCCGTTTGAATAATGAGATACAGAGAAAAATTCACCTTTTTCCATACATTCTCTCATCATTGAATTTCTGACAGCATTACCGTAACCGCTCCAGTCGGGAATAAGCATCATTGTGTAAGCGTCATTCATCGAATAAAAATTATGTGAATCGGAAAAAGTAAAGCCCCAGGGCGTAACGCCGTTCGGAATTGTTTTTTGCAAAATCTGGTCATAAAGGAATCTGTCACATCTTGTGTGTGCATCGGTTGCGCTGTTAATTCCCATTCCTGCGACAAAACCTTTTTTATTGCCGTTAACCGGGTTATCCAAAAAGATTTTAGCAAATTTATTTACATAATAATCATCTACTCTGTGGTTTGTGTGATTGATTGTGTCCTTATCCTGATAAACATATTCACCCACATGAGAAAGCATTGATACTCCGCCTTCTTCCGAGGATTTTGAGGCAGGAGTTTCATAATCGCCGTAGACTCCGGCAAGACCCTCGCCGTATTCACACCAGTAGTGTGTAAGGTGGCAGTCGCAAACAGGAGTAGCCATATTCAGCTCATTACCTAAAAGAATATCGGTCATACCGCTGTTGTTGGTACGCTTGAATTTTCCGTTTTCTGTTGCTTTTTTTAACAACTTTAAGCTTTCATCTGTTTCATCTGCATAACCGAAAGCTTGCTGACTGTAATTTACACCTGTGGCTGAATTTAATTTAGGACTTTTCAATTCATCAACCGTATAAGTTTCTTTTGTGCCGTTCAGATATGCTTTATATTCTTCAAGTGAAATCGGGTCAATGGAAGCATAAGCTCCGCCTGTTCTTTCACTTTTTATAGCTCGCATAATGGGAACTTTATCAGGCTCAATATTCCAGCCTTGGTTATTTGTCCCGTGGTCGGTGAACGCTATGGCATCATAATCCATATTGTAATAATACTCCAAAGCATCTGCAACCTTAAGATAACCGTCCGAAGCCGTTGTATGGCAATGAAGCTGTGTTTTATATGCTTTCCACTCTTCAAAATCAACATCCTTATACGGATTATCAATATTGAATTTTTTATAATTATCTTTTGCTGATGACAAAACGGAGAAAGATGAGAAAATAATTATAACAGTTAATGACAAAGCAATAATCTTTTTCATAACAATTCCTCTTTCTTGAATCATTACTCTAAATTATCAATATATCTGCAAGCGTTTAATGCCGCAATTGCGCCGTCAGCGGTGGCAGTTGTAATTTGTCTTATATTTTTCTTTCTGCAATCCCCTGCTATGTATATACCGTCTGTTTTTGTTAAGCAATTTTCACTGCTGTCAAAATATCCTTGCTCATCTAAAGCGGCAACATTGCTGAACCTTTCGTTATCGGGTATCAAGCCTATTGCAACAAACAAGCCCTCAACAGCTATGCTCGAAACAGTACCGGTATTAACATTTTTGATATTAAGACCTTCAAGTTCGTTTGTGCCGATAAATGAATCTATGGCGATTTCGTAAATAACCTCAATATTTTCAGCGTTGTTAACTTTTTCAACAAGCTTTTGTTCTCCGGTTAAAAATGCAAGATTTTGCAAAATATAAACCTTTTTACATAAATCGGAGAGTAAAACTGCTTCCTGCAGGGCAGAATTTCCGCCGCCTAAAACAGCAACGGTTCTTCCTTTGAAGAATGCACCGTCACAAACTGCACAATAGGAAATACCGTTCCCGACTAATTCGTTTTCACCTTTAACACCCGTCTGCCTGTGCTTAACACCGGTTGCGATAATTACCGCCTTTGCTTCGTGCTCTGCAGTATCGGTTACAACAGTTTTTATATTTCCGTCGGTCTTTATTGAAATTACTTTTTCCATCTCAATATCAGCACCCTGGTTAATAACCTGTTCAATGAGCTTATCTGCAAATTCATTACCGCTCATTATTGCATAACCGGGGTAATTTTCAATTGCCGGTGAAAATGTAACCTGACCGCCGAATGTACTTTTTTCTAAAACAAGTACTTTCTTATTTGCTCTTAAGGCATATAATGCCGCTGTTAAACCGGCAGGGCCGGCACCAATTACAATAATATCATACATAATTCTTTTTCCTTGCTCAAAAAGGGAGATATAAAATCTCCCTTTTTAATTAAATTTATTTTATTGTTTCAATATATTCCATTACACCCTGAAGGTCTGAATACTTTTCAACATTGCCGTTGTCAATAACAACAAGTGTCGGAGCCTGTTTGATTCCGAGAGCAATGGCGATTTCTTCGTTTTCATATGCGTTTAATTCTTTGAAAACTACGCCGGCTGTCTGAAGCTTGGGAACAGCTATCTTGCACTTCGGGCAAGTGGGCGTTTTGAAGAGATAAATGCCGTCAGGAAGAACAGTTGAAGTGCTTGAGCCTCTGTCTTCACAGCAGGAGCAATCTTCATGTCTTTCATGGAACTTTGAACCTGCAATATTATAAACCTTACGGTCTTTATATTCCTGTGTTTTACCGTCATTCCAGTTCTGAACAGGTCTGTAATAGCCGGTAATTCTTGAATAAACCTCTGTTGCATTACCGCAATCGGGACAAACATATTCTTCGCCCTGAATATATCCGTGATTCTTACATACTGAATATGTGGGTGAAAGAGTATAGTAAGGAAGACGGTAGTTGTTGGCAATCTTTCTTACAAGGTCAGCAGCCGCTTTCCAGTCGGGAAGCTTTTCGCCGAGGAATGCATGGAAAACAGTACCTGATGTGTAAAGAGTCTGAAGCTCATCCTGAATATCAAGAGCTTCAAAAATATCCTCTGTATAACCAACGGGAAGATGTGAGCTGTTGGTGTAATAAGGTGTATCGTCAGAAGCAGTGATAATATCGGGATATTTCTTAACATCGTGCTTTGCAAGTCTGTAAGAGGTTGACTCTGCAGGAGTTGCTTCAAGGTTATAAAGGTCGCCGTACATTTCCTGATAGTCACTCAAACGCTCTCTCATATGGTTGAGAACATCTTTTGCAAACTGCTGGCATTTGGGTGAAGTCATATCAGCCTTAATCCAGTTAGCATTAAGACCGGCTTCATTCATACCGACAAGACCGATTGTTGAGAAATGGTTTGTGAATGTACCGAGATATCTCTTTGTGTAGGGATAAAGACCTTCGTCAAGAAGCTTTGTGATAATATTTCTCTTGATTTTAAGTGAACGGGCAGCTATATCCATCATCTTATCAAGACGGCGGTAGAAATCCTTTTCACTTTCAGCAAGATAAGCAATACGGGGAATGTTTATTGTAACAACGCCGACTGAACCTGTGCTTTCGCCGCTTCCGAAGAAACCGCCGCTCTTCTTTCTGAGCTCACGAAGGTCAAGACGAAGTCTGCAGCACATTGAACGAACATCACTGGGCTCCATATCGCTGTTAACATAGTTTGAGAAATAAGGAGTGCCGTATTTTGAGGTCATCTCAAAGAGAAGCTTGTTGTTCTCTGTTTCTGACCAGTCAAAATCTCTTGTAATTGAATATGTGGGAATAGGATACTGGAAACCACGGCCGTTAGCATCACCCTCAATCATAATTTCGATGAAGGCTTTGTTAATCATATCCATTTCAGCTTTACAGTCTTTGTATTTGAAATCGACCTCTTTACCGCCGATAATACAATTCTGTTCAGCAAGGTCAGCAGGAACAGTCCAGTCAAGTGTAATATTTGAGAACGGAGCCTGTGTTCCCCAACGGGAGGGAGTGTTTACACCGTAAATAAAGGATTCAATGCATTTCTTTACCTGGTCATAATCAAGGTTGTCAACCTTAACAAAGGGAGCAAGATATGTATCAAAGGATGAGAATGCCTGTGCACCTGCCCATTCATTCTGCATAATACCGAGGAAATTTACCATCTGATTGCAAAGTGTTGCAAGATGCTTTGCAGGAGCAGATGTGATTTTGCCGGTAACACCGCCGAGGCCCTCGGTGATGAGCTGCTTTAACGACCAGCCTGCGCAGTAACCTGTAAGCATAGAAAGGTCATGAAGATGAATATCGGCATTCTTATGAGCGTTTGCAATTTCATCATCATAAATTTCGCTGAGCCAGTAGTTAGCTGTAATAGCGCCGGAGTTTGAAAGAATAAGACCGCCTACCGAATAAGTAACGGTTGAATTCTCTTTAACACGCCAGTCGGTAATATTAACATAGCTGTTAACAAGCTCCTTATAATCAAGAATTGTGCTCTTGAGATTACGAAGCTTTTCACGCTGTCTTCTGTAAAGAATATAGCACTTTGCAACATCAGCATAGCCTGCCTGAATAAGAACTGATTCAACGCTATCCTGAATGTCTTCAACGGCAATAAGATTATTCTGAATTTTCGGCTCAAAGTCTGCCGTTACTTTGAGAGCGAGAAAGTCAATTGTTGACGGATGATACTGTTTATCAATGGCTTCAAAAGCCTTTTTAATGGCTTCTGCAATTTTGCTGACATTAAATTCTGCAGATTTTCCGTCTCTTTTTACAACCTGATACATTTTATACCTACCTCCACTAAATTTTCCGTGTGCAATGATAACAAAATATTGGTATCAAGTCAACACCTAAATACAATATATTGTGTATTTTTTGAAATTTTGTTAATTTTACACTATATGAGAGATATTTTTCAGTTAATATTGTATGAAGGCAAATTAAATTCCTCTGACTTCGCAAAATTCAACATAGTTTTCCATAATTTTTTTCATCTTTAACAGTTCACTTTTCGGAAATGATGAAAGACCGAAGCCGATTAAATCACCCGAATCCTTAAAGGCCTGAATATAGTGTCTTTTTGCACCTTTAATAAGCTGACCTAATTCATCAATATCGTCCGTGGTATGTAATCCGTCCGCAACGGTTGTTCTGAATTCATAATCAACATTTCCTTCAAGAAGCAAAGAGATGCTTGTTTTAATTTTATCAAGCTTATATCCTCCGATACCGACGCATTGAGGATAACCTTTTTCACCTGATTTAACATCCATAGCGACATAATCAACAAGCTTATTATCAACGAGATACTTTAATTTATCGGGAAATGTACCGTTTGTATCAAGCTTAACAGCATATCCGGCTTCTCTTATTTTGATAATAAAATCAATTATATCCGGCTGTAACAGAGGCTCGCCGCCTGTAATTGCAACTCCGTCAAGTATTCCGAGGCGCTTTTTCAGAAAATCGAAAATTTCTTCTTCCGAATATGCAGATTCTTTCGGAGGATTTATAACAAGCGGAGAATTATGACAAAAAGGACATCTTAAATTGCATCCTCCTGTAAAAATCGTGCAAGCTGTTTTACCGGGGAAATCAAGAAGCGTTAATTTTTGTAAACCTTGAATATTCATATTCACCTCAAAAATCAAGGAGGAAACCAAACAGATTCCCTCCGAAAATTATAAATTGCAAAAACAATATATTTAAAATCTATCTTCCATTGCTTTTATTTGATTTATTCTTCTGATATGTCTTTCATCATTGCTGAATGGAGTGTCAATAAACAAATCACAAAGCTCAACAGCCTTTTCGCAGGAGATAACTCTGCCGCCGACACAAAGAACATTTGCATCATTGTGTGTTCTTGTCATCTCGGCAGAAAAAGCATCCGAACAGCAGGCTGCTCTTATTCCTCTGACCTTATTTGCCGCCATAGACATTCCTATACCTGTTCCGCAGAAAAGTAACCCGAGCCTGGATTCGCCGGAAACAACCGATTTTGCAACCTTTTCCGCATAAACAGTGTAATCAACTGATTCTTCGGAATCAGTCCCGAAATCAATGTATTTAATTTTTCTTTCATCAAGATGTTTTTTTACGGCTTCTTTTAATTGAAAGCCGCCGTGGTCGCATCCGAGAGCAATCATTTGTTATTCTCCGTTCTTTTTAATTTTAATTCTCTTTCTGCTTGCGGTAATCTTAAATAAACAGGCTCAATTAAACTTGAATCTGTGAATTTATCATCAAACAAAGCGGCTAAGCCTGTACCGTATGCCCTTTGATAAAGTCTGTTTTCTGACGGAAGAATAAACCTTGAATCGTTAAACTTTTCAAAGCATATTTCAGCACCGTCACCGACTAAATACATTTTCTTATCTTTACTCAATAAATTTATATCATTATAAAATTCATCAATGCTTTCAGCTTTATCTTCAATAACGGTTTTTATAATCTTGTTTTCAATTTCAAATACAGCACAGTAAACCTGGTTACACCTTGCATCCATAGAACAGCAAACATAACAGTCTTCATCAATGAAATTATATGCCATAGATTTAAGTGTAGAAACTCCGACACAGGGTTTATTTCCGTTAAATGCAAGTCCTTTTATTGCGGCAACTCCTATCCTGATACCCGTAAAAGAGCCCGGACCTACATTGACAGCAAAATTATCAATTTCATTGACTGTTAAATCTGCCTGCTTCAAGGCATTATTAACCATAGTCATTAAGGTTTTGCTGTGTGTTAAGCCGTTATTAACAAAACATTCGCTTATTAACTTATTATCTTCAAAAACAGCAACGCTTGCAGATTTTGCAGAGCTGTCAACAGCAAGCAATTTCAAATTTATCACATCCGTCAAATTCAATAATTCGCTGATTAAAATTCTCAGTTTTTGAAATTTTAACCTTTATGCAGTTTTCGGGTAAAACATTTTCGATATTTTCGCTCCATTCAATAATAAGCGAAGCGCCCTCGTCAAGGTAATCAAAAAAGCCCGTTGAATATAAATCATCCCAGGATTCTATTCTGTACATATCAAAATGATAAAGCGCTTTATTATTGTCTCGGTATTCATTTACAAGAGCAAATGTGGGACTGGTTACATCCGAATCAATACCCATACCTTTTGTAAAGCCCCTTGTGAAAGCGGTTTTGCCTGCACCTAGTTCGCCGAATAACGCAACGACACTGCCGTATGGAAGCTCCTTTGCAAGAGAATATCCGATTTTTTCCGTTTGAGAAAAATTCTCTGAAATGATATTAAACATAAATATTCACCTTGAGAGATTATATCACCCGTCAAAAAACTTTTCAATAGATTTGAATTAGTTTTGTAAATTATTTGACAACCAATGAAATAATGAATATAATATAAATAAGATTGATTACAGAGGATTGAAAATGAGCGATATTCTTTTGAAAGCATACAAGGCAAGTGAAATAAAATTTGTTAATACCTGCGAAAACGGACAGCAGATTTCTTTCAGCAATAAATACGGATATAGTGTGAAATATTCAGATAACAATATTTGTATCGGAGAATTATCCGCTGAAATGTTCGATAAGGATAATCCCGAAAATTTCGGTATAAAGGTTGTTATAAACGGAATATTCGAGTTTAATCCCGCTATTAAAAAAGAGCAGATTCATATATTGAGCTTTAAGGAGCTGTTCCCATTTGCAAAAAGCATTGTTTCTGCTGTTTCGGTTAATGCCGGAGTACCGCAGATTATGTTGCCGAGCTTTGATATCGAAAAGCAGAGCATTTATAAATTTGAAAAAAATATATAACAAAGGAGATATACTATGGACCCCCTTGACATTGTAATGAAAGGTATTATTAAAATTACCACAAATTACGGCAAAAAAATCCAAAAAAAAGAAACAAGGCCTGAAATAAAAAAAGCAGAGCCTGTTTCAATCACCGGCGAAAAATTCAGAGCGGGTTTTTCAAAGGCAGAAGTTATGCCGGAGGATTTTCCGAACACAACCTATTACATTGCCGGTCACGGCTCAGGTCATGTAATGGACGGCATCATCTCCCCTGTTTATGTTCATGCAACTTGGCTTGATTGCGGCAACGATGAGGGTATTTTCTGGCTCTCCGTTGACTGCGTTGGTATGACAAGAATTGAAATAAACAAAATCCGTTCAATGATTATGGCATCGGATAAAATCAAGGGCTGTAAGTTTATTTCAATCAGCTGTACCCATTCTCATTCGGGAATTGATACTCTCGGTTACTGGGGTAAGCCTTTTCTCTCAATCCCCTCTGACGGTAAAGACCCGAAATATATGGAACAGCTTATGAATAAAGCCGTTAAGGTTGCCGAAGAGGCTTATGCAAACAAAAAAGAAGGTAAGCTTTATTTCGGAAATATCTTTGTTGAGGACGGACTTTTCACAAAGAGAGCATTTATTGATAAGCACGAATATCTTTCAAGATTCAAGTTTGTTCCCGATGACGACGGTAACGAAATTTGGTTAATGAACTTCGGCGGTCATCCCAATTCTTTAGGCGGTGCAAACAGAAAGTTAAGTGCTGAATATCCTTTCTTTATGAGAGAGCTCATCAAAGAAAAAACAAATGCAGATGTTCTCTATGCTATCGGCCCCGTTGGCGGAATGGATGCCGCAAAGCTTGATGAAGACCCCATCGAATGTGTTAAGGCACAGGGCAAGATGCTTGCCGAGGCTTCATTCAAGATTGATAATGATACAGAGCTGAAGCCTGAAATTAAATATCTCAACCAGGAATTCTATTATCCTGTTGATAACTATGTTCTCACTCTTCTTGCAATGAAGCACACAATGAGCTTCAAGGCGTATCCTTATAAAGAGTCAAACACAGGCATAGCGATGTGCACGGAAATGACATTGATGCAGATTGGCGATAAAAAGCTTCTCTTCTTACCCGGTGAAAACTTTGTCAGTACAGTTTACGGACCTTATCAGGATGCGGAAAAGAGCACAACAGGCATTGGCCCCGAAATCAACCCAAAGCCCCTTGCCGAAATCTGCGGTGATAAGAATCTTATCGTTTGCGGTGTTTCAAATGATATGACAGGTTATGTTGTTCCGCCAAATGATTTTGTTCTTAACAAGACACAGCCTTTCCTTAACGGAACAAAGGACAGATTCGGCGATAATCATTACCACGAAACTAACTCAATGGGTTATAATTCACAGAAGATTATTGCAGATGCCTTTGCAGATGTGGTAAGCAGATTTTAATATGTTTTAAGCCACCCGATTTTGGGTGGCTTAACTATTAAAATTAAATTTATTTCAGAATAATATCGGAGCTTTCGGCAAGGTTTTCTATTCCGTAAACAAACATAATTTGTGTTATATCATTTTCTTCAAGTAATTGCGAAACATACTTATGATAATATCTTAAATCGACCAATATTATCTCGCTGTAATTTTCGGCAAGGAACGGTGCGAGGCAATGAGCAAATGAATCCTTTAACATTAAAAGTCTGCCGCCGATGTTGCCTGTTTTTATTTTAACAAGAGAGTGATTGCCTTTAAGAAAAGCAACATATTTATCAGACTTTTTCAGTTCTTCATCAAAGAACATATTGTCAAAAGCTTCCGGCTTTCCGTCATCAATAATAACCTCTGCCTTCCCTCTTGTTTTTTTACTGCGCATAACCTTAACGCTGTCCGGCTTTGTCAAAGTGTAAAGAGAGGTTGAGAATGATGTTCCGTAAAAGCCGTCCGTTATTTCACAATCAAATGAATTTTCGGGACTTGCTTTCAGTCCGAGAGAGCTGCAAATAGCATTATAAGCCAAAAACGCACCGTCACTTGTCCAGTGGTGGTCAGTTTTATAAAACAGCTGTTTATTATCCTTTGCTTTAAGCATAGGTTCAAATAAATCAATAACAGTTATTTCTTTTCCGCATTTTTCGGAAAGTCTGTTAAAATAAAAATCATCTTCATAATCAAGAACGAGAGCGGGAAGCTTATCGGAATAAATATATCCCTTTGACGGAACAACCGCTATCGAACAGGGAATATCGCATTTTTTGGAAAAGCTCAGAATACGGTCGGTATTTGTTTCAAAACGGTTCTTACTGTCAAATGGCTTTTCAATAAGCCAACCGTCAGAGCCGAGATAAACTCCGTTTGAGCCGTTGTTACCTTTAATCAGTTGAAAATATGAATTTACACTGACAAAAAAATTACGAAACGGCGTATGGTCAGAAAGATATTTTTCAAAATCAGACGAAAAATCACCGTTTGCAAGTGTTTTAATGCTAAACTTCGGAAAAGAGGCTAAATATCTCTTTTCTGTTTCGGAAAAATCATTTTTCGGCATAAAAGCGGTCAGTAAACCCATTGAAAATATAAAAAGCAGAAAAACACCCGATATTAACTTTGCTTTTGTTTTATTTTTCATTATAAATCCTCAGAATTTGAAATAAAGAAACGGGTTATACGATTCGCTTGCAAGACCTGCTGTGCAAAGCAGAAGTATAATAATCGAAACAATAATTTCAGTTGTGGTAAAGCCTTTTTTGTCTTTTATTTTAGTATAAGCATTTCTGATGACCGGAGTTGAAACAACAGCGGCAATCAAAAGAACAGGCAAAGTGTTCAGAATAAGGATTTTCGCATTCGAAGATACTAATGTGCCTGTAAAAAGACGAGGTATAAATTTAAGTAATGCTGAAAGTCCGCCGACATCATCGGCAAAATAGAAAATTACCCAGCCGAAGGCGATAAGAAACAGTGAATAGATTCGTGAAATAAATGACGGTAATTTATCAAGAAGTTTAAGTATGAATAATTTTTCGATTATAAGAATTATACCGAAATATAAGCCCCATAAAACAAAATTCCAGCTTGCTCCGTGCCAAAAGCCCGTAAGAATCCATACAATAAGAAGATTGATAAATGTGCGTATTTTTCCTTTTCTGTTACCGCCTAAAGGAATATATAAATATTCTTTGAACCATGTTCCGAGTGAAATGTGCCATCTGCGCCAAAATTCGGTTATGCTTTTAGAAATATACGGATAATTGAAATTTTCCATAAATTCAAAGCCGAACATATTACCGAGACCTCTTGCCATATCGGAATAGCCGCTGAAATCAAAATAAATTTGAAATGAAAAAGCGATAACACCGACCCATGAGCCTAATATCCCGCCGTCAGTATCACGCAGTTCATTCCAAAACTGACCCATAGGGTTGGCAAGAAGAACTTTTTTTGCAAGTCCGAGCAGAAATAATCGGACTCCTCTTGCAAATTGCTCAATGTTTTCATTTCTGTTGGTCAGCTGCGAATCCACATCTCTGTATCTGACTATCGGGCCGGCAATAAGCTGTGGAAATAATGAAACATAAGTGCCGAACGCAATCAGGTTCTTTTGTGCTTCGGTTTGTCCTCTGTAAACATCAATCGTATATGACATTATCTGAAATGTATAGAACGAAATGCCGATAGGTAAAGGAATGCTGATAATCGGTATATTTACAAACGGAAGAATCAATTTAAGGTTCTCGGATAAGAAGCCTGCATATTTGAAAAAGCCGAGCAAACCAAGGTCTATAATAACAGATATTATAAGAATTAACTTTTTCTTGCCATCATCTGATTTTGCAATCATAAGACCTGCAAAATAATTTATGATAATTGACAGAAGCATAAGGAAAACCATAACAGGTTCTCCCCAGCCGTAAAATATTAGGTCAGCAATAAGCAGAAATGCATTTCTGAATTTTTTCGGTAAAATATAATAAACCGAGAGTACAAGCGGAAGAAAAAGAAAAATAAACAACAAACTTGAAAACAGCAACCGGCGTTACACCCCTTTCTTTAATCCGCTTTTAAGAAAAATAAGAATTATAAATTTCAAGCATTTCATCCTGTGAAGATGATATAAACATTGCAACATAAGTACCGTTAATATCTGCTTTGCTTTTACATAAAACATCGAATTGTGCGGCATCATAGTTGCGCATACTGTTTTTCTGATATTCAATATGTTCTGTTAATGCGGAATAAATTTTCTGTGCATCAGCTTCATCAAAAGCCTTAATCATAACAATTTCATCTTTATATCCGCAGGCATCCTGAACAGCAACAAACTGTTCAACTTTTTCAGCTTCAATTCCGTAATAATCAAGCAAATCTTCCTTTGCAAGCTCGATTTTTTCATAATCCATACTGATACTGCCGGATAATTTATCATAAATATCTTCAAGAGAAACTGCAGTTTGCTCTTGTTTATTTGTGCAGGATGTAAAAGTTAATAAAACAGCAAATACAATTAAAAAAGATGCAATTTTTCTCATTTAAGTTTTCTCCGTTAAAATTTTTCGTTCAAGCAGTCTATCCATACACGATATGCCGAATAAGTCATATGAACACCCTGTGCATCCTTGTCACAGCAGTATTCGTCCTTAAAACAACCGTTTTCATTTTTCATAACCGATGCAATATCAACATAAGTCCAGCTGTTTTCTTCACAAAGCCGAAAGAGTGCCTCGTTAAATTTATTTATCGAATCGTTATTGAATTTACCCCGTTCCTTTGCGCTTATAACAGGAGTAACAGACTGAATATAGATTTCTATACCGGGATTTTTTTCAATAATTCTGTTAACGAATATTTCAGCATTTTTTATACCTGTTTCAAGAGGATATGCACAAAAGTCATTCAATCCGAGCATAATAAACGCTTTTTCGGCACCAATCAGCTTAACGCCGTCATCAACCATAACTTCTTTTCCGTTATATTTCGGATGAATTGTATTCTGCTTACCGATTGCACCGAGAGAATTTGTATATCCCATACAGCCGGCAACAAGAAACTTTGCCTTGCCAAGACATTCTTTACCGTTGTTGCGCTGATTAGTAACATAGTTTTTTAATCCGAGAGAAACGCTGTCACCGATAAAAACAGCATTGTCAAAAAATTTTTTATCTTCTTTAACCTTTTTATCCTTTATTTTCGGCTTTAACTTATTATGCTTATTGTTTAATTCGATTTTTTCCGTAATTTCCAATGCAGTTGAAATGTCAGCGGCGGTTAAGGTGCTTGTGACAGATTCCGAAGCTGATTTTGTTGTGGCTTTTTCTGTTTTAGTTTTAATTTCAGCCGTTGTTTCTTTATCCGTCAGCGTTAATTCAGTCGTTTTCAAAGCAGAGGAAATTTCCGTAAGTGATTCGGTTGCTTTTACTGTTGCTTTTGCAGAAACCGACTCCTGCCGAAAGATTTCAGAATCGCACGCTGTAAAAACGGAGATTGAAAGCATTATTAAGACTATAATCAGTGATTTTTTTGTTCTGAACATACATGTTCCTTTGCTCCGAAAAGGTCATTTTACAAATGAAATATACTAAACATACTAAAAAAATCGAAAAATTTACAATAATTTTTCGATTAAGCCGTAAATTAGGGACTGTTATACACAGCCCCATTATTTATCAGAAAAGATTAAATTCCGGATTTTTAACTTTATAAATTATTCCGGCAGGATTACTGCTGCCCTGAATATTATAGCAAATATAAAATTCGTTATTTAAGAAAAATGAAAACTCTGCTTCGCCATCCTGGTTTTCAAATTCATATTTTCCTATAAGCTCACCCTCAAATGAGTATTTGAATACCGAATTAGGCAAATAGAATGTGGAATAGAAATATCCGTTATCGGTTTCGATTGTCTGGCGGGTATAAGCCTTTGAATCATCCCCTCTTAACAGGTTCATATCATATCCCGTTATATCTTTAGCAAAGCTAAAATCGGAATTAAGCTTTACAAAATTACTTGAATTTGAAATTCCGCAGTAATAACAGTCGTTAACCTCATCATAGGATATTGAATATATCTTTATAGGAGTCGGATTTTGCTGTGAATCATATTTGTTAAGTAAAATATGATTAGCTTCAATCTGTAATGTGTTCGGGTCAAGAACCGTAATCGCATTATAATTCGGGCTGTTATTTGAAATCAAAATCTTATTGGTTTTTGTGTTGTAGGTCATATCGTTTGCGTGGTCAATCTTTAATTCTTCCGAGGATTTTGAAACAGTCCAGCTTGTTGTATCAATTTTAAGGACTCTGCATTTTGTAGTGCTTAAAGCTATATCGCCGGACGGAGGGTCTTCCCTCTCGGTTGTTGCAGAGGTATTTATCATTGTTATGTAAAGATATCTTCCGTCAGTACAGCCGCCCTCAACAATATTACAGCCCGATTGACCGGAAAACTCCATAATCTTTGTTTGCTTCGCATTAACGGGAGCACTGATAATTCCGAGAGAAATTAAAATTGCCGTGAAAAATGCAACTATTTTTTCAAAAAACTGTGCAAAAAACTCAAACATAAATATCGCTCTTTTCATTTTGAACTAACGAGAATTATAATGATATATTAATATTATGTCAATAAGAAATATAAAGATTAACAATTTCTTAAAATTTTATTCATTAACAACTTGTTTACAAATAAATCTATTGACAAATCAACAAAGCTGATGTATTATAACATCAGAAATTAGCACTCGTGCCAATAGAGTGCTAATATTAGCACTTCATAAATTTCGGTGAAAGGAGGAGTCCGATGCCGGAGCTAAGTGAACGAAAAAAACAAATCTTATCTTCTATTATTGATTTATATATCAAAACCGGTGAGCCTGTCGGCTCGAAAGGTCTGATTGCCGAAACAGGTATGGCTGTATCCTCTGCAACAGTCAGAAATGAAATGAGTGAGCTGTCTTCAATGGGATACCTTGAACAGCCTCACACATCAGCCGGGCGAATCCCTTCACAAAGCGGTTACAGGTTTTATGTTGACCACCTTATGAAGGATGCGGAAATTGACGAGCTGAACAAAAGAATGATTGATGCCGGCATATCCTCTGCAAACGGAGACCCCGAAAAGCTGATTGCAAAAGCACGGGAAATTCTTTCTGATTTAACCGGTTATGCTTGCGTTTCAACCGCTCCTGTCGGCTTAAATTTCATAAAAAAGATTGAGCTTTTACCTGTCGGCACGTTTTCTGCAATGATGATTCTTTTCACATCAAACGGAATCCTTAAAAGCAGATTATGCAGACTTGACGAACCAATCAGCTCAACTGTTTTTGACAGATTTTATAACATCGTTCAGCAGTTTTTTATCGGCAAACCCACCGGGGAAATAAGTGTTGCATCAATGCAGACCGTTGCAGCTACAATGATGGATGATTATTTCACTCTGCTCCCCCTGCTTGCTTCTATCGTTGATTTGGCAGGGAGCACATCCGATTCAAAGCTGATTATAAGTGGAAGCTCAAATTTACTCAGCGTTAAGGATTACGGAAGCGATATTATTCCCCTGCTCGATTTCCTGAGTAAAAAAGAGCCATTAAATGATTTTCTTTCCTCTTCCGATGATAAAATTAAAATTTCAATCGGAACGGAAAATAAATACAGACAATTAAGCAGTTCAAGCATTATCGTTGCAAAATACAAAGTAAGAAACGATGATTCCGGAACCTTAAGTGTTATAGGTCCGACAAGAATGGATTATGAAAAAATAATTCCAAGTGTCAGTTATTTAACTGATTTAGTAGGTCAGATGATAACTGCTTCACTTGAAGAATAGGAGTAATAATGAAAAAAGAAAAAGAAATCAAAGAAAAAGAAGAAACAAAAGAGGAAGGTGCACAGGAAAAAGAAATTGAGGAAGAGAAAAAATCAACGGAAGAAATCGAAAAATTAAAGAAAGAAAATGCGGAAAAAGAAGATAAATTTCTTCGTGTTTGTGCTGAATATGATAATTTCAGAAAACGCTCCGCAAAAGAAAAACAGGATATTTATACTTCTTCAAAAACCGATATTATCAAAGAACTGCTCCCAATAATTGATAATTTTGAAAGAGCGGAAGATAATTCGGAAGCAGATTTTGAAGCGTATAAAAAAGGAATTGATTTAATCTTTACACAGTTCAAGACTTTACTTGAAAAGTTTGAGGTTGAAGCATTCGGTAATGAAGGTGATGAATTTGACCCGAATTTCCATTCGGCAGTTATGACTGTTGAGGATGAAAATTTAGGTGAAAATGTAATTGCACAGGTTTTTTCAAAAGGCTATAAGCTTGGCGACAAAATAATAAGAGAAGCTGTCGTTAAAGTAGCAAATACATAAAAAATAATCAAAATAATTGATTCGGAGGATAAAAATTATGTCAAAAGTTATCGGTATTGATTTAGGTACAACAAACTCATGTGTAGCCGTTATTGAGGGCGGCGAATCCGTTGTTATCCCTAACGCTGAGGGCGCAAGAACAACCCCCTCTGTTGTTGCATTCGGTAAAAACGGCGAAAGAATGGTCGGCTCTGTTGCAAAAAGACAGGCTATAACAAACCCGGATAAAACAGTTGCTTCTATCAAAAGACAGATGGGCACAGATTACAAAGTTACCATTGATGATAAGAAGTATTCACCCCAGGAAATTTCCGCTATGATTCTTCAGAAGCTTAAAGCCGACGCAGAAAGCTACCTCGGTGAAAAGGTTTCGGAAGCAGTTATTACAGTTCCTGCTTACTTCACAGACTCACAAAGACAGGCAACAAAGGATGCAGGTAAAATTGCAGGACTTGATGTTAAGAGAATTATAAACGAGCCTACAGCCGCTGCTCTTGCTTACGGTATTGATAAAGAAACAGAGCAGAAGGTTATGGTTTATGACCTTGGCGGCGGAACATTCGATGTTTCCATTATTGATATGGGTGACGGTGTTCAGGAGGTTCTTGCAACTGCCGGTAACAATAAGCTCGGCGGTGACGATTTCGACCAGAGAATTATCAACTGGCTTGTTGAAGAATTCAAGAAGGACCAGGGCGTTGACCTCAGAAGCGATAAAATGGCAATGCAGAGACTTAAGGAAGCTGCAGAAAAGGCTAAAATTGACCTTTCGGGTGTAACAAGTGCTTCTATTTCTCTCCCCTATATTACAGCTGATGCAACAGGCCCCAAGCATCTTGATATGACACTTTCAAGAGCAAAGTTTAATGAGCTTACAGCAGACCTTGTTGAAGCAACAATGGGTCCTGTCCGTCAGGCAATGAACGACTCCGGCCTTAAAACAAGTGAAATCAACAAGGTGCTTATGGTCGGCGGTTCATCAAGAATACCCGCAGTTCAGGAAGCAATCAAAAAGTTTATGGGTATTGAGCCCTTCAAGGGCATTAACCCCGACGAATGTGTTGCAATGGGCGCCGCACTTCAGGCAGGTGTTATCGGCGGTGAGGTAACAGGACTTCTTCTTCTTGATGTTACTCCCCTTTCACTCGGTATTGAAACAATGGGCGGCATTAACACAAAGATTATAGAAAGAAACACAACAATTCCCGTTACAAAGAGTCAGATTTTCTCAACTGCCGTTGATAACCAACCCTCCGTTGAGGTTCATGTTCTTCAGGGCGAAAGAGAATTTGCAAAGGATAACAAAACTCTCGGCGTATTCCACCTTGACGGTATTATGCCTGCAAGAAGAGGCGTTCCTCAGATTGAAGTTACTTTCAATATTGATGCAAACGGTATTGTAAACGTTTCCGCAAAAGACCTCGGCACACAGAAAGAGCAGTCAATTTCAATAACCGCTTCTTCAAATATGTCAAAGGAAGATATTGAAAACGCTGTTGCAGAGGCAGAACGCTTTGCAGAAGAAGATAAAAAGCGCAGAGAAGAAGTTGATGCAAGAAACGAAGCAGACCAGATGGTTTATCAGTGTGAAAAGCTTATTAGCGAAAACGGTGATAAATTTGACGATGCCGACAAAGCTTCTCTTAATGAAAAAATTGATGCTTTGAAGGAAGCACTTAAGGGTGAAGATATCAACATCATCAACTCCCGTAAAGAAGAGCTTACTGCAAAGTTCTATGAAATTAGTGAAAAGATGTATAAGGCAGCCGCTCCCGAAGGCGGAGCACAGCCCAACCCCAATGATTTCGGCGGTGCTGATTTTAACGGCGGTAACCCCGATGACGGCAACTATACCGATTTCACAGAAGCAAACTAATTCCCTTAAATGAAAATATCGGATAACCGTTAATTTTCGGTTATCCGATTTTGGAGTAATGTAAAGTGGCAGATAAAAGAGATTATTATGAAGTCCTTGGTGTCAATAAAGGCGCAAGTGATGATGAAATTAAAAAAGCGTTCAGGCAAAAAGCCAAGCAGTATCACCCGGACTTAAACCCGAATAACCCGGAGGCTGAAGCAAAATTCAAAGAAGCCAATGAAGCTTATGAAGTGCTTTCAGACAGTGATAAAAGAGCAAGGTATGACCAGTTCGGTCATGCCGGAGTTGACCCTAATTTCGGTGCCGGCGGCGGAGGCTTCGGCGGTGGATTCGGTGGCTTTGGTGACGGAGTTGATATTGATTTAGGTGATATTTTCGGCTCATTCTTCGGTGGCGGATTCGGTGGCAGACAGTCAAGCAATCCCAACGGCCCGAGAAGAGGAGAAGATGTTCAGTCAAGGGTAACCGTTTCCTTTGAAGAGGCTGCTAAGGGCTGTAAAAGAACAATTGACATTAACCGTGTTGATTCCTGCCCCGATTGTCACGGAACGGGAGCAGCTCCCGGAACAAGCGCCAAAACTTGCCCGGATTGTAAAGGCAGAGGTTATGTCACCGTTGCGCAGAGAACTGCGTTCGGAACATTTCAGAGCCAGAAATCCTGCCCCAAGTGTTTCGGCAAAGGCAAGGTTATAGATTCCCCCTGCTCCAAATGTCACGGTAACGGCAGAGTTTCAATAAAAACATCAGTCAATGTTGATGTTCCTGCCGGAATAGATGACAGACAGATGTTCACGGTTTCCGGCGCAGGTAATGCCGGTGTAAACGGCGGCCCGAAAGGAAATCTTAAGGTTGCGGTATTTGTTAAGCCTCACAAGGACTTTGTCAGAGAGGGTTATAATGTCCGTTTAACAAAGCACATCAGTATAACGCAGGCTGCTCTTGGTGACAGCTTAAGAATACCCACTCTTTACGGTGATGTAATATTCGATATTCCCACCGGCACACAGTCAGGTGAAGAATTTAATCTTCGAGGTAAAGGAATACAAATTCCCGGAAGAAATCAAAAGGGCGACCAGAGAGTTACCGTTATTGTTGACACTCCGAAAAGCCTTACGCAAAAGCAAAGAGAATTATTTATTGAGCTTGAAAAAGAGCTCGGAGTTCAAAGAGGCGCTCCCGTTAATAAAAAAGAAACCGTATTTGATAAAATTAAAAAAAATCTGTAAAAGTAATCACCCTGCCGAAAACAGGGTGATTATTTTATCAAAATTAACCTTTCAAAACTTTGTCTATGGGCTTTTTCCAAAACGGCAAAGCACAAACAGCTGTTAATACAACAGAAATCAGAAAAACATATAAAACTATTTTTGAAGTAAATAAACCGTCAATATGAAATTTATCATTCAGCAAACCGAAATACAAGCATTTAAGCGGATAGTGTAATATGTATATCTGAAGCGATTTTGCACCGATATTTGCAAAAAAGCCGTTACATAATTTTTCCGGCGTTAATGAAATTAAACAGCATCCTGTAATAAAAGCAAATAAGTAACACACAAATCTCATCAGAAATGCCCACGGAAGATTACAGTTAAAAACATCGTGGTAAGAATTTCTGCCTGTAAAAAGGAATTTCAAAACGCTGATTTCATCATAAAACAAAATGATAAAAATAAAGCTTACTGAAATAAAAACAGCCGAAAAAATCTTTATTGACTTTTTGTTAAGTGATTTTTCAACTGTTTTACCGTCAAGAATATAACCGAGATAGAAGAACGGATAATAAACAATTATTCTTGATAAACACAGATAGTCACCGATTCTGTTATCATAACCGACAAGCAAAGCCAAGACAATCGCAAGAATTAAAATATATTTTTTGTTAAAGTTTTTTAATGCAATTGTAATGAGGCAAAAAGCAAATAAAGAAAAAGCATACCAAGGTGTACTGCCCTCATAAAGCAAACGAAAAGCCGGCATTGAGCCTTCAGCCGCCCAGCGAGCAAAAAAATTTAATATTTTAATCACCAAGTACAAAACAAGATAAGAAAAAATCTTATTATATTTTCTTTTGTTTACCGTATTTTTGCAAAAAAGACCCGAAACAAAAATAAACAGAGGCATATGAAATGTATAAATGAAAAATCTTATATATCCGGTCACAGGCGATATTTCGGCATATATATCCGCTATATGACCTAATACAACAAGAAAAATAAGGATAAATTTAAGATTATCCCACTTTTGCTCTCTTACAGTCATAAGCACCTCCTGAAATTTATATTTAAAATATATCACAGTAAAAAATGCAATTCAACAGACAAAATATTACAAAATTTACTTGTATAGTACCGTTTAATGTGTTAATATTATTAAAAAATTCAGAGAAGGTGTAAATATGAGTTTGCCTGTTGCAGTTCAGCTTTATTCCGTCAGAGATGAAATGGAAAAAGATTTTTACGGAACAATCCGTAAAATGAAAGAGTTAGGTTATGACGGAGTTGAGTTTGCAGGTCTTTTCGGTGAAGAACCGAAAAAAATCAAAGATTTTTGCGACGAAATCGGAATAGTTCCCATTTCAGCTCATGTACCTTATTACGATATGCTGAAAGACCCCGAAAAGGTATTATCAGATTATGCCGAAATCGGCTGTAAGTATGTTGCCGTTCCTTACCTTACCGAAGAATGCAGGCCCGGAACAGACGGATTTGATGATACGGTTGAAGGCATAAAAAAGATTGCCGAAGCCGCCAAAAAGCTCGGAATACAGCTTCTTTATCATAACCACGATTTTGAATTTGTTGAGCTTAACGGCAAATATGCTCTTGATGTTTTATACTCAACAATCTCAGAGGATTTATTAAAAACCGAAATTGATACCTGTTGGGTCAATGTTGCAGGAGTTAACCCTGCAGAATATATTGAAAAATATTCAAGCCGCTCCCCTGTTGTTCATCTTAAAGATTTCAGAATGAAGGGCAAAGCCGGCGGTGCATTATATAAGCTTATCGGCATTGATGATAACGAAGAAAAAGAAGATGAAGATTCATTTTCGTTTATGCCTGTCGGTTACGGCACACAGGATATGCCCTCAATTCTTTCCGCTTCCGAAAAAGCAGGAGCAGAGTGGGTTGTTGTTGAACAGGATGAACCCGAAAAAGGAAATACCCGTATAAATTCAGTAAAGCTCAGCCGTGAATATCTTAAAACACTCGGCTGGTGAAATAAAGGAGATTTAAGTTATGGCAAGTATTCTTGATGCTTTCAAAGAAGACCACAGTGCTGAAAAGTTCAGAGATATGAGCAAAAAATTAAAAGTCGGTATTATCGGTACAGGCTGGATTGCCGAGGCTCATGTTAAGGCTTATCAGAAATGTGAAGATGTTGAAATTATTGCTCTTGCTGACCTTGTTCCCGGTAAAGCAGAAGCGTTTTGTGAGAGATATAATGTAGGTAATGTAAAATTTTATCCCTCTCATAAAGAGCTTATTGATGCCGGTGAGGTTGATGCTGTCAGCGTTTGCACTTATAACGCCACACACGCTGAATGTGCAATTTATGCTCTTGAGCATAATGTAAGCGTTCTTCTTGAAAAGCCTATGTGCGTAACTCTTGAAGAAGCTGTTGCTATCTGCAAGGCTGAAAAGAACAGTAATGCCGTTCTCTCAATCGGCTTCCAGCCCAGATTTGATGAGAATATGAAAATGCTCAAAAAGGTTGTTCAGTCCGGTGAGCTCGGCAGGATTTATTATATTCAGACAGGCGGCGGAAGAAGAAGAGGCATCCCCACCCCCTACGGCACATCATTCATTCAAAAAGATACAGCAGGAATCGGTTCTCTCGGTGATATCGGCTGTTACTCACTTGATATGGTTCTTAACTCAATCGGCTATCCGAAGCCTCTTACCGTTACAGGCTATAAGTCAGATTTCTTCGGTAAATCACCTGATTATGAGCATCACGATGTTTTCGGAGTTGATGATTTTGCGGCTGCATTCATCCGTCTTGAGGGCGGAATAATTCTCGATTTCAGAATTGCGTGGGCTATGAACCTTGACACACCGGGCGATACAATTATTATGGGTACAAAAGGCTCCGTCAGAGTTCCCTCAACAGAATGCTGGAACGGTTCAATAGGCGGTCCACTTGTAATTTACCACGAAATAGCCGGTGAACAGATTGAAACAATTATTCCTATGAAAGATAATAAGGTTGATTGCTTCGATACAAAAATCCGTTCTTTCTGCGATGCAGTTAAAGAGGGCGGCGAGGCTCCTGTTCCCAGCAGTCAGATTCTTTATAACCAGGCTATTATTGACGGTATTTCTCGTTCATCTGATTTGGGCAGAGAAATTGAAATCAATATTCCCGAAATTTAATTTATCAATAATTTAGAAAGAGGTATATAATAATGATTCTCGCAGCAGTTGGTAAAAACGGCGCAGGCAAGGATTTCTTCCTTGATTATGTTGCCGAACAGTACGGTTTTCCGATGATTTCAATAGGTGATGTTGTAAGAGAGCTTGCAGCTAAAGACGGACTTGAGCTTACAAGAGATAATCTTCACGCTACATCAAAGAAGTATATGACCGCCTACGGTCAGACTTTCTTCCCCGAAATGATTGTTAAGAAGATTAAGGAGAGTGATGCTCCCAATTTCCTTGTTTCAGGTATTCGTCCCCCCTCAGATATTGAAATTTTCAAAAAAGAATTCGGTGAAAAGTTCGTTCTTGTTGATGTTGTTGTAAGCAGTGATGAAGAGCGTTACAACAGAATGCTTGCAAGAGGAAGCGAAAGAGACGGAAAGAGCATTGAAAAGCTCAAAGAAAACGATTTACACGAGGAAGAAATTTTCCATACCAGTGTCAGCGAAAGTATGGCTGACTACATTATGAAAAATGACGGCGGCGTTGAAGATTTCTATGCAGGTGTAAAGGATTTCTACGACAATTTCCTTAAAGCAAAGCTTGACTGATAATATAATAAATTTGAGGCTGTCCGAAAAGACAGCCTCTGTTTTTTTTATGAGTTTTTATAAATATTTTTCGGCAATTGAAGCAGCCACGGCACAAAGCTCTCCGCAGGGTCTTTTATGATAATAGCTTTCTGTTCTGTGCTCGGGAACAGGAGAAGAATCGGCAGAGATTCCCAAAAGCTCTTTGCAAATATAACTGCCGTTTATACTTTTGAATTCAGACATTGCAGATTGAATTTTGGAATACAGTTCTTTTTTCTTATCGTGATTATTCGGGTCTGAACAGGCGTTAAAATATGAAATAACTGCAACCATACCGCTGACTGCACCGCAAACCTCTCTCATTCTTCCGAATCCGCCGCCAAAGCCTGCCATAATACGAATAGCTGTTTCTTTATCAATTTTCATTTCATCAAGAAATGCAAGAAAAACCGACTGTGAACAATTATAACCGGATTCAAAAAGCTTCTTTGCTGTTTCTGATTTAGTCATTTCAATCTCCTAACTTGTGTATAAATAATCCGCTGAGTAATTTCGGCTCAAACCATGTGGACTTCGGAGGCATAAGCTTTCCGGCATCCGCAATATTCATAAGCTCATCAAGGCTTGTGGGGAACATTACAAATGCAAGGCACATATCATCATTCGCCCTCTTTTCAAGCTCCTTTAATCCTCTGATTCCGCCGACAAAATCAATTCTTTTATCAGTTCTCGGGTCATCTATTCCGAGAACGGGAGAAATTACATTATCCTGAAGAATTGAAACATCCAAGGCGGCAACTGGGTCGCTTTCATCAACAATGTCGGAATGAGCGGTTAACTTATACCATTTTTTATCAAGGTACATTCCGAATGTATGTCTGAATTCCGGCTTATATGCATTTTCACCGATTTCTTCAATTTCAAATTTTGCTGATAATTTTTTTATAAATTCACAGGTGCTGAATCCGTTCAGGTCTTTAATAACACGGTTATAGTCCATAATTTCAAGCTCATCACTGCTGAAAGCTACAGCAAGGAAGAAATTAAATTCTTCTTTACCTGTATATCCGGGATTTGCTTCTCTTCTTTTTAAGCCGACCTTAACAGCCGAAGCGGCTCTGTGATGACCGTCTGCAATATAAAGATTTTCAACTGAACCGAAAAGTTCAATTATTCTTTCGTTTATTTCATCTGAATCAATAATCCAAACTGTATTAGCTACACCGCTGTCTGTTACAAAATCATATACAGGCTCGTTAGCGTTTTTATAATTATTCAAAATCTCGGATAACTCTTTGTTCGGTCTGTATGCCAAAAATATAGGGCCTGTGTTGGCATCACAGTAATCTACATGATTTATTCTGTCCTGCTCTTTATCAGCTCTTGTGTTTTCGTGCTTTTTGATAATATTATTGATATAGTCATCAATAGAAGCACAGCCGACCAATCCCGTCTGGCTTCTGCCGTTCATTATCTGACGGTAAATGTAGAAATGCGGCTTTTCATCCTGAATACAAATATTATTTTCAGAAAGAGCATAAAGATTTTCTTTAGCTTTAAGATAAACCTGTTCAGAATACAAATCTGTTCCGACCGGCAAATCTATTTCGGCTTTGTCAATATGTAAAAATGAATAGGGGTTGCCGATAACCATTTGTGCGGCTTCTTTACTGTTCATAACATCATAGGGTAATGCCGCAACCCTTGATGCAAATTCTTCTTTTGGTCTGACTGCTTTGAAAGGCTTAAAAACTGACATTTGTAAACTCCTGAATAAATTTTTAATAATTTTATATCAAATAATTTATTTAGTCAATAAACAAAATTAAATGATTGATTTTTTTATCCTGAAGATATATAATCTAAGTAAAGAATCGTAGGAGGAAAAATATGTACTGTTCAAAATGCGGCTCTCAATGTGATGAAAACGGAAATTGCCCGAATTGCGGTATTCCTCATATTGAAGCTGAAAGAGTAAATAAAACAAAAGAAAAGAGAAAACCGAGCAAGGGTTCAAAAAGCTTTGCCGCTTTATTGACCGCCGCAATGGTTTTTCCCGCAACTGTTTCGGTTGCCATTGACTTAAGCTTCAGCCGTTATGACTACTGGTGCGGATTTGTAGTTGGCGCACTGCTTGTGTTCTGGGTTTGCGCTGTTTTACCTGCATTAAAAATCACACCCGCACCTGTTACGAGCCTTATATGCTTCGTTTCGATAGTAGGTTATGTTTGCTATGTATGTAAAAAACTCGGCTGGTTTGAATGGCTGTTCCAAAAAGCAATGCCGTTGTTTATACTGTTAGCTTTATTTATTGCCATTGATGTTGCGCTTTTCGGCAGCAAAAAAATCAGCGGTTTAACCGGCACTGCTCTTATAAGCGGAGAAATCGCTCTTTATTTAATCGCTATTGAGCTTGTTTGCCGTGACAGACCCATCAATTTCCATTTGCTTCCGATTTTTGCCTGCGGTTTCATTTCGGTTTCGGCAGTATTGCTTGCATTTGAATATATCGGCAAAATCAATAAAAAATAATTGTTTGAGTCATAAATTAAGGGACTGTCTTTTGACAGTCCTCTTATCTATATCTCGGAGAAAAATTCATCTGTTTTTTCGGCATTGAATCTGCCGTTTGATGAATCAATAAGCTTTGAATTAAACGATTCAAATTTGTCATTTTCAAGAATAAACTCAACCGTAACATTATCTTCAAAAGCTGTTGAAATTATCTTTCCGTTTTCTTCGGCAATAACAGAGGATAATTTTCCGTAAAAATTATAATCACAAGCAACTTTCACTTTGGCACAAAGAGCCATTGTGATGACCGCACCGGCATTTACTGCGATTGAAGCGGAATGAGAATACGCTCTGACAAGTCCGCCTGCGCCGAGCATTATACCGCCGAAATATCTTGTAACAACCACAACACAATCGGTTAAACCGTTCTTTTCCAAAACATCCAAAACAGGCATACCGGCAGTTCCCTGAGGCTCGCCGTCATCTGAAAAGCGTTTTACATTTTCATCTCTGATTATGTATGCATAAACATTATGGGTGGCATCCCAATGCTTTTTTGAAATTTTCTGAATAAATTCTAATGCATCTTCGGATGATTTGACCGGCATAATATAACCGATAAATTTTGATTTTTTTACAATATATTCTTCTTCGGCTTCATATTTTACGGTTTTATATGATGATTTATTCAATCTGTTACCACCTGAAATTATAATCCGAGAACCTTTGTAAGTGTACCGCCGAGAATATTTTGCTTACATTCTTCGCTGATATTTAATCTGTTAATTCTTTCGATATCCCACTTTATATCCTCAGGCTTATGATACGGGAAATCAAGGCCGTAAATACTTCTGTTTTCGCCTGTCTGAAGTATAACGGTTTCAAGGTCTGCATCCGATAAAGCCCATGCGGTGGCGCCGTATTTATCTCTGACTGATGTCCAGCCGGCATAAACACGGTCAATCTCTCCCCTGCCGTTGTTACACATAACGCCGAGAGCTTCTCTGAAGAAATGGTAGCCGCCGATATGCTCCATACTGAATCGGAGATGAGGGAAATTCCAGGCAACCTCATCAAAGAGCAAAACATTATTATCTCTTAATCTGTGCCAGTGAATACCGGAATGGAATGAGATAAACAAGCCGAACTCTTCAGCCTTTGCGTAAACTCTGAATGCCTCCTTGCCGTCAACAACAAACTCCTGATATTGCGGATGCATTTTGATGCCCTTAAAACCAAGGTCGGCAATTCTTTTAACTTCATCCTCAATGTTATTGTTAAAGTTTACAGTTCCGAATCCGACAAGCCTGTCATTACCCTTTATCTGATTTGCGAGCCAGACATTCTGGTTTTCCGTAATACTGCCGAGCTGATTATAAAACGGAGCAAAACAAACCGCTTTATCAACTCCGCATTCATCAAGAAAACGCATTAAATTATCAACTGAGCCTTTTTCTTTTACTTCTTTCGGAAAAACATGAGCGTGATTGGCAAAAATCATAATTATTACGCAGAATACTGCTGTCCTTTCAAGTTTTTATTACATTATATATCAAAATTATTTTTTGTCAAATCTTTGATAAAAAGTCACTTACTTAAATTGACTTTCATATACATTTTATGTATAATAATAAAAAATATATTCGGGGGTGTTTCTTTGAATACATACTCAAAAAAAGAAAGAAATATGTATCTTGTAGGTCTTGCCGGACAAAATATGATTTATAACATCATATCAAGCGGACTTATGTACTATTTTCAAAGCGTTATCTTCCTGCCTGCAATGGTTTACAGCACTATTGTAGGTATTGCAAGAGTGTGGGATGCAATCAATGACCCGATGATGGGTACTATTGTTGATAAAACTCACACAAAATGGGGTAAATGCAAGCCGTATCTTCTCTTCGTTCCCGGAATTGTAATGATTATTTCAATTCTGTGCTTTGTAAACGGAAGATGCACCTATGATGCGGCAGGCAATCTGCTTATGAATGCAAGAAACATTCTCATAATCGTTTGGGCAGGTATTTCATACATCCTTTGGGGTATGTCATATACAGCCGGTGATATTCCTCTTTGGGGCGTTACATCCCTTATGACCGAAAACGAAAAAGACCGTGCAAAGCTCCTTGCTCTTGCGAGAATTTTTGCTCTCGGCGGCGTTGTCGGTATGGCTGTTCAGTTCCTTGCACCGTCATTTAAGCCTTTCTTTGCTTCAAGAGGTGTTGCAAACGATGCGGACCAGCTTCAATATTCATTTATTCTCGTTGCCGTAATCGTTACAGTAATTTCCTCACTTCTCTTCCAGCTTTCAGGCCTTGGCGTAAAAGAAAAGGTTGCACAGCAGTCTGATGAGCATAAGTCTATGAAAGAAAATTTCAGGACTATGTGGGACTGCAAGCCCTTCCGTAAGCTTATAATTTCGGGCATTTTAAGAAGCCCCATTCAGCTTCTTATGACAGTTGCCCTCACTCTCGTAATGTATTTCTTCTTTGATAACGACCCGGGCAAAGCTTTGTTTATTGACGGAGCTTTAAACATTAAGCTTATAATAATCGTTCTTATTATCGGTGCAGGTATTTTGGGCGGTATGCTCGTTGCTTCTGCTCTGACACCCTCTTTGGCTGAAAAATATGAAAAGAAAACTCTTTATAATTTCTATTCTGTAATCGGTGCCGTTCCTTTCGGTGTTGTATTTGTTATTTACCTTATCGGCGGCGAACAGATAAAGACTTCTCTTATCTGGGCGGCAATTATGGGCATTGTATTCTTCGGCGCTTCCTGGGCACAGGGCGGCTTGAATGTTCTTCAATCCATAATGATTGCCGATTGTGTTGACTACGAGGAATATCATAATAACAACAGGCCTGACGGCGTTTTCTTCTCAGGTCAGAGCTTTATAACAAAGCTTTCTGTAGGTATTGCAACAATCATCTCCGGTGCTGTTTACAGCATTGTTCATTGGAGCGGAAGCATAATTGAAGAAGCTAATGCTGCTCTTGCCGCAGGAACAGCATCATTTGCGGTTGATTATAAACCTTATGCAACTGCTATGTTCTTCCTTGTTGCCGTTCCTCCTATGATTGGTATGATTCTTTCCGCTATACCCACATGGAAATATGATTTAACTAATGAAGAACATAAAAAAATACTTGCATCTCTCGTTTCAAAAAGGCACGAAGGCAAAGAAGAATAATAGGAGTTTTCAATGTTCAATAAAATCACCTTAAAAAAGCATTGCTGTAAAAGCTGTAAAGCATTTGCGCTTGATGATAAAAATGTTCCCTCGGAGCTTTTTAACATTAAAAATGAAAAGCCTGTTCTTGACGGCTTTCCCTACCCCCTGCCCGTAAAAAAATCCGATTTAACTCTTTACGCCGAAACAGGAAATATAAAATGGTTCGGCGGCAAAAACGGGTTAGTAAGATATGACGAAAATGCAGATAAGCCCTATAACAAAGTAATTTATTTCTCTGCTGACAGAGATTTAAGAGATAACAATGTCAAGGCACTTTATGCCGAAAATGAAAATCTCTGGGTTTTAACCGAAACAGCAGTTACTCTCATTGAGCCGAAATATATGGGCGGTGAAGAGCTTGCAAATCTTCTTCTTGACGAAACAAACAAGTATGTTATAAGAAGAGGAATGGTAAGCCAGAAGCATCTCAAAGAAGCTTATAATTTTTCAACAGCACTCCCCTATGATAATTCGGATAATGACGGAGGATTTACCGCCGCTCATGTTCTCGGTGAAATTTTCCACTATGCAGTTCTCAAAAGAGAAAAGGGCTTAAATGACCCCGAAACACAAAAAATAAAAGCAATTGCAACAAAGAGCGTTGAAGCCTGTCTTTTACTTATGTATATTCACGGCAGAGGAAACGGATTTGTGGCAAGAACATATTGCTGTAATGACGAGCCCATTCCCGACGACGGAATCTTCTTCATAAGAAACGGTAATAAAGCAAAAATCCATGAAACATCAGCGGCAAAAAAGCTTGGTGTTTCCGGCCTTGAAATTGACTGCTCTGCTCCCATACCCGAAAGATTGAGAAAACTCTTTACCGAAGAGGGCTATACAGAAGACGGAATGGTTTATAAAGCCGACACAAGCAGTGATGAAATTACACTTCACAGCATTATGCTTTATTTTGCAAACAATCTTCTTGCCTGTGATGACCCGGAGCTTGATGAGTTAATTAAAACATCATATGCAAGACTTGTTAATTTCATCATTGACGGCGATTTCACGTTGACAGATTATCACGGTCACTCAACGACCTGGGCAAAATGGAATGAAGAATATTTCTTAACGGAAGACGGCTGGGTTGACGGTGCATTAAATTCCGCAGAAATGCTCTTTTATTTGAAATTAGCCTCTGAAATGTGTGATGACAACAAGCGATTTGTTGACACATATAATTATCTGATTAACGAAAGAGGCTATGCCGATATGACAATGAAGCATATCGACAGATTAACACAGTACTGTATTGCGACAAACACGGAAGATGTTGAAAATATTATGTACGGCGACCACTTCCTTGCTGTTGCATCTTTTGCCGGACTTTGTCTGCTTGAAAAGGATGAAGAACTGCTTAAAAAATACAGATACGGCTTCAAAACATGGATGCCGACTATTGAAAGAGAATACACACCGATGTATTCCTTCTTCTACCTTCTCGGCTGTCCCGATGAAAAAATCAGAGAAGATAAAATCGAAGAGTTTTTCCTCAGATTTAATATCAGCCGTCTGGCATCATCTGTTACTGTAGTAGGCAGACATGATGTTCCTTTGAGAAACAGAATGGACGGTTACAAGGATATTTCCGTTCTTCTGCCTCCCGATGAAAGATTTATTGCAAAATTTGACCGTGACCCCTTTGAATATAAAAACGAAGACAGCGGCGGAAAAATGGTTATAGAAGGCTGTATGGTTTATACGCTTTCATATTGGCTCGGAAGATACTATAATTTCATAGAAGATGAGCAGTAAGGAGAAAAAAGAAATGAATAATTTACATCTCATAGGTAATGCCCATCTTGACCCCACTTGGCTTTGGAGATGGCAGGAGGGCTGCGGAGAGGTTTTGCAGACATTCCGTTCAGCAGCAGACAGATTAAAGGAATATGATGACTTTATTTTCACCTGCTCATCAGCTTGCTACTATCAATGGGTAGAAGAACTTGACCCGGAGCTTTTTGATGAAATTAAAGAGCTTGTTAAGGCGGGTAAATGGGTGCCGGTAAACGGCTGGTGGGTTCAGCCGGATTGCAATATGCCCTCAGCAGAAAGCTTTGCAAGACAGGCGCTTTATTCACAGACCTTTTATTATGAAAAATTCGGTAAAAGATGCACTGTAGGCTATAATGTAGATTCATTCGGCCATAACGGTATGCTCCCCCAGCTTCTTAATAAATCCGGCTTAAGATGTTATGTTATGATGCGACCCGGTGAACACGAAAACCCGGATATGCCCAAAGGCTTATTCTGGTGGGAATCAAAGGACGGCTCAAGAGTTTTAACTTACAGAATTCCCACAGGATACGCTGAAAACGGAACAGAAAGTATTGACAGAGCAATAAGTTCAATAAAAGAGCTCGGTGATAAGAACAACACCGGAATGATGGTATTTTACGGTGTCGGTAATCACGGCGGCGGCCCGACAAAAGGTGATATTGAACATATTCAAAACCTTATTGACGGCGGAGCCGATTATCTTAAATTTTCATCACCCGAAGAATATTTCAGGGAAATGTGCCTAACTCACCTTGATGTTCCTGTCTGGACAGATGAAATGCAGCACCACGCAAGCGGTTGTTATTCCGCAACATCCTTGATAAAAGCATACAACAGAAAATGCGAAAATGCACTTATCAACGCCGAAAAATGGAATACTATTGCCGCAAAAGCCTATAAGCTGCCTTTTGATACCGAAAAATTTACCGAAGCCTGGAAAAATGTTTGCTTCAATCAATTCCACGATATTATGTGCGGCTGTTCAATTATGGAAGCTTATGAAGATGCAAGAGATATGGCAGGCTACGCCTTGACTGTTGCATCAAGAAGTGAAAATGCCGCTTACCTCAAAATTGCAGGTAAAATCTACACCTGGCTTGACGGAGTTTCGGATGTTAAGACCTGTAATGAAAGACATCATTGCAGAAATCTTGATTATCCCCGCCCTGTTATTGTGTTTAATCCCCTTTCAAAGGCTGTAAAAACAACAGTCAGAACATATCATCCCTCATCATTGGTTACTGATTTTGAGGGTAACGAGGTATTGTTCTCAAATGTTCGTTCATCCCGTTCAAACGATTCCCATAAGGATACTGTGTTTATGGCTGATGTTCCCGCAATGGGTTATGCAACCTATTGGCTGTGGCACGAGGATTCTCAAAAAGAAAAAAGTATAACCGAATCAGATGTTAAATGTAATGAATTTACTCTTGAAAATAAATTCATCAAAGCAACATTTGATAATAAAACAGGTGCAATCAGTTCATTAATAACCAAGGATGACAGCTATGAACATATATGCAAAGGTTCATTTATTCCGACAGTCATTGATAATTCAAAGCCGGATACCTGGGCTCATAACATTTTCAAGTTCCACGATATAATCGGAGCAATGAGCCTTGAATCAATTAAGGTTGTTGAAAACAGCGATGTCAGAGCGGTAATCCGTACAAAACATATTTACGGCAAATCCTATCTTGCACAGGATTTCATTCTTGACAGCGAAAGCAAAATGATAAGAGTAAAGGCCAGAACACTTTGGCAGGAGCCTCTCACAATTCTTAAAATACCTGTTACAATCCCCGGAGATAATCCTGTTTCAACTTATGAAATCCCCGGCGGATTCATAAAAAGGCCCTGTAACGGCGAAGAAGAGCCTGCACTCACATGGGGTGATGTAACTGCTGACGGAAAAGGCGTTGCACTTATTTCAAACGCCAAATACAGCTATGACTGCCCCGATAATACGCTTCGCCTTACAATGCTCCGAAATTCAATATTTGCAGACCATTATTCAGACAGACCAGAAGCGGATTTCCAATACTGTGACGAAGGACTTCAAAGATTTGAATATGGTATTTATCCGCACAGCGGTGATGCCGAAAAGAGCGAAGTACAAAGCTATGCCGATATTCTGAATAACAAGCCTGTTGCAGTTCCCACGGGTTACCATAAGGGAAGTGAGCCGCTTAAAAAGTCCTTTGTAAGTATTGATAAGGATAATTTAAGCCTCGTTTCAATGAAGGAATGTAATGATAACAGCGGAGATATAATCATCAGACTTCGTGAAACACATGGAATTAAGGCAACCGTTGCAGTTGTAATTGATGCTTTTGACTGCGGATTCCGGGCTGATTTCAGAGAACAGGAAGTTAAAACATTCAGAATCAATAAGGAAGGCTTCGTTGAAGAAACGGATTTCCTTGAAGGTATCTGCTGAAAAAAATCAAAAAAAATCTAAAAAAATTATTGAAATTACAAAAATTTGGTATATAATAATTCGGTTGAAAGAATCAACAAAATTTTTGTTAATTTTACCGTGAAGGGAAGCATAATAAATGTCAAACTATGAAAGAAAAGTCGGTACTGTATCAAGAGGTATCAGATGCCCCATTATCCGTGAGGGTGATGATATTGCTCAGATAGTTTCTGACAGCGTACTTGAAGCAGCAAAGTGTGAAGACTTTGAAATCAGAGACAGAGATGTTATCAGCGTTACTGAATCAGTTGTTGCCCGTGCACAGGGTAATTACGCATCAGTTGATGACATCGCCGCAGATGTTAAAGCAAAGCTCGGCGGCGGAACAATCGGTGTTATTTTCCCCATTCTTTCAAGAAACCGTTTTGCAATCTGCCTCAGAGGTATTGCAAAGGGAGCAAAGAAGGTTGTTCTTATGCTCAGCTACCCCTCTGACGAAGTAGGCAACGAGCTTGTTTCACTTGATAAGATTGATGCCGCCGGTGTTAATCCCTATTCAGATGTACTTACACTTGAAAAATACAGAGAGCTTTTCGGTGTTAATATTCACGAATTCACAGGCGTTGATTATGTTGATTACTATGCAGGCGTTGTTCGTGAGATGGGTGCTGATGTTGAAATCATCTTTGCTAACCATGCAAAAGCAATTCTTGATTATACCGATTGTGTTATCAACTGCGATATCCACACAAGAGCAAGAACAAAGAGAATACTTAAAGAAGCAGGTGCAAAGGTTGTTTGCGGACTTGATGATATTATGAATGCACCCGTTAACGGCTCCGGCTGTAACGAAAAATACGGTCTTCTCGGTTCTAATAAATCAACAGAAGATAAAATCAAGCTTTTCCCCCACAACTGCCAGCCTGTGGTTGAAAAAATTCAGAAGAATATTCTTGAAGCAACAGGCAAGCATGTTGAGGTTATGGTTTACGGCGACGGCGCATTCAAAGACCCCAAGGGTAAGATTTGGGAGCTTGCCGACCCCGTTGTATCCCCTGCTTTCACAGACGGCCTTATCGGTACACCTAACGAGCTTAAGCTTAAATATCTTGCCGATAACGATTATAAAGACCTTTCAGGTGAAGCACTTAAAGAAGCAATTTCCGCTTCAATCAAAGCAAAGAACGGCGACCTTAAGGGCAATATGGCTTCACAGGGTACAACTCCCAGACAACTTACTGACCTTATCGGTTCACTTTGCGACCTTACATCAGGTTCCGGTGATAAGGGAACACCCGTTGTTCTTGTTCAGGGTTACTTTGATAACTACACCAACTGATAATTATAAAAGCTTTGACCTCCTGTTTTTCGGGAGGTCATTTTATGTTATATCAACAACTTTAATAATATGCATTTTATCATCAACAGTAAATTTTATGTTTTTATCCGCATAGGATAAGCCGAAAACTCTTTCACAATCTTCAATGTATTGAGGTCTCGGGTCCTGCTCTAAAATCTTTATTAAAACATCTGTTTTCTGTTTATCAAAAATCGATTTCAAGTTATCAGGAAAATCAACGGTAAACAAATCGGAATTATTGCTTTTTGCAAATCCGTTTGAAGCCTCGGGAACAGAATCAACATAGGGTAAATACGGCTTAATATCAATAACAGGCGTGCCGTCAATCATATCAGCACCGCTTACAACAAGAACAGTACCGTTTTCTGTTGTTTTCTTAATTTCAACAAGCTTAACACAAGTTAAACCGATTGAATTGGGTCTGAAAGGTGAACGGGTGGCAAAAACGCCTTTGCGAATATTTCCTCCGAGCCTGGGCGGACGAACGGTAGGTGTCCATTTTTTATTTTCGTTTTCAGAAAAAATCCATAAAATCCAAAGATGTGAATATTCTTCAATTCCCTTTAACGCTTCAGCCACTCTGTATTCCGACTCAAAAACAATTATACTGTTTTCGCCCTGCACAAGACCCGACTGCCTCGGAACTCCGAATTTTGATTTATAATCATTATGAATTTTCGCAATTATCTCCATAACTAAACCCTTATATAAAATTAAAAGACAAGCAAAAGCTTGTCTTAAAATGGAGCTGCTAGGCAGACTCGAACTGCCGACCTCATCCTTACCAAGGATGCGCTCTACCACCTGAGCCATAGCAGCAAACCGTTCTCTCGAACGAATGATATATTATCATAATATAATAAAATTTGCAAGTGTTTTTTTATACTTTTACAAATTTTAATGGTGATGAAGAATATGGGTACCGTGTTCAAAATTCTCTGCAGAACATTCTATTTCATTACACACTTCATTTTCATCTTCAATTTCAATAATTGTATGTGATATTCCGAATTCTTTAAACTCATCCTTAATCTTTTGCTTAACATCCTTATCTTTAACAACTGCGTGCATTGTTGCACAGTTGTTATTACCGTCAATACTCCAAATGTGAATATGATGAATATCAATTACGCCGTCAATTTCAGAAATATGTTCCTTGATTTTATCAAGATTTATATTATCCGGAACTTTTATTAAAAATAAATCCAAAACTTCTTTTAAGAATTTAAATGCATTAACACCGATAAAAACAGATACACAAATACTCATAATCGGGTCAATTATTTTAATATCGGTAAATTTCATAATTAAAGAACCTGCCAAAACAACCGCCCAGCCTAAAACATCCTCAAACATATGAAGATTAACGGATTTTTGATTTAGTGAATCCCCTTCTCTTGTAAACCAGGCGGCAAAAGCATTAACAATCAATCCGATTACGGCAAAAATCAGCATACCGTCATAATTTATCTCAACGGGATGAATAATTCTTTTTACAGAGCCTATAATAACAAGAATTGAGCCTGTCAGCAAAATAACGGTGGTAATAAGACTGCCGAGAACGGAATATCGCTTATAACCGTAGGTATAAATATCATCCGCTTTTTTATTGCTTTTTCTTTCAAGGAAAAAAGAAAGCCCAATACTCAGTGCATCTCCTAAATCGTGAACAGAATCTGAAAGAATTGCAACCGATTTTGTGAAAAATCCTCCGAATAATTCAAAAACCGAAAACGAAAGATTAAGTATAAATGCAATCAGAATATTTTTCTCTGTTTTATTATTCATAATTCACCTGCTGAATTTAATGAATTTATTATAGTTTTTTGCAAAAGAAAATTCAACAATTTAATAATAAAAATATAAATATTATGTATTCTTTTGCTTGAATTTAAAAAACAAGTGTTATATAATAAATTGATTTTATTGTGAAGGGATGTAAGTATGACAAAAATCGGATTTGATAATCAAAAATACCTCCAGATGCAGTCTGAAATGATTCAGAAAAGAATCAGTGAATTTGGCGGTAAATTATATCTTGAATTCGGCGGAAAGCTTTTTGATGATTTTCACGCTTCCCGTGTTCTTCCCGGCTTCGCACCCGACAGTAAGCTTCAGATGTTAAAGAAGCTTTCAAAGGATGTTGAGGTTGTTATTGTCATCAATTCCGGCGATATTGAAAGCAATAAAATCAGAAGAGACCTCGGTATTACATACGATACAGATGTTCTCCGCCTTATAGATGCTTACAGAGGCGCAGGTTTGTTTGTAGGCAGCGTTGTGCTTGCACAATATAATAATCAGCCCTCCGCTTCCGCATTCAAATCAAAGCTCGAAGCGTTAGGCGTTAAGGTTTATAAGCATTACACCATAGACGGTTACCCCTATAATGTTTCACATATTGTAAGTGATGAGGGCTTCGGTAAAAACGAATATATTGAAACTGAAAGACCTCTCGTTGTTATAACCGCGCCGGGGCCCGGCAGCGGTAAAATGGCAACCTGCCTTTCACAGCTTTATCATGAAAATAAGCACGGCATAAAAGCGGGATATGCAAAATTTGAAACATTCCCCATTTGGAATCTTCCTCTTAAGCATCCGGTCAACCTTGCTTATGAAGCCGCAACCTCTGACCTTAACGATGTTAATATGATTGACCCCTATCATCTTGAGGCATACAGAGTTACAACAGTTAATTACAACAGAGATGTTGAGGTTTTCCCTGTTCTTAACGCTATTTTTGAAAAGATTGAGGGAGTTTCACCATATAAATCTCCTACAGATATGGGTGTTAATATGGCAGGAAACTGCATCTGTGATGATGAAGCGGTTATCGAAGCGTCAAAGCAGGAAATAATCAGAAGATATTTTGCAGCTCTTTGTGATGTTAAACAAGGCACGGGAAAGCAGTCTGCAGTTGATAAAACAATAAGCCTTATGAATCAGGCGGGAATAAAGCCCGAAGACAGAAATGTTATTTCAGTTGCCATTGAAAAGAGCGAAATGACAAATAATCAGCCGGCAGTTGCCATTGAATTGCCTGACGGAAAAATCATTACAGGCAAAACATCCAATCTGCTCGGAGCATCTTCCGCCGCACTTCTTAACGCAATCAAAGCACTTGCAGGTGTTCCCGAAGATACTTTGCTTATTCCCCCGTCAATTATCGAGCCTATTCAGCAGGTTAAAATTGATATTTTGAAAAATAAAAATCCGAGATTACATCTTGATGAAACCTTAATCGCTCTTTCCATGAGTGCAACAAATAACGAAGAAGCAAAAAAAGCTTTAGATGCCATTGACGGATTAAAGAACTGTGAAGCACATTCTACGGTTATTCTTTCACAGGTTGATTCCCATGTGTTTAACAAAATGGGCGTTCATTTAACCTGTGAGCCTGTCTATCAAAACAAAAAATTATATCATAAATAATTAAACGGGCTGAAACATAAATAAGTGCTTCAGCCCTGTTTTATAAGAGGAAATATGGAGCTTAAAGAAAAAATCATAATTAAAGCCGAAAGCGGCAACGAATCAAAAGCGTCAGAAATTGCGGCAGAAGAAATCAAATTAAGAATTGATGCCGAAATAGCAGTTACAGGCAAAACAGAAAACGCAAATATAATTTTTATTGAAAATTCATCCTTTAACAAAGACGAATATGAATTATCGATAAAAAATAATCAAATAAACATTGTTGCATACGGCATCAGAGGTTTTATTTTTGCAATAGGAATGATTTTAAGGAAATCAGTTGTAAAAGACAGCATAATCATTGTGCCGGACTCAATAAGCGGAAAATATGCCCCTGAAATGAAAATAAGAGGTCATCAGCTCGGCTACAGAACAACGCCCAACACATACGATGCCTGGGATTATGAACAGTACAGAAGATATTATTTGGATTTAATGTATTTCGGTATGAATACCGTTGAACATATCCCCTATGAGAAGGGTGTTTCAAAAAGAAATCCTCTTATGAAATACGATGAAGAAGAATTTCTTGCAAAGACCTGTGAAACAGCGGATGAATTAGACCTCGATATATCTCTCTGGCATCCAAATGTAAAGGGAGAAACTGATGAAAGTGCCGCAGAAAGAAGAAAAAGTCTTTATTCAAGACTTAAAAGACTAAATTATGTTTTCATTCCCGGCGGCGACCCCGGTAACCTGCCTGCAGATGTGTTCGTATCAAGAGTTAAAGCAATTTCAAAAGTTATGAAAGAAGTGCATCCCGAAGCACAAATGTGGCCGTCCGTTCAGGCTCCGCACGAATTTGAAAACTGGGGTGATGTGTTTACAGAAGAAATACAGAAATGTCCCGATGAAATTGACGGAATTATTTACGGCCCTAACCATGCTTTTTCGCTGGAAGAAATCAGAAAAAGAATACCCGAAAAATATCCCTTAAGATTTTACCCCGATATTACTCACAATGTCAGATGCGAATACCCCGTTCATTATGATAAGCTTGACTGGCATTTTGCTTATAATAACAATTTAAGCCGTGAATGTACCAATCCCCGCCCCTTTGAGTTTGCACAGCTTCACAAGGCAACAAGAGAATATTTCACGGGCTCTGTCAGCTATTCAGAGGGCATAACAGATGATGTGAATAAATGCGTTTGGTCGGCATTAGACTTTGATTTTGATGCGAATATAACCGAAGCATTAAAGGATTACAGCAGACTTTATTTCCCCGGCTTTGATGAAAACTTAATCAGCCATTTAATAATCGGGCTTGAAAAGAATTGGAGTGAAAAGCCGGAGTACAGCCAAAATGTTGAAGAAACATATACAGCCTTTAAGGCGATTTATGATTCAAGCAAAAATCTTCAAAATAACTGGCGATTTGTTCAGCTTTATTTAAGAAGCGTATGCGATAAATATATCAAAAACAAACGAGAAGAAGATTTATCGGCTATTGAAACCGCTTCAACACAAAGGAGAGAAGAAGCACTTAAAACCCTTGAAGCACCGTATAAACAGCAAACAGAAGTGCTTGAAAAAGAAATTGAAAAGCTTTGCGAGGATTTATTCAGGTTAATCGGCTATCAGTCCTCAACCGAAAAATACTATGCCGATGACTGGGAAAGAGGCGCAATTTTAGACACCTATACCCTCCCCGTTTCAGACAGACGGTTTTTAATAAATATAATCAAAAACGGAAGCGAAGCTCAGATAAAAAAAGCATTTTACAGAAAAGAAACTGACGGTTTTTATTATTCTGTTGTTTACAACGGAATTGACCTTAAAAGTCAAAAGGACGAGATATATGTCAATTTTCAGGGTGACAGGCCAAATACAAATGACGGAACATTGCCTGAGGCACAGTTCAGCGTTTATGATAATTTTTCTTTTGTTTATTCATTCAAAGGTCTTGAAAAAACCGACTATGCTTTAAGAGTATGCTGGCTTAACGAATCGAATGAAGAAATTGATGATTTATGCGTTAAGCTAAACGGTAATACAGTTTATTACGGTAAGCAGTTCGGAGAAATTGATGAAGAATATTCATTGCTGAATCACAAAGAATTTATAACCGCAAAATATAAAGTCCCGAAAGAATATATTTCCGAAAAAGAAAATATAATCGAATTTTCCGAAGCAAAATCCGGCGTTATGTTTGCCGAATTCAGACTTGATAAGGAATAAAAGAGGAGCACTGCCGATTTGACAGTGCTCTTAATTAATTGTCCAAATACATACTGCCGTCAGAATTTATTCTGTAAACTCTGTCACAGTATTTAAGCATACTTTCACGGTGGGTCGTAATTATGCAGACCTTATTTTTATCCGTCTTCATTATATTTTCAAGAACAATTTTTTCTGTTTCAAGGTCAAGAGCCGAGGTTGCTTCATCCATAAGCATAATTTGTGAATTTTTCAAAAGAGCTCTTGCGATAATTATTCTTTGAGCCTGACCCTTTGAGATGTTTGCGGCATTTTCGGTAATTTTACTGTAAATACCTTCCGGAAGAGTTTGAACAAAATCATAAATATCAGCCGATTTAAGGGCTTCAATCATTTCCTCTTCTGTTGCATCAGCCTTTGCAAGCTGTAGGTTTTCTGCAATTGTGCCGGTAAAAATACCGAATTCCTGCGGAACATAAGAATAAAATCTTCTTGTGCTGTCGGAAACATCAATTTCTTTATCGCCGTTTTTAAGATATAATCTGCCGTTTGTCGGTTTCATAATACCGAGCAAAAGCTTTAACATTGTTGATTTGCCTTCACCGGACGGGCCGACAAGTGCTATCGTTTCGCCGGGATTTGCATAAAATGACGCATTATTCAAAACATCAAAATCGCCGTCTGAATATCTGAATCCGAGATTATCTGCATAAACAGAAACACCGTTTGATTGAGATGCTTCCATAATTTCAAGCGCTTTTTCCTTATCGGCATCAAGCTCCTTTTCAAAGGCGGTTATTTCCATAACTCTGCCGGCAGAGGTGGCTATAGAAACAGCCTGTGAAGCCATAGAGGCCAAGGCACCGAAGGATGATGTCAATCTACCGGAAAGCTGTAAGAACAAAGTCATTGTGCCGTAGGTTATTGCACCTTTCCAAAGGCGATAAACACCCCAGCCGTAGCAGGAATAAGAAACAACAAGACCGATTAGAGATAACACAAGAGAAATTAAAATTGAAAACTTTTGATATTTAAGACGAACTTCTCTGAAATTATCAAGCAGTTTAGCAAAGTTCTCAATATATCTTTTTGTCAGGTCAAAAGATTTTATAACCTGAATATTTTGCATTGATTCACTTGAATACGCAAGAACATCACCGTTAATTTTTCTGCCCTCAAGGTTATAAGCTCTGATTTTCTTTATAAGATAGCTTGATGATAAAACAAGCAACGGAGCGCTCATAAGAGAAAGCACAGCCATAGTTTTATCATAATAAAGCACTATAGCAAGAGAACCGAGAAATTGGAGTAAATTAGTTATAAAGGACGGTATAAAGTTAATTACACCGTTTGAAACAGTTGAAACATCGCCCTCGATTCTGTTAATCAAATCGCCGGAATGATATTTATTGATATCCTGCCAGTTTGCGGAAATCATATGCTTATAAACCTCGGCACGGATTTCGTTGTTTGTTTTTGTACCGATTTGTGCGGCAATCCAAGAGGATATTGAACGCAGTATAATATTTAGAACAGCAAGCCCGATTACGCCTGCGGCATACTTGAAAATAACGGAATCAAGGCGTGAAACAACGGCATCAATCAAATATTTTACCGAAACGCTTGACCCGAGAGACATCGCCGTTCCGACTATATTCATCAGAATATAAATAAATATATAAAGCTTATACTTTTTAATATAAACAAATATCCATTTCCACTCCGAAAAGACATCCCTAAAAAGGTTATAATATTTTTTTATTCGCTCCATAAATCCTCAAAAAATAATCAAAGAGTAATTTTCTTTTCTTCAAGGGGCATATTCTTTCTGAAATCAGGAACTTTCATTGTTTTTCCGCCGTTTGTTACGGAAAGTGAAGAAAGCAGACCTACGGCAGTCCATTCACAAGCCTTATAAACATCCAGCTCCGGCTGAGTGTTTGTTCTTATTGCATTGATAAAATCTTCAACGATAAAGAAATCGCCACCGTTATGACCTGCCTTTTTCTGCTCCTCAGTTGCCTTGGCATATCTTTCGGGAAGATAGCAGCTGAAATCGTTAAGCTCTGCCCATTTCATATTATAAAAAGGACTGTCCTCACCGATAAAGGAAACCAAGTCCTTATCATCTCCGTGATTCTTTGAACGGAAAATACCCTTTGTGCCCTGAAGAAGATAATTATCCATATTATGAGGACGGGGTGACATACAGTCAACACGGATGTTAAGCAGCTTGCCGTTAGCAGTTCTGCACATTGTTGTTGTGCCGCTGTCCTGCTTCAAGCCGAGTTCGTTATAAACTCCGGGAGAAAATGTGGAAATTTCTGTGATTTTCTCACCGGGGAACCACTGCATTACGGGACCGATGCTGTGTGTCGGATAGAAATTACCTCTGATACCGCACTGCCAAAAGCTTCTCCAGGATGTTTTTCCGTTAGGGTAAACAAAAAGGTTACCTATATTGTGGAGATACATTCCCTCTGCATAATATGTTTCACCGAAAACACCCTGCTTAACCATTTCTTTAACCTGCTGAACTCTCGGGTCATAAATATAGTTCTCGGCATACATATAAATCTTATTATATTTTTCAACTGTTTCGCAAAGCCAGAAAAGCTCATCCATTGAAACACCGGCAGTAACCTCGCACATAACATGCTTACCAGCTTCCATGGCGGCAATAGCCTGGGGAACATGGCACTGCATCGGTGTTGAAATAATAACGGCATCAATGTCGCTTTCAAGCATATCATCGAAAATACGATATTTTTTTATATCGCCGCCTATTTTATCAGCGGCCTCATTAAGATGCTGTTCATCAAGGTCGCACATCGCCGTAATCTGAACATCATCTACGCTTTTAAGACCCATAAGTGTTGAAAGGCCTCTTGTTCCTGCGATTCCGATTTTTATCATTATTATTTCCTCCGGAATAATTTTTTAACATTATAATATATTAAAAATAAAAGGTCAAGAAATTACATACTAAACCCGTTTATAATGTTTCTCACTTTAATTACATCCTCAACTAAATTCTCACCATTATCATTTTCGGTAAATTCAATAAAAATACAGCCGTCAAACTTTTTGTCATATAACATTTTCAAAATATCATAAATAAATTTTTCATCTTTTACTGAATTTTTCTGAAATTTCTTTAATTCTGAAAACGAAATATGAACATCACTTACAAACGGAAAAAGACTGTTCAGTTTATCAAAATCACCTTTTCTTTCAACATACCACGATTGATAATAAGTTTTTAATTTATTATCGGTATCTTTAATAAATTTAAGAGAAGATTCAGCCGTATCATTGAATGTATGGTGATGACACTCGTTAGAAATTGTTAAATTAAAAGAATTTGCAATATCGGAAAGCTTATCCGCTTCATCAACAAGCAGCATATATTCATAGTCTGATGTATCTACGGAGCCTTTTTCGCCGAGCCATGTTCTTAAATATTCGGCAGAGCATATTTTACCGAGCTCGCAAATTCTATTAAATCCGGCAAAATCACCCGAACCGATTTTATAATATGTACCGAGTGAACGGATTTTTATGCCGTTTTCATCACACAGCTTCTTTACTTTTAAGGCATCATCAACAGATTTTATATGATAATCCGTCCCCCACTCAATAACATCGGCCTTGCATTTTACAGCAAAGCCGACAACCTCTTCTATGCTATATTTTCTTAAAGATGTGCTTGTAAATCCGATTTTCATAATAAAGCCTTAGTCATTTTTATCATTTTCGGTTTAAATTGTAATAAACAGTTCCCCAGTTAAAGCCGTTGAAAATCATATCAAAGAAAGCGGATATTCTATCCCAGAAAGAATTGTTAACGGTAATAACACACTCTTCCTTTGCGAGCAAATTATTATTTTTATCGTAAGCCTTAACAATAATCGGGAAATCTGATTTAATCCTCTGAGTGATATATTGATGTTTAGCAACACCGTTTTCGGAATAAAATGTGACATTATTCATCACAAAATATACGCCTTCGGGAACATCAACAAATTCAGCTTTAACTATTACATCGGAATTATATTTTGCAGAACCGTTTTGTAATTTGAAGGAATAACTAACCTCAGGCTCATCACCCTGTGAGCCGGATTCTTCGGAAGCGTTGGCATAAACCTTTATAGGCGCATCACCCTTGCCGACACCGTTATAGCCTACCGAGCCGTCAACCCAGCCGTTTGTTTTGAAATTATTTGAATCACTGTCAATATAATAATAGCTTTCACCGGGGTTTGTTTTATTTGATTCATACAAGCCGCCTTTAAGTAAATAAGATTTTTTCAGATTATCGGAAGAAGATGAGGAAACAACAACGGAAAATTTATCACCTTTTTTTACAATAACCGGCTCATTAAATTTAAGAAAGTTATAACCGGATTTACCCGAAAATTGACCGTTATATATTTGAGTTCCGCTTTCGGGATTGCCGGAAACAGGATTTTTATATACCTTTACATCAAGATTCACATCACCGGCTGAATAATAATTAACCGCTTCAAGTGAATTATTATCATCAGCTGTATAAACTGCCGCCTGCTTATAAACAAACCTGGAATTTTCAGCTAATTTCTCTATTGTATCATCACCGGAATTATAACCGTCATGCTGATAAATACGATTGTAAGTTCCGTTAGGAACAGACGAAAGATAATAAATCTCCGACAAGCCCTCGTTGTATGAAAAATACAAAAATCCGTTATCACCGTAATTTGAGCCGTATGAATTTTGTACTATCCACGCACCGTCAGAAGCAGGCTTGTTGCTCGATTTGAAGTTATCTCTCGAATAATTATCATTCCAGCCGACAATAGTTACTGCATGGTTAAATCTATCATATTTTTCGGAATGATAATAAGCACCGTTGCTGTTCAAATAATAATCGTCAAAGTTACAGTTCACCTGAACAGCACCGTATTCTTTTATTTTTTCTTTTATCTGATTAAGAAGCTCCGATGATGGAGTATAAGAATAATAAAAAGGTAAAATGGCCTGAGCAGATGTTACAATGCCGTAATTATGCTTATATCTGAATTGTTCACCGTAATTGTTTATATTATATGAGTTTTCATCATAGGGAAACTCATATTCTGACGTCAAGCCTGTTCCTCTCATAAAAACAGAATGACCGATAACAGTATATGCGGCATTATTCGCAAAATAACTTGCCTCGGAATTAACTCCGTCACCGTAAAGAGGGTCGCTCACATCTGTCGGCATTTTGCACTTGTAATAAAAAGGATGCATTTCGGAATAATCCGAATCTGCAGCAGAAACGCCGTAATGCATTCTGTTATAAGTGCCGAGAGCACAGGTTGCACTGTAAAGCCAGCAAAGACCGTATTTACCCTGGTTATTGACAGGTGTACCGTATCCCTCATCAACAGAACTGTAATATGACGGCAAACCGGCAGTGCCGACTGCACTTCTTGATTTTAATAAGGTTTTTCTGTTGTCTACATCAAAGGTAACAGCATTGCCCTCATCATCAACGAAGCCGAATTCAACCGTTCCGTCTTCATTTACGAAGCTTTCACGGTGAATTTCAGTTAATTCATCTGCCGAAGCAAAAGACAGAAATGAAGAAAATATTAAATTACCGCTGAAGATTATAGAAATAACAAGACAAACAGAAATTATTGGTTTAACATATTTCTTCATTTAATTCATCTCCCTTGATAACTTTTAAGCCTCAACATAGAAAACTTCAATTATTTTTTCAAACAGCAAATCATAATCAACATAATATTCCGCATATTTTCCGCCATCAACATATTTACCGGGAACGGTAATATAGTTTTCAATTGACGGAGTATTCTTCACAGCGTGTGAAGCAAGATAAATCGTTTTATTCAGACTGAAATTAGTAACAATAAATTTCTTTGCTTCTTTATAAAGAGTAGTAACAGAAGATAAATCCGATTTTGCGTTTTGAAGCGCTTTTTTATAATAAGCTTCAAAGAATTGCCTTTGACGAAGCTGTCTGAATTTATCACCGTCAAGAATAGCCTTGTTTCTGTAACGAACATATCTCTCGGCTTCAATGCCCTTTAATTTATATGTTTTACCCTTTTCAAAAACTCCGAAGGTTTCAAGACTTTCCAAAGTTATGCCGCCGATTGCATCATTAAGATTGCCTATACCGTCAGTATCCATGGAAATATAATAATCAACCTTCATACCGAAAAGAAGTCTGCTGAGAGCTGAAATAACTCTTTCACAGCTCTTTTCATAGCCGTCACCGTAAGCAAATGAAACGCAAATCTGTTCTTTGTCTATTCCGGCAAAATTACCGTTAATATCATAGGTGTTAATATCAACCATAGAATCTCTGGGAACATAAATAATATTTACTTTTCCGCTTTGCGTATCATAAACACAAAGAGCGATTGTATCTGCCTGACCGCCTGTTCCGACAATATCGTCTTTAAGACCGAAATCATCTTTATCCACACCGATAAACGCTATTGAGAATATATTTTCGTTAAGCTTATACATTTTACCGTTATAAGAAATTCTCGAGCCGGAATTTATAACCTCAACAGAATCAGCTAATTCCTCAATATTCGTTTTATCAATTTTGAAATTATCATAATTTGTAAGTTCTTTACTTGCCTTTGAATATTCTATGCCGAAAATGATACAGCCTGCAAAAATTCCGAAAAACAAAAAGCAAATTATGAAAATAACTATTGTCATCAGAATTCTTTTAATTCTGCTTTTATCATCTGCAGCATTATTTTTTGATTTCATAACCTGAAAATCCCCGTTCAATAAAATACTGTCAATCGTTCGGATGATTCACCCAACGGTTGACAGGAAAAATTTATTCTTCTATTTTCTTCTTTTTGTCACAGATTACTGCACCTGCGGCAACGCACATCATGGAAACAGTAAAGAATATAATTCCCAATGAATTCTTTGAACCCGTTGAAGGTGACTTATCAGATTTGTCTGATGAAACATCAGCAGGATTAATAATATAATATCCGTCCTTATCTGTTGCAAATTCGCTCTTTTTACCGATTACATTACCCTTGTTATCAGTAACATAGATTTCACCGTTAATTACGGTAGTGTTATTAACTAAAGGTCCTTTTGTAACGATTCTGCCCTCGGAATCAGTAGCAAACTTATCAGCTTCACCTAAAATATTGCCGTATTTGTCGGTAACATAGGGTTCACCGTTAATCATTGTTGTCTGATTAATTTTAGGAGGCTTTGTATAGTGAGAAACATCCTCGCCCTTTTTTGTTGTTGACTTTATATAAATGTGGCTGTGGGTGGGATAAGAGCGTCTGCTGTAATACTTTGTGTTAGTAGAGTTATCTGCATCGTTATCAATAGTAGAATACTTTGTCGTTGCTTCGGGGCTGTCCTTTGCAACGGAAAGAACGCAAAATGCAGATAAAACGGTTGCGATAAGAATACATACAAGGCAAATTTTTGTAAACTTTTTCATATGAATCCCCTCTTGTCTATATTTATTTAAATTATATTATACGCTTATTTTTCCAAAATTACAATACTTTATACTTTTTTAATAAAAAAATTCTTGATTTTTCCGCCTCAACAGTTGCCGAAATATCGGGATTTGATTTCAAATAATCAAAAGCTCTATGTATTCTTGCAACATTAATCAAAAAAGGATGTTTATTCACATAAGGATAATTAACAACCAATTTTGATTTTGATACAAAGAATAAATGCATTTTTGTATTTTTATTCTTATCTGTAATCAATGCCCCGGAATATTTATTGAAAATTGAAGCGTTTGCGTGTAAATCATCGGGATTTTTTGAGCCGTATATAGCACCGTTCATAATATCTTCAAGCAAAAACGAATAATCTGCGTTTTTGTTAAAAAGATTTGTCTTTTTTTCAACAGCAACTGTATTTAATCCGAAATATTTTTCACTGATAAGAATAACAGCGCTTAACCATTCATCAATATTAAGCTCTTTACAGGAAGAAAAAATATAATTCCAGTCAGGCTCAAAGCTTTCGGCAAAGACGGAAATATCAATAATCTGTCTTATACCTACGCCTGAATGTAAAAAATGCTTGAATGCGTGCAAAATTAAAAATAACAGATGTTTATTTCTATCAGGCGCAATAAAATCAACGCCGAAAATATTATATGTATAAGTATCTTCAAAAATATCGCCTATGGATGACAAAAATTTCTCATAAACACTGTTATCTGTCGAAAACAAAGAATGATGAAGCTCGATTAAACAGCCTGTTTCTTTTTCGGAATATGATAAAACTGTATTATCACCGTTATTTTTCAGCATAAAGCCGTTGGAAACAAGTATTTCACGGCATTTATCAAATTCATCATACGATACAACAATATCCTCGTCAGATGAAAGTCTTAAATCAAAGTCAGGATACAAGCTGCGGCAAATAATTCCCTTAACGCACACAGGCTTAATGCCGGCATCAAGTAAAGCTTTATATGTTTTAATAAACTTTTCAGTTTTCTTTGTCTGGTCAACAACCTGGGAAAGAACAAGATTTTTTATTTCCGCCTTGTCAATAGTTATGCTGTCCATTTTTAACAGTTTTGATGAAACCATAGGTGTTAATTTGTGATTAAGACTTTTATCAAGCAGACGGTTAAAATTAACGCTTTCAAAATTGAAGCTGAATTCTCTTTTGCAGATATACGAAGAAATCAGCTCCAGAAGTGCATCATTTGTTTTATCAAACTGATTATCTTTTTCTTTTATTCTTTTAATGATTTTCTTATGAATAAAACTGAATACTAAAAATGAAGTTGCTCCGATAAAAGTACCGAGAGAATTACAGATTACATCATCAGCCTCACATATACCGCAGCCGAACAAAAACTGAAATGCTTCAATAAAAAGCGACAGCGAAAATCCGCTTAAAAAAGCCGTTATCCATTTTGATGTGGCTGATTTTTTTTCGGAAAGAATATAAGGCAGAGATAAACCGAACGGAAAAAATAAAAGCGTATTCATTAAAAGCTCTCGGTATAATTCAATCTGTCCCCTCGCCCTTATTAAAGTATCAAAAGGAACAGGATAAATTAAATCAACCGAATTATAATTCGTTCTTAATAGAGTAACGCTTATTATTCCGAGAAAAGAAACAGCGAAAAATATTCCGTTAATTAATTTATTAATTCTGAATTCTTTACCGGAAAACAAAAGCATTATTAAAGGATAAATAAAAAAAACAGAAATAATAAATAAGACTACAAAATTAAGCGGCAAACAATAAATAAAATGTAACATATTATTTTTTGGGAGAAACTCCCCTTCCGGCCTTATAAATTGAATTTGCAGGAACAAAACCTCTTACGGAGGAAAGAGGATAAACATTTGAGTTTGCACCGATAACGGTACCGGGATTCAAAACACTGTTGCAACCGACCTCAACATTGCTGCTTAAAATCGCACCGAGTTTTTTTCTGCCTGTTTCAAATTTATTTCCGTTAATATTTATTGAAACAAGAGTTTTATCACTTTTAACATTTGAGGTAACAGAGCCTGCACCCATATGGGATTTATAACCGAGAATTGAATCGCCTACATAATTAAAATGAGGAACCTGAACGCTGTCAAAAATTATACAATTCTTTAATTCTGTAGAATTGCCGATTACACATCCCTCGCCGACAATAATCGAGCCTCTCAAAAAAGCTCCGGGTCTTATTTCCGTATTACTGCCGATAATTGCAGGACCGTTCAAAGTTGCGGTTGAAGCAACAGAAACCTCTTTACCAATCCATACATTTTCACAAATTTCTGTATATTCATCTTCAGAAAGCGATTTACCCTTTTTGATTACAAAATCTTTAAGCTCACTTAAAGCATCCCAGGGATATTCAAATTCAGAAAGAAAATCTGCAGAAATTGTATGTGATAAATCGGGGAAAAGTGATTTTGTTTTTAATTCTTCAAATTCCATTTTATTCCTCATTTTTTGAGTTCTTTAATAACCGCATCAACAAGCTCTTCGCAAAGCTTTTCATCTTCACACTCAACCATAACACGGATTAAAGGCTCCGTGCCGGATTTTCTGACAAGGATTCTGCCTGTATCACCGAGTTTTTCTTCCGCATCTTTTACAGCTTTAACAACATTCGGCTTTGCGAGGGCAACATCCTTATCTTCAACTCTTATATTTTTAAGCACCTGCGGATAAAAGCTGAAGCCCTCTGTAAGCTTACTCATAGGAACTTTTCTCGACATCATAACCTGCATCATTTTCAGGCTTGTTAAAATACCGTCACCGGTTGTCGCATACTTTGAAAAGATTATATGACCTGACTGCTCGCCGCCGAGAAGATAACCGTTCTTTGCAATTTCTTCATAAACATATTTATCGCCGACAGCAGTTTTTACATATTTGATACCGAGATTATCAAAGGCTTTATACAAGCCGAAATTTGACATAACGGTTGTTACAACCGTATCATTATGAAGAGTGCCTTTCTCTTTCATATATTTAGCATAGACATAGAGGATATGGTCGCCTGTTAATATATTGCCTTTTTCATCAACACAAAGGCATCTGTCAGCATCGCCGTCATAGGCAAAGCCGACATCAAGACCGTTTTCAACAACATATTTCTGCAAAACCTCAATATGAGTTGAACCGGCATTTTCATTAACATTATATCCGTCCGGTGAATTGTTAATTACAAAAGTCTGTGCACCCATAGCATCAAAAACAACCTTTGCCATATTCCAGGTGCTGCCGTTAGAGCAATCAAGACCGATTTTTTTACCCTTGAAGGAATACATTCCGAGAGAAATAAGATAACCTAAATATCTGTTTCTGCCGGCAACATGGTCAACGGTTCTGCCGATTTCTTTTTTTGTTGCAAAATCAATATCAATTTCACCGTCAATATATCTTTCGACAAGCTCAATAACTTCATCTTCCATCTTCTCACCGTTACGGTTAAGAAGCTTAATTCCGTTATCATAATAAGGATTATGACTTGCAGTAATCATAATACCGCAGTCAAAGCCGTCTGTTTTGGTAATATAAGCAACGGACGGAGTTGTTGTAACATGAAGAAGATAAGCATCACAGCCGGATGAGGTTATGCCTGCTGAAAGAGCATACTCAAACATATATGATGAACGGCGGGTATCCTTACCGATAACAATACTTGCCTTTTCATCATCGCCGGATTTTTTTCTCAAATCATTATAATACCAGCCTATAAATCTACCGACCTTAAAAGCGTGCTCGGCAGTCAAATCAACATTTGCTTCTCCCCTGAAGCCATCAGTTCCGAAATACTTTGACATTATTATTTCCCCTTAAATTCTAAAATAATTATTCATAGAATTATTTATTATCCGAATCGGATGCCGATGCCTCTTCAGCAGTTTCCGCACTTTCACCGTATCCGTAACGGGCATAGCTCTTGTATCTGTCATAATTGCTGTAACCGTAGCCGTAATCATCACCGTAACCGGCAAGACCTGAACGGGCGCCGTTTACAACCGCACCCAAGACAGGAGCATCAACGGTAAGCAAAACATCAAGGCTTCGTGAAATTTTATTCAGGCGAACTGTATCCTGGAGAATAACATAAATAATGCAGTCACTTGCCTGTGCAATAACCATTGTATCGGAAAGCAGTCCGCACGGAGGTGTATCAACGATAATATAATCGTAGCTGTCACGAAGTGAATCAAAAAGCTGTTTGAGATAATCAACATTCATTATCTTCCAGTAATGAATACTTTTCTGATTAAAATGAAGATAGGAAATACCGAGATTTTCAAGCTCCGTAATATAATAATCAGGGCCATTATCTTCAATTTCTTCGGGCTTCTTTTCTTCCTGCTTTTCTTCTTCACCGGATTCCTCGGCTGCTCTGACAGAATCATCAAGCAGCTTACCGACACTTGGATTACGGAGGTCACCGTCAATAATCAAAACCTTTTTAGCAGTATCTTTTAATGTTAAAGCAATATTAGCCGCACAGGTTGATTTACCCTCACCGGGTGCTGTACTGGTAACCATAATAACCTTTTGGTCATCGTTAATAAGATGAAGAAAGCTGTTTCTGAATATACGAACTGACTCTCTGAAGCCGGAGCCAACCTTATCGTTTGAAATAATAACACGGGTGTCGATTTTCTGTTCACGGTACATTTTGAATTTAACCTCGGGAAGAGAGCCCAGAACGGTAAGCTTGAGTTTTTCAATAACATCAGACTTTGTTTTGACTGTCTTTCTGTAGGTAGCATAAATAAATATCCACAATGCGCCGAGAATAAAGCCTAAGCCGAAGCCCTCCAAAGCCGTTTTATAAGAGAATTTGTTTGAAGGCTCCTCAGGATATTCAGGCTCTGTAATCGGAGATAACCTTACATTACCGACAAGATATTTTGCGGCTGTGGGATAATTATTCATTGCCGATTTCAAAACATTATATGTCATATCCGGGTCACTGCCAACAGCAGTTAAAACAAACATATTTGTTGTTGAAACAGCCTTTGCAGAAAGAGAAACAGGCACATAATCAATCTGCAATTCGTGGCAAATAGCTTCCGTGAGAATATTACTCGAAAGAATATAAGGGAATGTATCTGCAAGCTGTGTAGCCGTTGCATTATCATATACATAGGAATATGACGGAATACCCTCGCCGTTCAGAGAAAGCGTTTCGGTATTAACCGTAAAGGTTGCGGAAACAGTATATTGAGGTCTGAAATTAAACTTGCTCTTAATAAACATAAGTGAGCAAAACAGAACGCTCAACGCAAGCGCAACCCACCAGAATTTCAAAAAGCCCTTCCAAAGGTCGGAAATAAGGACGGGAGAAAATCTGAACTTTTCTTTAACAGGAGCATCGGTCACAATTTCGTTTTCGTTTGCCATTATGCCTTACCTCCGTCATCATTATTTTTTATATCGAATACGGGAATTTCGGAAGGGTCAATATTAACCTCTTCCAATTCACCGGGATTACTGTATTTTCCGTATTTACCGTAATGACCGTATTTTCCGTACATATCATACTTTGAATACTTATCATACTTATTGTCATACTTACCGTAATGACCGTACTTGCCGTATTTACCGTAACGACCGTACTTTGAATATTTACTGTAGCTGCCGTATTTTCCGTAACCGTCACTGCGGTTTCTGTCAAATATGGATTTAATACCGTAGTGATGATAAATGCCGTATTTGCCGTATTTACCGTGCTTGCTGTAATAGGCATAACCCGCTTCATCAGTTCCGAACTGACCGAAGAGCGAAAACTCAGTATATTCATCATTGAGAATACAGCCTGCAACCTCAGCACCGGTATTTTTAAGGGTAAGAATTGTATCGTTAATTACAGGTGCATGAACGCTGTCTGTTCTGACCACAAGAACAACGCTGTCACAAATTTTAGTTATACCTGTAACGGAGCTGTCAACGGAAACGGGCGCAGAATCAACAATAACAAAATCAACAGATTTCTTTATGGAATCAAGTGCCCTTGCAATAGTTCCGTTTTCAACCCATTTCGGATAGTCCTTATACACCTTGGTGCTTAAAGCAAGGAACAGCTTTGATTTTTTATATCTGCGAAGCTTATATTCCTCTGCAGATAAATTACCGGCAAGGAATTCACCGAACTCGGATTCGGGAGAATATTTTTCTTCAAAAAGCTTATAAAGTGCAGGCTTTTTACCGTCAAGGTCAACAAGAACGACCGTATTGCCTTTCATTGCAAGAGATATTGCAACATTGGCGGCTGAGGTCGATTTTCCTTCGTTTTCGGCAACGCTGGTAAAAGCGAAAACCTTTTTGCCCTCCGTTTTCTTAATGAATTCAAGTTTTGATGCTATTCGATTATAGTTTTCGGTAAATTTAAGGCTTGTCTGAACACTCTCATAAAGCAAAATACCGTGCTTCTTTCCTTTTATGGTGTTTCGTATTTTATCGTGCTTATTCTCGTGAGGAATAACGCCGAGCAAATTAGAATCAATCATACTGCGGAAGCCCTTTTCATCCTTAACCGTTTCTCTTAAAGCGGAAAGAGCAAGAATAAGAGCAGACGAAAGTGCAATTGCAACAAGCGAAATGAGAATCGCATTATAGGTCGTCATTGAGTTTGACGGGCTCTTGGGAACTGCAGGCATTTTCAGAATCGTAACAGCACCGTTATTGAAAAGATTATTAGTCAGCAAAGGATAAACAGTTAAAATACCGCACAGCTCTTTATAAGATACATCTGAATTTGAGGCGGTAACGGAAAGCTCCATAATGTTGGTATTTTCGTTAACAAAAGCTTTGATTTCGCCGTCAAATTCATCCATTTCAAGGTATTCACATACCTTTTGCTTCATAGATTTCTGAACAAAAACTTCAGTGTAAATATTTGCAATTTCAGAAGAAGCGGCAAGTGAAGCGTAAGCATTCGTCTTGCCCTGTGCACTGTTAATAATCAAGGTGGCATGGCTTGTATATACAGGAGAATAAAAACTGTGGCGGGCAATATATGAGCCCATAAGACCTATCAAGACAGCACAAACTATGACCCAGGCATTTTTGACCAGGTCTCTTAACATACTGTGCCATTCAAAATTAAATTTTTTATCAAACATAAGCTACCTCACTCCTGAACAATAGCAACAAGAACTGAATGACCTGTATGTCCGTAGGAATCCGTAAGATAATAATGAACCATATATGTTCCGGGCTTATTTGCGGAATAATCGGTTTTGATTGTTACATCAACATCAGCCTCAATACCGGTTGAGTCAATCGTCTTTTTTATGAAGGTTGACCACTTGGGCGTTGTTCCTTTTTTAACATAAATGAGATAATCCGAGAGAACTATTTCAGAGGCAGACCTTGAAAGCCTTTCAACAAGAACCGGTAAAACAATATCAGATGTATCACCCTTTGAATTTGTAACAGTTGCCTGCATTGTATATTCACCCTCTTTATCATCCTCAAAATCGGGTGAATAAATAATAACATTCTGTGAAATATCGCCGTCAATACAATCCTCGGCACCGATAATGCCTGTAACCTTAACACCGTCATAAATTGAAAAAACAAGTGATTTATTCATTGTAAATTTAGGCGGAGTATAATCAATATATTCAATAACTCTGTCGGCAGTAACAATGTGGTCATCATTATCTGCTACAACATAAGTGATTTTACACTTGCGTTTTTCCTTATCGAGAAATTTTGATATAGACTCAATAAGGACTCTGTCGGTAATGTCACCGTCTTTTTCGTCATATGCCGTAACACCCTTAAGCAGCTCTTTTCTGGATGCCTTAACACTCACCTGACATTCTTCTTCATCAATGGTAAAAACCGGAATCGTTCTGTCTTTGGTAATATTTGTGGTGATAAAGACAACAAAAAATGTAAGAGTAACAACCGCAGTTAAAACCGCAACCGAAATTCTCATTATCCTCATTAACATAGCAGATTTCTCCTAATAAGTGAGTGTAGCTTTATTCTGTAAAATCAAAGCGGGATTTTTTTCAAATAAAAGATGCGAATAATCAGGCGAAAAAAATTCACTGACATATTCATAGGCATCCGCAAGAACAGGCGTTCTTGAATAATGGCTGTGAGCATCGCTTGCAACAATATCAGCAAGACCGTCTGAAAGAATATTTTTACTGTTGAAATAAGGAATAGAACCGAATTTTTTTAAGATACTCCCCTTATTCACCTGAAGAAGACAGCCGATATCTTTCATTCTCTTGGCAGCATCAATTTCTTCGGAAACAAACAAATATCTTTCCGGGTGAGCAACCACAGGAGTATATCCGAGGGAAACAAGCTTTTCAAGCATCGGATAAACATAAGAGGAATGTTCGTTAAAGCCGAATTCAACAAGGGGGTATTTGGTATTATTAAGAGTTATAAGCCGTCCGCTTTTAAGCAAATCCGGAACATCGGGTGTACAGAAAATCTCCTGACCGCAGAAAATTTTAATTCTGACACCAATTTCATTAACAGCCTGTCTTAATATTTTTATTCTTTCGAGTATATCATTGCTCCAATAGTTTTGATATGACCCTTCAATATTACAGTGAGGCGTTGCAACTATTCCCTCCGAGCCGGATTCATAGGCGAGAACAGCCATCTCAACTGCCATATCAAGACTTTCAGCTCCGTCATCAAGGCCGTAAGCAATATGGCAATGCAAATCAAGCATAGCAAAATATCCTTTAGTCTATAATATCATTCTCACGAAGAATATTCAGAAAGTCAGAAATATCTTTTTGAGCGGTTTCTCTGTCAATATCATACTCTTCAAGTACCTTATCAACAATATCATCTTCCGTTTCGCATTCGGGCAGACACTCAAAAATATAGGAACTGACCTCGTTAATCTGAATAAGGCCGTTAAATTTAGCGGCAGATTCATCAATGGGAACGAGATAATATTCATCAAATGCGTTACGGGGAACAAATTTCAGTTTAATATTCATAATATCATCCCTTCATTTCAGCGGCGAACTGCTTAAAATATTTTGCCGTGCTTTCACACATTTTACAAAGATAATCGGGTACCTCGGAAAAGCCGCCTGTTTCACAGAAGCAGGATGCGGCACAGATATTGCAAAGATATCTGTAACGGCAATTAGTGCATTTAGCCGGCAAAACAACTGCCGAAGCAGTTTTTTTAACATTATTAAAGCAGTTTTGAAAACCGAGCTTCAAAACACTGTTTTCTTTATCTGCAGGAATCATACCGCAAAAAGACATATTTCCGCTTTTATCAATCCACGAAGCGGAGCTGCCTGCCCGGCATTTTATTCCGTTACCCTCAACATCTGCGTCATCACAGCTCAGAGAATCAACATATTCTATTCCTTTTTCTATTCTTTCCGCTCTGTCAAGAAATGTTTCTCTGTCAAGCTCAAGGCGGTCATATATCGTTCTTAATTTTGCCGCACCGTCAGGTGAAAGTCTTGCTGTATCTCTTGAAATTCTGCTTGCAGGGAACATATATGATGAAGCCTTGATATGAATTTCGTTTTCTTTGCAGTAATTAAAAATATTTTCAAAATCGCCGCAATTTATATCGGTAATTGAAACATTTATTTTTAAGGGTAAGCCGAGTGATTTAAGCTTTTTTATGTTTCTGTCAACTGTTTCAAAAGCGGGAACACCGCAAAGGTTTTCATAAGTTTCATTTGATGTTCCGTAAAGAGAAACATTTATTCTGTTTGGCGGATGCTTTACAAGAGTTTCAATATGCTTCTCATTAAGCAGTGAAAGATTAGTATTCAAGGAAATGATAAAGCCCATTTTGTAGATTTCTTCATAAATCTTACAAAAATCATCCCTGAGCAGAGGCTCTCCGCCGGTGATAAGCAAAAACATAACTCCGGAATCCTTAGCCTGTCTGCCGAGCTCAATCCATTCATCGGCAGTAAGCTCACCCTCCGCACTGTTGCATTTGCAGGAGTGTACATAGCACATTTTACAGCTGAAATTACAACGGGATGTAATCTCAAAAGTAGTTGAAACACTTACACCCTTTGCCCTGCCGAGTGCGTGAAGATGCCTGATAACATAAGGCTCAGTATCAAATTGTTTCAAATTTACTTCTTTTTCCATAATACACTTTCCAAAGCCTCAACAGCACCCTCATCAATTCTGCAATCAAGATGATAAAAAGGAACGGTATCGGTAATTTTTTTTGCAATATCAAAGGCAGATAAATATTGATTTTTATCAAATGTAAACTGATTCATCAGCAGTAAAAGAGATGTGCTTTTTTCTTTAATTTCAGCAACCTCATTTTTAACCGACTGTGCAGGAAAAACAACAGCCCTGACAGGTGCTGTAATATTCAGCGCAATATTTGAAGAGCCGCAAAACGGAGTTCCGGCGGCATACATAACACCGTTTTCAACATAAACAACAGCTCTGTCACCGTTAACAACCTTTGCATTTCTGTATTTTTCCCAAAGTGAAGCCTGTGTTGATTTACCGACCTGTTTATTGCCGGAAAACAAAATCGCTTCTCCGTCAACAATAATATAGGAGCAATGAAGCAAGATTCTGTTATTTTCAACCAAAACACCCGGCAGGTAGAATCCGAAAAACAGCATTGAATCCCATATACCCTTGGGGTAATCAATAAAAAGCTCAAATTTATTTTTTTCAATTTCTCTGCGGCAGGCAAAAACCCTTCTACCGTTCGACTCCTCATAGGAGGCGTATCTGCCGTCGTTTATTTCAGGCAATTCACCCTCAATAACCTTAACAGAAATATCATTATCTGATTTTTCCGAATAAAACTCGCCGTATAATGAACTGTCATCTATATTTCTTTCGGAATCAAAACGGAAATTAAGACCGCCGATGTTATAAAATTTAGTCATTATAATTTATATTAACAACCTCATCTATATGTTCTGAAGGAATCTGATACATTTTACCTGCTTCAAGAGTTCCGATAAGTTTTCTGTAAGTAATTCCGCCGAAATATCCGTTTTCATCTGTTTGCTTATAGTAAACAATCAAATTATTGACATCTTTATCGGTATTATTAAGAATGGTTGCCGTTCCGTCACCCATAGAAATCTTGAAAACATCCTTATGAAGTGACGGCTCATTTATATAAGTTGAAGCGGTTTCAACCGAAACGGATTCGATTTTTTCATCTTCGCTGAATTTATCCCTGCAAAGAACGGTAACAGTTTTACCGTGCAAAACTGTGGAAGCAGTAAATTTGTGCTCACCCGAATCGGTTTTAACGGTAAACTCAACATACTCATAGTCTTTTTCGGAACTGTTAATGAGCTTAACCGCTATAACATTTTCAACATTTTCATTGCTGTTATCTTCAACATACTCTCCTGTATATGAAAATAAAGGAGAAACTTTTATTCCGCCCTCGGAGCCCGCAAGCATTTCACCCTGTGCAATATATTCGGACGGAAGCGTTTCGGAGGGCTGATTATTATCGGGTTCTTTATTTCTCATAAAGAAAAATGTGCAAGCCGCTGCGGCAACCAGAACAATAACAACAACAGGAATAATTATTTTCTTTTTATTGATTTTAGTCTGTTTCATATTTACTCCGATTTTTGCATAAAACAAAAATACCCTATTATCAATATTTGCTGTTTCATTTTACTAAAAAAGCAAATAAAAGTCAAGTTAATTATTTGCACAAAACGATTGAATTTAATGAAAATTAATTATATAATACATTTAATATTTTCTACGGAGGTATGGCTATGTTTATGCCTGAAACAATCGACTTTACAAAAACAAAAACCTATTCCGCAAAGGACAGATATAATCTTGTGAGAATTGACAATTTAAGAACTCCCGGTGCGCAGGATGACAACCTTTTTCAAAGCCCGGAATTTACAATTCTTGTTGATAAACTCAAACAGGCTAAAGAAAACGGTAAAACAATCACTTGCTTTTACGGTGCTCATGTAATTAAATGCGGTCTTTCAAGATACCTCATCTGGCTTATGGAAAACGGATATATCACTCACCTTGCTTCTAACGGTGCCGGCTCAATTCACGATTTTGAGCTTGCGTATCTCGGCGGAACGAGTGAGCATGTTCCTACCGCCATTGAGGACGGAAGCTTCGGAATGTGGGAAGAAACAGGCCGCTGGATGAACGAGGCAATCCGAAACGGTGCCGAAAACGATTTAGGCTACGGCCAAGCGCTCTATGATTATGTCAATAAAAACAAATCAAAATTCCCGAATCTTAATGACTGTGTATTTTACAGAGGCTGGGAAATGGGCGTTCCCGTCACTTACCATGTAACAATAGGAACGGATATTATCGACCAGCACCCCTATGCCGATTTTGCCGCAAAGGGTAAAGTCAGCGGCATTGATTTCGGATATTTCACTAAATCAATTTCAAAGCTTGACGGCGGTGTTCATATGAATATAGGTTCTGCAGTTTCCGGTGCAGAGGTATTTCTTAAAGCGCTTTCAATAGCAAGAAATCAGGGTAACCCCACCGCAAACATAACAACTGCAAACTTTGATATTATCCCTCTCGGCGATTATAAATCCGATATAAGCCACGATAAATACGATTATTATTACAGACCGAGAAAGAATATAATCAACCGCCCCACCTCACAGGGAGGAACAGGATTATACATTTACGGTCATCATGAAGAAACAATCCCCTCACTTTATGCCTGCTTAAAGGTTGACTGATTAAAGGGAAAGAACAGGAGAAAATAAAATGACAAACAATGTTTTTTTAAGCATTGAAACACTTAATGAAATATCTGCAAAGCTTAAAAATGTTAAGGTGTGCACAATCGGAGATATCTGCCTTGATTTTTACCTTTATGCCGATATGAAATTAAGCGAGCTATCAAGAGAAACTCCCCACTATCCCCTGCCTGTTGTTAAAGAGGTTGCAACCCCGGGCGGCGGCGGAAATGTTATAAATAACATCAAAGCGCTTGATATCGGCAAATTAACACCCGTTTCAATCATAGGCAATGACTGGCGTGGATTTATGCTTGAAAAGTTTTTCGGCGATAACGGTTTTGATACAAGTTACATTCTTAAAAGTGAAAGCTTCATAACAAACTGTTATTGCAAGCCGATGCGTATGGGTATTTCGGATGTTATTTATGAAGACCCGAGGCTTGATTTTGAAAACAGAGAGCCGTTAAACGGCAATGACGAAGAAAGGCTTATTGAGGCTTTAAATTCAGCGGTTAAGGATGCCGATATTCTTGTTGTTTCCGACCAGATGGCAAACGGAATTATTACGCCGAAGGTAAGAAGCAGAATATCGGAAATTGCAAAAAACATTCCCGTTGTTGTTGATTCAAGGGACAGAGCGGAGCTTTACGAAAATGTAATCGTTAAGCCGAACGAGGTTGAAGCGGCAATGCTTATCGGAAGAGATATTAAAGGCCTTGATTTATCTGTTGATGAGCTTATTCAGATAGGTATAGATTTGCAAAAGAAAAACAACAGACCCGTTATCGTTACCCTCGGAGCAATCGGCTCACTGTGGTGTGACGAAAGCGGTGCATATCTTGCCCCCACCGTCAAGGCAGAGCCTCCCGTTGATATAGTCGGTGCCGGCGATACATTTATGTCAGCCTTTGCCTGTGCTTATGCAACAGGAGTAAAGGGACAGGATGCCGTAGCCTATGCAAACCTTGCTTCCGGCGTTACCGTTAAAAAAATCGGAACAACAGGTACAGCATCGCAAAGAGAAATAAAAGAAAAATATTCGGAGAATACAGGCAAATGAACAATAAACTTGAAATAATAAAAAAAGACCATATCCCTCACGGAACAATAAAGGCGGCTGTTTTTGATTTTGACGGCACATTTTCCACTCTTCGCTGCGGCTGGGAAAAGGTAATGCGTCCCCTGATGCTTGAAATGATTACAGGCAAGCCGGCAGACGAAGCAAGTGAAGAACTTTGCAAAGAGATTGACGATTATATTGACCAGTCCACAGGCATACAAACCGTTTATCAGATGCAATGGCTCAGGGACAGAGTTGAAAAAGAAGGCAGAGGAGTACCCGAAAGGGACGAATGGTGGTATAAAGCCGAATATAACCGCAGACTTATGCTTCAAATTAAAGACAGAATTGCAAAGCTCAACAGCGGAGAAGCAAAGGCGGAAAATTATCTCGTAGGCGGTTGTATAGAATTTATATCCGCATTAAAGGAAAAAGGAATCGAATTATATCTTGCAAGCGGAACAGACCACTGTGATGTGTTAAAGGAAGCAAATGCACTCGGAGCAGATAAATATTTCACACTTATCAAGGGAGCGCCGGAGCACCTTGCCGCCTGTTCAAAGGAAGCGGTTATCAGAATGATTCTTGAAGAAAAAGGCTTAATGGGTGAGGAGCTTCTTCTTGTCGGTGACGGAAAGGTTGAAATAGCCCTCGGAGTTGAATGCGGTGCATATACACTCGGAGCGGCAACCGATGAACAAAATCTTTACGGAATTAACCCGGTTAAAAGGACAAGACTGATAAACGCCGGAGCGGATGCAATTACAGGCGATTTTTCAAATCTTGACGAAATAATGACCTGGATAGGTTAAAATCGAATAACAAATCGGAAAACGAGCAATTCAAACCGAACTGCTCGTTTTTTATGATTACTTTAAGAATAAGATTTTAGTTTCACCCGTAATAAGACCGGGAAGCGCCTTCAATGCAATCCAAACGGTTTTGGAAAGTCTGATTACAAAATCAAAAACAAACTTAACAGGATTAAATCTGTTTTCACTTAATTCTTCTGTTTTACAAGCCTCTGTGTTGATTTTATAATTCAGAACCGCAATTTGTGCCGCATGGTCAGAAAGATTTTTATCACCGTCATATTTAAGATTGACATATTCGCAGGTATCAACATCAAGCTTAACCGCTTCACTGCTGCGGTAAAAAATCTTTTCGGCTGAATCCCAGTTACCCCAGTGGCCTATATAACCGAATTTTTCGGCGTATTTATCAGTATCGTAATCGCCGCCGATATTCGCTTCAACCCAAGCTTCCTTAAAGCCGTTTTCTTCTACAAAAACATTCTTCATAAATTTACCGGCAGCTTCGCTGAAATAAGCGTTCATATCACCCATAACAATAACGGCGTGATTAGTGCCGGAATGTGTATTAATAAGGTGCATTAGCTGTAAGTATTCACATTTCTTTGCAAGCTCCGAGCCGGGGTCGCTGTAAGCATCAATATGACAGTCATAAATATCAACATAAGCGCCTTCACCCAAATCAACGGTAGCATAAACAATGCCCTTGGGTGTCAGCTCATCAGAGCCTGCATCAAAAACGCCGTATGCATCAGTCCAGGCTTCTCTGCCGACATTGAACAGCTCTCTTGAAGAAAAGATATTACAGCCGGAGCCTGTTCCCGTTCCGCCGTTTGAATAGGTGCAATCTGTCATTCCGAGGCGTTTTTTAAGCATAGAATGAAATTCAAAATCCTCCTGTACGCCGAGAATATCAGGCTTCATTTCACCGATTCTGTTGCCGATTTCTTTTGTGGTTTCAATCGGATTTTTACCGGTGCTTGAAATAAAGCTCGGAACAGGCAAGCCGTCAACATTATAGTTAACAACATTAAGCTTACCGTCATAATCGGTTTCTGCAAAAACACCGAGAGGCATAACGCAAACAGCAAGAATAACCGCAAGTAAAATTGAAAATGCTTTTTTCATAATAATCTCCTCAATTAAAAAATTAAATTGTAAAACTGATTTTATATGACTTGACAACATCTTCAAAGATTGAGCCGACTACAAAGCCGAATCTTTTTCCTTTAAGCTCGGATAAGGATGAAAATTCGCCCTTAAGCTCTTCAGCATCATCTTCGGCAGAGGCTGAAAGGCAAAATGGAGATAAAACAAATAAAAAGATAAATACAGTTGATAATATTTTGAACAGGTTTTTTCTATAATTTATCATTAATATCACCATGATAAAAAGCTCAAAATAGTTTCATATAAATTTGTCTTTTGACATTATACAACTTTACAGGTAAAAAAGTCAAACAGATTGACAACAATATTATAAGGGATTATAATATTCAAAAAATCACGGAAAAAAATATGAAGCTGAAAGAAACGGTAAAAGCAATATCCTCCGGTTATAAGGCACATTTATCTGATAATAATATTTTTCTTGATGAATACTATACAAAAGAGAAAAACGAAAGGCAAAAATATGACCTTGTTTTTCCGAAAAATGTTAAAGGAAAAATCGGTTTGGTGCTTTGTATTCACGGCGGAGGCTGGGTACAATCCTCAAAGGATGAATACACAAAAAGTCTTTTCAAATTAAGCGAAGAATATTCGCTTGCCGCCGCCTGTATAAATTACCGCTATGTTTCGGAAAGTGTTACCTTTAACGATGTATGTGATGATATTACATCGGCACTTGAATCAATTAAATTGAATATTTTACAAATATTATAAGCAACGGTATCGGTTATAAAATCGACTTAAATAATTTTGATAAAGCAAGAGAAAAGCTTAAAGAATATTCACCTGTAAATTTTGTTGATGAAAATACTGTTCCGACCGTTTTCGGTCACGGTGAAATTGATGATATTGTTCCCTATCAAAACTCCGTTGACCTTCACAAAAAGCTAAACGAGTTCAATATTGAACATACATTTATTTCCTTTCCCGGAGCAAATCATGAATGTGATAACAAAGACTACTTATCAAAAATAATGAAGCTGTTTTTTGAATGTGCTGAAAAATACTTGAAATAAAAGGAGCATAAAAATGAAAAAAGTAAAAATCGGTGTTATGGGCGCATTCCGTGGCACAAGTATGATAAATTACTGCCACAATGCAGATAATGCGGAGCTTGTTGCAATCTGCGATAAATGGGTAGAGGGCCTTGAAAAGCAAAAGGCAGCCCTTAATGACCCGAATATTGCTTATTACACAAACTTTGAAGATTTTATTAAGCATGATATGGATGCGGTTGTGCTTGCAAACTATGCAACAGAGCACGCACCCTTTGCAATTAAAGCAATGAAAGCCGGTAAGCACGTATTTTCCGAGGTGCTCCCCTGCCAGACTATGAAAGAGGCTGTTGAGCTTATTGAAACAGTTGAAGAAACAGGCAAGGTATACGCTTACGGAGAAAACTATTGCTATATGCCGGCACCTTATGAAATGCGCCGTCTTTATAAAGAGGGAAAAATCGGTGAATTTGAATACGGCGAGGGTGAATACATTCATAATTGTGAGCCTATCTGGCCAAGCATAACCTACGGTGAAGAAGACCATTGGCGAAACAATATGTATTCAACATTTTACTGCACCCACTCAATGGGCCCGATTATTCACATTACAGGCTTAAGACCCGTTTCCGTAATCGGCTTTGAGGGAACAATGAACGAAAGAAAACTCCGTATCGGTTCAAAATGCGGTTCCTTCGGTATTGAAATGGTAACGCTCGAAAACGGAGGAATTGTAAAAAGTATTCACGGCGGTCTTTATAAAAATTCCGTTTGGTATACAGTTTACGGCTCACACGGTCAGATGGAATCGGGCCGTGAAGATGCAGGCGAATTTATTGACAGAATTTATATAAACGCAGACGATTTTTCAGGCGATTATACTCACCACGATATTGAAACATATAAACCCGGTGAAAACAACAAAGAAAGTGAAGCTTTCGGTCACGGCGGCTCCGATTATTACTCAATGTATAATTTCGTAAGCAAAATTCTCGGTGACGAAAGTGCAGACACAATTGATGTTTATGAAGCAATGGATATGTTCCTGCCGGGCCTATTTGCCTACCGTTCAATCTTAAAGGGCGGTATCCCTATGGAAATACCTAATCTCCGTAACAAAGAAGAAAGAGAAAAATGGCGCAATGATACAGCCTGCACAGACCCGAGGGTTGCGGGAGACAGGCTTTTACCGACCTGTAAATCCGGCACGCCGAAAATTGACAAAGAGGTCTATAAAAAGATGTATGATTTATGGCGTAAGGATTTTGAGTCTGATGACGGATATACAAACCTTGCAATGACACAGGGAAGCAAAAAAGAAGAAGAAAACTGAATAAATCGAAAATCAACCGGGTATTAAATGTACCCGGTTGAAATGATATTATACAGTTTTAATCGTTAAATTCTTTCTCGGATTTTATTATTTTTCCGTTGACAGGGTTAAATAAAATTTAGCAAACAAAATATGAACAAATAATGTTGACTTTCAGAAAGTAGTATGATATTATTCAATGTATGATAGAGGTGCATCCTAAATCAGTACCGTATCTTAAAAAAGGCTGCCGAAGCCGATACGGGAAAGGTGAAGATGCCGAAGCGGGTATTGTGGCGGATATTCAGCTGGCATAATGGAAAATATCCATTGTGTTGTCGCATAAAAATGCGGAGAGCTATCCCTGAAAATGTTTATTATTTTTAGAGACAGCTATTGTTTTAGCTGTCTTATTTTTTGGAGGAAAAGCAAATGAAAAAAACAGTATTTACAGGAGCCGCATCAGCAATTATTACACCCCTCACCAAGGACGGAATTGATTTTGAAAATTTCGGCAAGCTTATTGACTGGCAGGTTGAAAACGGAATTGATGCCGTTGTTGTTGCAGGAACCACCGGTGAAGGCTCAACTTTAACCGATGAAGAGCACAAGGCGGTTATAAAATTTGCCGTTGAAAGAATTAACGGCAAAATTCCCGTTATAGCAGGAACAGGCTCAAATGACACAGCCTATGCAATTGAATTAAGCCAATATGCCGAAAAGGTAGGTGCAGATGCACTTTTACTTGTTACTCCTTATTATAACAAGGCTACCCAAAACGGTCTTATCGCTTCTTTTACCGCCATTGCGGATTCTGTAAACATTCCCTGCATACTTTACAATGTTCCGAGCAGAACAGGCTGTAACCTTTTGCCTGAAACAGTTGCAAAGCTTGCAGAGCACGAAAACATTGTTGCAATTAAGGAAGCAAGCGGAAATCTTTCACAGGTTGCTCAAATAGCCGCACTTTGCGGAGATAAGCTTGATATTTATTCGGGTAATGACGATCAGAATGTTCCCATTATGTCAATCGGAGGCAAAGGCTGTATTTCCGTTCTTGCCAATATTATGCCTAACGAAACACATCAAATGTGTGAATGTTTCTTTAACGGTGATATAATCCGTTCAAGAGAGCTTCAGTTAAGTCTGCTCCCGCTTATCAACGCTCTTTTCTGCGAGGTTAACCCCATACCTGTTAAAGCCGCCTGTGCCGCAATGGGTTACGGTGAAAACATTCTCCGCCTGCCTCTTACGCCTATGGAGCCGGAGCACGAAGCAAATCTTATTAAGCTTATGAAAGAAAACTTCATTATTTAACGGAGCGCCTATGAAAGAAGAAATCAAAATCTGTAAAAATATATCCGAAAACGAAAAGGGCGAGCTTTTATTTGCAGGAGTTAACGCCCTTGAGCTTGCCGAAAAATACGGCACTCCCCTCTATGTTATGGATGAAAACAGAATAAGAGAAATGTGCTCGCTTTTCAGAGAAGCAATAAAAAAGCATTTCGGAGAAAAAGGCAGAATTCTTTTCGCTTCAAAGGCCTGCTCATTCAAAAGAATATATGAAATAGTCGATTCCGAAAATCTGCTTATTGATGTTGTTTCAACAGGTGAAATATACACAGCTGTAAAAGCAGGCTTATCAATGGAAAACGCATATTTCCATTCAAACAACAAAACGGATGCTGATATTAAATTTGCCATTGATAATAAAGTCGGTCACTTTGTGGTTGATAACATTGAAGAGCTTGATGCCCTTGACAAAATTGCCGGTGAATACGGCATAAAACAGAAAATCATTCTGCGAATTACACCGGGTATTGACCCTCACACCTTTGAAGCGGTTGCAACAGGTAAGGTTGATTCAAAATTCGGCTCTGCCATTGAAACAGGACAGGCGGAGGAAATAACAAAGCTTGCATTAAAGAAAGAAAACCTTATTCTGAAAGGTTTTCACTGCCATGTCGGTTCAGAGTTATTTGAATCACCTGTTTTTGTTGATACAGCAAAAATAATGCTCGAATTTGTTGCCGAGATAAAAAACAAGCTCGGTTATATGGCTGATTTTCTTGACCTCGGCGGCGGATTCGGTGTAAGATACACTGCTAATCAACCCGTTTTGGATGTTGCCAAAACAATAGGCGAAATAGCACAATTTATGAAAGAATACTGTCTGAAGCTCGGAATTGAGATGCCCGCAATCGGTTTTGAACCGGGCAGAGCTATCGTTGCGGATTCCGGCTTAACACTTTACTCTGTCGGCACTGTTAAAAAGATTCCCGGCTACAAAACCTATGTTTCTGTTGACGGAGGAATGACGGATAATATAAGATACGCTCTTTACGGCGCGGAATACACCCTTGCCGCCGCAGGAAAGCTTAACGAAGAAACGGATATGCTTTGCTCCGTTGTCGGCAAATGCTGTGAAAGCGGAGATATTATTCAGGAAAATGTAAAACTGCCGTCAAGCGTAAAAAGAAACGATATTCTCGCCTGTTTTACAACCGGAGCATATCATTACTCAATGGCTTCAAATTATAACAGAATTGCAAGACCGCCTGTTATAATGATATATAATAAAAAGGATTATGTAGCAGTAAAAAGAGAAACACTTGAAGATATTATCAGCCTTGATTTGTAAGTAAAAAATATGAATATTTTGTTAAATTTTTTACAAAAATCATTTGACTTATTTAAATAGTTTTGTTAAAATTTGCATAAGAGAAAATAATTCGAGGTATGCAAAATGGATAAAGTTAAAATTGCTCTTTGTGACGATCAGGTTCTCGACCGTGTAATCATAAAACTTTTTCTTGAAATGTTTTATTCAGAAAAAGGTGAAGAAGTTGAAATTACCGAATTCGAATCCGGAACAGAGTTTCTTAAAACTGATGTTAATGAATATTCAATCGCTTTCCTCGATATTTATATGGATAATATGACCGGCATTGAAGCCGCAAAAAAGATATTATCAATAAACAAAAATATTAAGATTATGTTTTGCAGTTCATCACCGGAATTTTCTCAGGAATTTCTTGATATCGGTGCTTACGGTTATTTTATTAAGCCCATTTCTCCCGAAAAGCTTACCGTTACAATGAACAAACTTTATGAAGAAACGAAGGGTGAATAATATGAAAATTTTTAAGGAAGATATTAAAGATATTACTCTTTTATCCCTTGAACATTTTAATGATAACAAAACCCTTATCCCCGCCATCCAAGCCTGGTGGTGGCTCAGAACAAAGGGCGCATATTCCAACAAAGCCGCTTATGTTTTTATTGACGGTGATGCCTATGCGGCAGGCTATGATGTTAATAAGGACAGAGCAGATGTTCGTCCCCTGTTTTACATAAACCCGCAGATTGCAGAAAAATTAAAGCCCGGTGAAAAGGTGGAAATCGGAAAATATACCGCAACGGTTATGATTGACAGAGCCTGCCTTTTAGATGATTGTGTTTGCAAGCACAGATTTGACGAAAAATCCGGAAGCTATGAATCCTCTGAAATTAAACAGTTCCTTGAATCCGAAGAATTTATCGGAATGATTTTCTGAACGGAGAATATAATATGACAATTAAAGAATGTTACGCCTTAATAAATGCCGATTTTGACGGTGTAATGTCCCGACTTCTTGCTGACACAAGAGTTGAAAAATTCGCCCTTAAATTTCCCGATGACCCTTCACTCAAAACACTTTGTGATTCCTTTGCGGCAGGCGATATTGAAACGGCTTTCAGAGCCGCTCACACATTAAAAGGAACAAGTGCAAATCTCGGTTTTACAGACTTATTCGAAAAAGCATCTGCTGTAACAGAGGAGCTACGAAACGGAAATCCGGGACCTGAATTTGACAGTAAGTTAAACAGTTGTAAAGAAAGCTATAAAAAAGTCTGCTCCGCATTAAAAACATTTTCTGAAAACAAATAAACAAACACGGTATATTCTTTTCTGTTCGGAATTAAATATACCGTGTATTTTTTATCTCTTTATGAATTTACCCATTTCTTTTAGTAAAACAGAGAAATCAATCGGCTTTGAAATATGAGCATTCATTCCGGCATCAAGAGCAGCTTTTTTATCCTCATCAAAAGCATTTGCCGTCATTGCAAAAATAGGAATTTCAGCGGCATCTTCTCTTTCAAAACTTCTGATTGTCCTTGTCGCATCATAGCCGTTCATTTCGGGCATCATAACATCCATAAGAATAATATCAAATGTTCCGGGAGGATTGCTTTCAAATTTTTCAACGGCAATTTTACCGTTTTCCGCAAGAGTTACCTCCAAGCCTTCATCCTCAAGTATTGACAGCGCAATTTCAGCGTTAAGCTCATTATCCTCAACAAGAAGAACCTTAAGCCCCTTAACGGATACTATTGACTCTACTTCAACTTTTCTTTCAACATTATCAATCTTAAACGGCAGTAAAACAGTAAATGTACTGCCCTTATCAACTTCACTTTCAACAAGAATAGTACCGCCCATAAGCTCCGCAAGGTTCTTTGAAATTGCCATACCTATTCCCGTTCCTTTATAGTTCGCACGGCTTCCGCCGTTTTCCTGCGAAAACGCTTCAAAAATATGGCTCATAAACTCCTGCTTCATTCCGCAACCTGAATCGGAAATTTCAAATTTCAGCTCTGCATATTCGCCGTCGGATTCAACCTCTGAAGTAACAAAAGTTATTTTTCCGCCATCGGGAGTAAACTTAACGGCGTTACCGAGAATATTAATAAGAACCTGTCTGAGATGAAGAGAATCAACAAGTAAATTTGGGTTTTTAACTCCTTCGTAATTTACCGTATATTCAATATCACGGTTTTGAAGCTGGCCGTAAATTATAGAGCTGCAATTATCAATCAGAGTTCTGATATCGATAGGCTCAAAATCTATAACTGTTTTTCCGCTTTCGATTCGGCTCATATCAAGAACATCGTTTATCAGCGAAAGAAGATGACGGGATGCTCCGTCAATTTTTTCAAGACAGCTTTCGGCTTTCGGTGACATTTCCTCCTGCTTCGCAATAGAAACCATACCCATAATTCCGTTAATGGGAGTTCTGATATCGTGGGACATATTTGAAAGAAATGTTGTTTTAGCCTGATTTGCCGCCTCGGCTTTTTTAAGTGCCTCTTCAATCTCACGGCTTGCTTTATCTCTTTCAAGCGAAACATAATATGCCGCCATATATTCTTCTCTCTGAGAAGTAATATTGAAGGTGTACATACTGATTGATGTAACGAGGAAGCCTATTGAATAGAATGGCCCATCAGGATAAAGCATCTGGAGAACGCCGAACAAAACGGGAATCATTATAAAGAAAAGAGTAGATGAATATAAATGTCTTTCTTTATGATTGATTGATAAAATGAACTTATAAATTGCATAAATTGTCGGTGCTGCATATTGACTGAACTGAAGCACAAAAAGAGTATATCGAAGCTTAAACGGACGATATATTCCTTCTTCATCAATCAAAAAGGCGTTCTTTGTAAAAATATTCTGAATGAGGAAACCAATCTGAATAACAAAAATGCAGGTTCTGATTATTTTAAGTGTTTTATATACTTTGCCGCTGACTTTCATATATTTTCCATAATAATATGAGCACATCAGCGCAGAGCAGGCGGACATTGTGTGAAAGCCGTATGTTGATATAATATACAAAACACGGTGGGTCGGAGTATTCGGAGAGCCGACAATACCCCAGAACGAATCAACAAGGCAGAAGCATATAAAAAATATCATAACCTTGCAAAATGAGGTATCAATCGTTTCCTTAAACTTTGTTGTTCTGACCCTGTTTCTGATTATTCCGATAACAATTGCACAAATTAACCCGGAATAAGCATACATCAAATAAATATCAAAAGGCATTTAATCTTTCCCCCCTTTTTATCATAAATACAGGCTTATAAGCAATTTATCATATTCATCCAGTCTGCGAAGAAAGGTCTGATGTTATTCGGGCTCATAAGGTCACCGTTAAAAGCCATATGGTCACCCTTGTAGGTTTCGGCAACATTCCAGATACCGGGTAATATGTTATTCTTATCAAGCTCAGTTGACGGAGCACTTGTAGGTGCTTTTGCAGAAACAGTATTAACAAGTCCGTCATTTTCGAGCCAGGTTTCATCAACAACATAGCCCTTGGGAGTAACGCCTGTAAGTCTGCCCATACTGTTTGCAGAGGAACGGAAAATCGCTTCTGTCAATTCTTTATCGGCAGAATAAGTGCCGTCTGCATTTTTTACGGTTGAACTGCACGGAATGGCAAAATAATATGTACAGCTTTGTGTTGAAATTTTTTCATTTATTGCCATTGCGTTATCTATATACATATCGTAAGCGGCGCTGTCACGGTTATTAACCTCAACATCGGGATTACCGAAGCCGTATGCAGTTGTGCCGTTTGACGGAGCGGCAAGAGTAGTAACGCTGTAAATCCAGTCTGCCTTACCGCCTGTAAAAAGCGGTGAAAGCTCGCTGTTTTCGGTAACAGCTCTTTCTTCTTCACTGCCGTTTGCCATAAGTTCGGCAAGTAATCTGACGGTTACGCCGCCGAATGAATGGCCTAAAAGATTGATTTTCTTTTCAGATGACCAATCGGATATAAGACGCTTTTTTGAAAAATCTTTACCGAAGCGCTCGTGGCCGCATCTCTCGCTGTGCTCCTTGCCGTAATCAACCCTTGTTCCGGCAAGCTGTGCATAAAGCTCACAGGCTCTGTCCCACGCACTACCCTGCGGGTCAACAGACGCTGCATAGCAATCAAATCCGAGGTGGTTAAGATTCTTTATCATATCGCCGCCGAACATACCCCAATAGGGCATAAAGCGGTATTGGGCATCGTAACTGCCCCACCCCGAAAGACCGTGGCAATAAACATAGGCATAATCCGTTTTCCATTGTGTATTATCAACGGAAATCTTTGAAACATTCAAGGTCGGGAAAAGAAACATAATTAGAGTCATAAAAAAGCTGATAATTTTCGCCATAAGCGTCTCCTCGATAGTTTTTTATTTGATTATATATGATAAAAACACATTTATCAAGCAAAATAAATCAAATTAAAATAAGCTCCGCTTCAAAACGAAACGGAGCTCGAAATTTTTAATGTAAGATTATTCTTATGCCTTGAAGCTTTCTTCAACTGCAACAGCACAAGCAACGGTTGCACCAACCATGGGGTTGTTGCCCATACCGATAAGTCCCATCATTTCAACATGAGCGGGAACTGAAGAAGAACCGGCAAACTGTGCATCGGAATGCATTCTGCCCATTGTATCTGTCATACCGTATGAAGCGGGGCCGGCAGCCATATTATCCGGGTGAAGAGTACGGCCTGTTCCGCCGCCCGAAGCAACTGAGAAATAGTTAACTCCGTTTTCAACACACCACTTCTTATAAGTTCCGGCAACGGGATGCTGGAATCTTGTGGGGTTGGTGGAGTTGCCGGTGATTGAAACGCCGACATTTTCAAGCTTCATAATTGCAACGCCCTCGGGAACATTATCAGCACCGTAGCACTTAACATCAGCTCTGGGGCCGTTTGAATAAGCAACCTCTTCAACAACCTTAACTGTTTCGGTATAGGGGTCAAACTCTGTCTTGCAATAGGTGAAGCCGTTGATTCTTGAAATAATCATAGCGGCGTCCTTGCCAAGACCGTTAAGGATAACCTTAAGAGGATTTGTTCTGACTTTGTTTGCATTAAGGGCAATTTTAATTGCACCCTCTGCGGCGGCAAAGGATTCGTGACCTGCGAGGAAGCAGAAGCACTCTGTTTCTTCGGAGAGAAGTCTTTTACCGAGATTGCCGTGGCCGAGGCCAACCTTTCTGTTTTCGGCAACAGAGCCGGGAATACAGAATGACTGAAGACCGATACCGATTGCGGCGGCGGCATCAGCAGCCTTTGTGCAGCCCATTTTAATTGCGATTGCACAACCAACTGTGTAAGCCCAAACAGCGTTTTCAAAGCAGATAGGCTGTGTTCCTCTTACTATTTTATCGCAGTCGATACCCTTAGCAAGAGTAATTTCTTTACACTCCTCAATTGAGGAAATGCCGTATTCGGCAAGAACGGCGTTGATTTTATCAACTCGTCTTTCATAGCTTTCAAATAATGCCATAATTCTTTTCCTCCTTAATTACTCTTTTCTGGGGTCAATGTACTTAACGGCTTCATTAAATCTGCCGTAATTGCCCATTGCCTTGTTATAAGCGGTTGTGGGGTCATCACCCTTTTTGATGAAATCGGTCATCTTGCCGAGTGAAACGAACTCATAGCCGATAACCTGGTCATCGGCATCAAGAGCTATTCTTGTAACATAGCCCTCTGCCATTTCAAGGTAACGAACGCCCTTGAGCTTTGTGCCATACATTGTGCCGACCTGTGAACGAAGGCCCTTACCGAGGTCTTCAAGACCTGCGCCGACTGAAAGACCGTCATCAGAAAATGCTGACTGTGAACGGCCGTAAACAATCTGGAGGAAAAGCTCACGCATAGCTGTATTGATAGCATCACAAACAAGGTCTGTGTTAAGAGCCTCAAGAATGGTTTTGCCGGGAAGAATTTCAGCCGCCATAGCCGCCGAATGAGTCATACCGGAGCAACCGATTGTTTCAACAAGAGCCTCTTCGATAACACCGTTTTTAACATTGAGTGAAAGCTTACAGGCACCCTGCTGAGGTGCACACCAGCCAACACCGTGTGTGAAAGCGGAAATATCTTTGATTTCGTATGCCTTTACCCATTTGCCCTCTTCGGGGATGGGAGCAGGACCATGATTGGGACCTTTTGCGACGCAGCACATATTCTGTACTTCGTTGGTGTAGTTAATCATAAGAAATACTCCTTTCAAGATTTTGTAACAACACAAATGCTGTATTTAACTTAACCTTGTTTATTTTATTACATTGTCAAGGCAATATCAAGAGTAAAATATCAATATTTTGATATTTAATTGCGGAAAATATGAAAATATGCATAAATTTCTTGACATAAGCTTTATTGTAAACTATGATTTTATCCTGTAAACACACATAAAAAGAGATTAACTATGGTAAAAGATTTAACAAACGGAAAACCGCTGAAGCTGATAATAAACTTTTGTCTGCCCCTTATGCTCGGTCAGCTGTTTCAGCAGTTATATAATATGGTTGACAGCATAATTGTCGGCAAATTTGCGGGAACGGCAGAGCTTTCCGCAGTCGGTGCAACAGGCTCACTTGTTTTTCTTGTTCTCGGCTTTGTAAACGGCTTTACATCGGGTATTACTATTCCAATAGCACAGACTTTCGGAACCGGTAAGCAGTCAAGATTAAGAAAGCTGTTTGTAAACGGTATTTATCTGACTGTTTTTACAACAATATTTTTAACAGCAACAACCTTTACCCTTGCAAAGACTCTGCTCCGCTTAATGAATACGCCGGATGATATTTTCCAAATGGCTTACGATTATATCGCAACTATATTTCTCGGACTTGTTGCAACATTTTTCTATAACCTAATTGCGGCTGTTATGAGGTCACTCGGCGACAGTAAAACTCCGCTCATTCTGCTTATTTTTTCATCCGTAATAAATATCGGTCTTGATTTATTCTTTGTAATTGTTCTTAAAATGGCTTGCCTCGGTGTTGCCATTGCCACAGTCATTGCACAGGCACTTTCGGCAATTCTCGGAATAATCATAATTGTGAAAAAATACGATATTCTCCGTTTCAGCAAGGATGAAGCAAGACTTTCAGTTGAAATGATTTCAAGGCTTTCAGCTTCGGGCGTTCCGATGGCTTTGCAGTTTTCGGTTACTGCAATCGGCTCGATTATGCTTCAATCGGCAGTTAATATACTCGGTGAAACGGTTATTGCCGCCGTGACGGTTGCAAGCAAAATACAGCTGCTCATAATATTACCCTCAGAATCAATAGGCATAACCATGGCAACCTATTGCGGACAGAATTTAGGAGCGGAAAGACTTGACAGAATAGAAAGCGGAACGGTTGTTTCACTTATACTTGCAAATATTTATGCCGTTGCTGCAGGAATGATTTCTTATTTCTTCGGAAGTAAAATGGGTATTTTATTTGTTTCGGCAGACCAGACCGAAATACTGAATTATGTTGGTCAGTTTTTAAGAACAGCCTGTTTCTTTTACCCCGTTCTTGCCGTATTATTTATATTCAGAAATTCAATTCAAGGGCTCGGTTACAGCACCTCGGCAATGTTTGCGGGAGCATTTGAGCTTGTTGCAAGAGGAATAATGGGCTACATTATAATACCGAAATTCGGTTATGATGCAGTATGCTACGCAAACCCCTCGGCTTGGTTTGCTGCGGATTTATTCCTTATTCCGGCTTTTGTAATTGTTTATTTTATTGTTAAGAAAAAGACTGATTCGGTAAGGACGCTTTAATTCTTATTTATTGACAAAGCAACGCATTTTACATATAATATAGGTCAAATAATGTTAATAATCTGAAAGGATAAACATAGATATGCAGATTTATGAAGAGCTTGTTGCAAGAGGACTCATCGCACAGGTAACAGACGAAAAGAAGGTCAGAGAACTTATTAACGAGGGAAAAGCCACATTTTACATCGGCTTTGACCCCACGGCAGATTCACTCCATGTCGGTCACTTTATGGCTCTCTGCCTTATGAAAAGATTACAGATGGCAGGCAACAAGCCCATTGCCCTGCTCGGCGGCGGAACGGGTATGATTGGCGACCCCTCCGGCAAAACCGATATGCGTAAAATGATGACAAAGGAAACGATTCGGCATAACATTGACTGCTTCAAAAAACAGATGAGCCGTTTTATTGATTTTTCTGACGGCAAGGCTTTGATGGTTAATAATGCCGACTGGCTTCTTGACCTTAACTATATTGATGTTTTGCGTGATGTAGGCCCCTATTTCTCCGTCAACAATATGCTTCGTGCAGAGTGCTACAAGCAGAGAATGGAAAAGGGTCTTTCATTCCTTGAATTCAACTATATGATTATGCAGGCATACGATTTCTATGTGCTCTATAACAAATACGGCTGTAACCTTCAGTTCGGCGGTGACGACCAGTGGAGCAATATGCTTGCAGGCCGTGAGCTTATCCGCAAAAAGATGGGTCTTGAAGAAGAGGATGCAAAGGCACAGTCAATGACTATTACCCTGCTCCTTAATTCAGAGGGCAAAAAGATGGGCAAAACCGTTTCGGGTGCCGTTTGGCTTGACCCCGAAAAGACATCGCCCTATGAGTTTTATCAGTATTGGCGCAATGTTGACGATGCAGATGTTTTGAAATGCATCAGAATGCTTACATTCCTCCCCCTTGAAGAAATTGATAAAATGGATGAATGGGAGGGCAGTCAGCTCAACAAAGCAAAAGAAATACTCGCCTTTGAGCTTACAAAGCTTGTACACGGTGAAGAAGAAGCAAACAAAGCACAGGCAACCGCAAAAGCACTTTTCAGCGGTGCAGGTGATATAGATAATATGCCCTCAACAAAGCTTGAAGATGCAGATTTTGCTGACGGAAAAATCGACATTCTCGGTATTCTCGTAAAAACAGGTATAGCAAAATCAAGAAGCGAAGCAAGAAAGCTTTGCGAGCAGAACGCCGTTTCCGTTGACGATGCAAAGGTAACCGATACATATACATCATACGCAAAGGCTGACCTTGAAAAGAAAGCTATTGTCGTTAAAAAGGGTAAAAAGATTTTCCACAAGGTTGAAGCCTGATGCTGCCGGAATCAGAGCAATTTGCGGTATTCATTGATATTGACGGAACTCTTATGAAAGAGAATCATGAAATACCCGATAAAAACATAAAAGCAATTAAAAAGGCACAAGAGCTCGGTCACAAAATTTTCATCAACACAGGCCGTTCTTTGAGTAATATTCCGAAAAGTGTTATTGAAGAATCGGGTGCAGACGGAATAGTTTGCGGTGACGGAACTCTCGCCGTATATCACGGCAAAAGATATGAGGGCAATATGCTTTCCGATGAAATAATCAGAAAGGTTGCAGAGCATATCTTTCTTCACCCGGATGTTTTCTGCGAATTTGAGGGCGTTGAAAAATGCTATTCCTTTGCAGGTCCTAAAGCAAGATTATTCCCCGGAGATATTGTTGTTAACAGCGTTGAAGAGCTTTTTGAAAGTATGAAAGGCGACAAGCTTCAGGTTATGTTTGTCGGCAGCAATATTGATAAAGATTTCAAGGAAAGCTTAAGTGACGAATTATCATTCTATGATTTCGGAAATTACTATGATATGGTAATGAAAGGCTCAAACAAGGTTCAGGGAATAAAGAATGTTTTGAAAATCTGCAACATATCGGAAGAAAACACTATTGCAATCGGTGACAGCGAAAACGATATGGGTATGCTTGAATTTTGCAAAATCGGAATTGCAATGGGCAACGCCCAGCCGATGTTAAAAGAAATTGCCGATTATATTACCGTTCCGAATTATGACGGCGGTGTCGGTGAGGGAATAGAAAAATATTTACTTAACAATTAAAAAGCAGAGAGATGGTTTCAAAATCAGAAATCATCTCTCATTTTTACATTTAACCGTAAGTGTTAAGCACGCACAAAACTGTTATCAATATTTAATTCATCATCAAATACCGTAAAAACGGCATTATATCCCTCGGCAATTCTGCCGTAATCTTCTAACCCGATCGCTCTTGCCGGCGTTTTTGTAAGCATAAGAACGCTGTCGGCAAGGCTTATTCCGACATTTACAGCTGTTTTAAGAAGAATATCGGCTGTTGCTATACTGCCGGCAAAAGCGCTTCTGTCAATAAGCTTTGCAACACCGTCTTCAATAACAAACGGAACAGGGCAATCGTTATATTCTTTACCGTCAAGCTCCTCGCCGAGGCCTCCCGGACGAATTGCATCCGTAATAAGGCAAACTCTTTCAGCCCCTTTTATTTCAACAATCATTTTAAGAAGCTCCGGCGGTAAATGCTTACCGTCTGCAATGGCTTCAACATACATATCCTTAAGAAGAAATGCAGATTCAATTACACCGAGCTTACGGAAACCGCCTTTTCTTATTACTGTTGATGTGCAGGAATAAAGATGAGTAACAAGTCTGCAGCCGTTATCAAACGCAGGCTTTATATGGCAATATTCGGCAGCAGAATGACCCATTGACGGAACGATGCCCTTATCGTTCAAAAATTCAAGAAAATCACCGTTATCATTTTCCGTGGCATAAGTCCATCTTTTAATAAGGCTGCCGAAACGGTCATAAAGCATTGTATATTCTTCTTTTTCAGGTGCTTTAACTGAATCCGGATTCTGACCGCCGCACATTTCTTTTGAAAGATAAGGGCCCTCAAGGTGAACACCGGGGATAACAACAGAGCACTTGTCGGCACATTGCTTTATTGCTTCAAAAGCTTTTATAACCGTTAATGTGTCACTTGCCGAAAGAGTCGGTAGCATAACCCTTGTGCCGTGGCTGAAATGAATATTGCAGACCTTTATTACTGCCTCAGCCGTTCCGTCAATAAACTCCGCACCGTCACCGCCGTGGCAATGAATATCAATAAAACCCGGAGCAATATATTTTCCGTTAAGACTTATTTTTTCACCGTCAACGGAATTTTTAAGAACCAGAGCTATAATCTTTCCGTTTTCGGTTACTATATCAAATCCGTCTTTTATTTCACCGTCTGTTATAATACGGCAATCTGTAATAATTTTTTTCATAATATCACTGAAATTATAATAATCTTTCTCCGCTGTCACGGTCACAATACATTATTGCGTTATCATGACGGCGCATAATTGTTGCAGGACAGTTTTCGGAAATATCTTCATTTACGGTTCTGAAAACAGCCTCGGCCTTTGTTTTTGCCGGAACAACGCAGAAAAGATAATCAGCCGAAAACATCTGCGGAACAGTAAGTGTCAATGCATATTCGGGAACATCGTCAAAGGACGGAAAACAACCGTCATGAACCTGCTGCATACGGCAAACATCATCCAGCTTAACCTTTTTTATAAGTTTTTCATCATTAAAATCGGCAACACCGGGGTCATTAAAAGCAATATGACCGTTTTCGCCTATTCCGAGGCAGATAATATCAATATGTTCTTTTTTCAGAAGCTCTGCATAATCTTCGCCGTAATCGGAAATATATTTAACACTTTTGAAATTAACCTTTGAGAAAATATGGTCATAAAGGAATTTGCCGAAGCTTTGCGGATGCTCCTTACTTAGCCCCACATATTCATCCATATGAAAAGCTTTTATCCTATCCCACGGAATATTTTTTTGACAAAGAGAAGCAAGCATATCGTTCTGTGACGGAGCGGCGGCAAAAACCATATTTATTGTATCTTTGGTTAGCAGAAGATTATTGATACAGTTTGCCGTTTCCTCTGCGGCGCACTCCCCCATCAGTTCTCTGTTTTGGAAAATCTTAACCTTTAATTTCTCTTTCTTTATTTCCTTTATCAATCCGTTATACATTATAATTCCTCCGCCGAATTTTCAATAATGAGTGTTTGCCTTGTTGCTTCAAGCATATTTTCTGTATATTCTCGTGAATCAAATTGACCATTAACAGCCGATAAAAATTCTTCAAGCATTGTTTTAGAGGGCTTAACAGGTGAAATGATTTTAACATCACCGTTTTCGGGGTACAGAGTAACCTTATCAATATTTTCGCCGAATTCAATCATTCCGAGACTGCCGAACACTCTGAAATGCCAGTATGACGGGTGTGTATAGCCGTGGGCATCGGGAGCGCTGTATGAAACATCACCGATAACTCCTGCACCGTTTTCAAGGGTCAGCATAAACTGAGCGCTGTCCTTAAATTCGGGTTTTTCCGAAGCATAAAAATTCCATTCCCTTGCGGCGTTGACAGTTTTTATATTACAACCGGTCATAAGTCTTACAAGGTCAATACCGTGAACGGCAATATCGTTTATAACTCCGCCGTGCTTTTTTCTGTCATAATACCATTCGGGTCTTTTGCCGAATAACAGAGGATGCTCACCCTCAAAAATAATGTTATTAACCATGCCGATTTCACCGCTTTTTACGGCATTTACTGCGGCATTGATATAGGGTGTTTTTCTTAAACTCAAAAAGATACAAACGGTTAAGCCCTTTTCTTTGGATAATCTTTCAATTTCTTCAAGCTCTTCAAGTGAAGTACAAAGGGGTTTATCGGAAATAATATTTTTACCGTTTTCAAGGGCTTTAATTATCAGCTTCCCTCTTGAGCCGTATTCCGCACCGACTGCAACAGTATCGGCATTACTGCATTTCAATAAGGAATCGTAATCCTCAAAATTAAATTCAACGCCCTTTTCGGCGGCAGCATTTCTGATTGCATCATCCTGCTCCCACGCACCGGCAACCTCAAACAAATCGCTTTGCGATATTTCATCATAAATACCGATTATATGGGAATGACCGAAGCCTGCAAAAGCAACTTTGTGTTTATTCATCATATCACCCGATTCTTCTTTTTTTACTCATTATTATACATAAATTGAAAAATATTTACAATAGAGATTGTTATATTTGATTTTTTAATTCTTCGTGATATAATAGGCGTGAAAGGAGCGTTGATTATGAAAAACCTCAAAAAATATATCTGCACAGTTTTATCGGCAATTCTAATTTTCTCCTGCCTTTGTACCGTTGCATTTGCAAAAAACAATAACGAGCTTAAGTTTAATGAAAACGGTAAATTTCGAATTATGCACATAACCGATACACACTATACCGATTTTCCGTTTGAAGAATCAGTTGCATTCATTGAAAAGGTTCTTGATGAATACAAGCCTGACCTTGTAATTTTCGGCGGTGATAATATCAAAGGCTGGTTTGATACTTCAATGCAGTTAGGCGTAAAAAAAGCAATTGACAGCCTTATCGCTCCCGTTGAAAAGAGAAATATTCCTTTCTCTTATACATACGGAAACCACGATTGGGAAGCATATCTTTGTCCGAAGATTCTTCAGAACAATATGTATAAAAGCCATTCAAATTGCATTGTGCCAAACGGATTCAGCGGCTTATTCCGTGTTGGTGACGGCAGTATTCTCATAAAGGATTCAAAGGGAGAAAAAAACATTTTCAATTTATGGCTCTTTGATTCGGGAACAAAATTCAAAACAGGCAAAACAAAAATAGAATCGGTAACGGCTCTTCAGCTTAAAAACTATGAAAAAGCCTGTGAAAAGCTTACCAAAAATAACGGCGGCAAGGTAATCCCCTCTTTTGTGTTTCAGCATTTCCCCGTTCAGGAAATAACATATATATTTGACGAAGCGGAAAGCGATTTTAAGTGCGGTGAAAAAACATATAAATTAAAATCCGGCATTACTGACGGAATAACAAACGGAGTTGCCGGAACACCGAATGAAAGAATAACAACACACCTTAACAAATCTGTTGAAATTCCCTCTGAAAACAGCGGTGAATATTCAGAATGGTTAAATTGCGGCGATGTAATCGGTGCGTTCTTCGGCCACTCCCATGTAAATGATTACTGCGGAATAACGGATGACGGAATAATTCTCGGTGCTACAATGTCCGCAGGCGGTTTCAACATTGCTTCACGGTTTAATAATGAAAACGGTAATCCCGTTGAAGCAAGAGGCTTGAGAATAATTGACCTTGATGAAAAGACATTACTTGACAGCGAAAAAGATGCCTTAAATGCAGTTTCAACATTCTCCGTTTATTACAGCGATTATTTTACAGATTCACTTAAAAAATATCCGTCCAAATATAAGGAATTAGATGAACACGATTTCGGTGAATGGATTAAAATCGAATTCGGTTATTTAAGAGATTTTTTACTTTCAATATTCAGCTTTCTTAAGTAAAACGAAAAGGCAATCTTCAATGTGCTTTTTACACAAAGATGATTGCCTGTTTTTTATTATTTTTTGAATATATCCGAAATCGCTTCCGGGTCTGCCTTAGGCGTTCTGTCCATATGAAGTAAACCGTTTTTTTCCTGATAAACATCGGTAAGCTGTGTATAACAGTAACCGCAGAATGAGGAGGCATTTTTTATGCCGTCAACATCGGCTTTCACATCGGAAAGGAACTTTTGAACATCCTCAACAGGCAAATCGTAACCCCAGCCCTCGGAGTCTTTAAGGCTTTTTCCGCCGAACTCAGTAATCATAATCGGCTGACCGCCGTAGCTCTCACCGTAGCCGGTATAAGGATGGCCTGTTCTTGCAGAGCCGGAATTTAAGAATGATTTATCGGAATAATTTGCCGAAAGCTTCTCATCAATGCATCTGTAATCGTGAATTCCGCATATATCGGTGGGATAAATATTCTCCCATCCGTCATTGGAGCTTACAAGCCTTGAGGGGTCTTTTCTCTTGCAGAGATAATAAATTTCTCTGACAAAATCAGCCTGTCTTTTATCACCTAAAAGACTGCGAAGCCCCCAGCTTTCATTGAACGGAACCCAGGTAATAATACAGGGATGATTCTTATCCCTTTCAATAAATTCGCTCATCGTTACTTCTGCATCTTTACAGGCATAATCAGTATAGCCGTAAAAAGACGGCAATTCACCCCAGACAAGTAAACCGAGTCTGTCAGCCCAGTAATAATATTTCGGGTCTTCTATTTTCTGATGCTTTCTTGCGCAGTTAAAGCCGAGGCGTAATGTCAAATCAATATCATCTTTATATTCAACATCGTTTTCAGGGCGATAAATCCCTTTTGTCCAGTAGCCCTGGTCAAGCACCATACGAAGATAAAGCTGTGAATTATTAAAGTAAAATTTATCCTTATCAGTACTGACCTTTCTTACGCCGAAATATGTTTCAACCTTATCAATTCCTTTTTCCGTTTCAAGGGTTAATGACACATCAAAAAGATTCGGATGGTCGGGTGTCCAGACATAAAATTCCTTATCTTTTATGCCGCAATCCTCAAATGAAACAAGGAATTTTGCATATCTGCCGTAAACAGACTGATTACCGCTCATATACAATGCACCGGCTTTAGAAAACACATAAGAAATTTTACCGCTCAGGCTTTTATTAAAGGTAACCTCCGCAGTAACGGAATGAGCATCAAAATCCGTTACAAATTTAACATTTTCAATATAATTACCGCCGGTAAATTCCAGCCAAACCTCCTGCCAGATACCGGAAACAGCACAGTAATGGCATCCCCATACGGATTCGCTCCAAATCTGCTTGCCTCTGACAGAATCCGGGCGGTATTCATCACGAACATAAACGGCAATTTCGTTTTCGCCCTCTTTTATTATTCCGCTGACATCAAAGCAAAAAGGAGTATAACCGCCGCTGTGACTGCCGAGATAAGCGCCGTTAAGCCATACAAAAGCATCGTGGTCAACAGCACCGAAGTGAAGAAGAGCGGTTTTTGCATCGGCATCTTTTATGATAAATTGTTTTTTATAGAGCAAGTTTTCATGCTGTTCTTCTGTTCCGATACCGCTTGCACTGCTCTGATAAGGGAAAGGAACCTGAATTTCAAGAGGAGTGTTGATTTCTTCACCTGTTTTAAGCTTTTTATATAATTCGCCGTCATCATCAAAGGCAAACCGCCATTTTCCGTTAAGAGAAATATAATTTTCACGGATAAAATCGGGTCTCGGGAATACGGCTTTTTCATCAATATTCATTCATTTTTCCTCCTGTAAGCTCTTAAAAAGAAAATCTCTGAATTTAGGAGTCCACCACTCACGGTAACCTGTTAAGGTCGGGTGAACATCGTCTGACTTATATAATGCAAACTTTTCTTTGCTTATACTGTTCATTTCCCCGCAGCTCCACAAATCGAGTATTTTTATACTGTGCTTTTTCTGAATATTCAAAAGCAGATAAACCATTTTTTCATAATATACGCTGTCATATTTTGTGTTCGTATAGAAAAATACGGGGCAATTCCATACGCCTTTTGCATAAGAAATAATATACTCAATCGCTCCGGCAACTGTTTTTGTGTCAAACGAATCCAAACAGAATGAATCGTCAACAATGCCGAGAGGAACTTTCTTTTTGGCATCGTTTGTCGAAAGCTGACAGATAAGGGCATCCGCTTTCAAATTTTTATCAAGCTTTTTCATTCTTGAGATATAGGAATTACAGTCAGTATCTGCAAGAGTTGTGCCCGAAACTGCCTCTTTAACAGAAATAACACCGTATTCATCGGCAAGGCAATCGGCAAAAGAATATCCGTCCGATTTTGAACCGTAAGTAACAGAGCTGCCGAGAAAAATGACGGTTTTATCCTTGAGAAAATCTAAATTTACATCTGTCATCCGTTTTTCTCCTGCGGATTTTATATATAATAACACTATTTTTTACAGATAACAATATTACATTGACAAAATTATTCACCTTTGATAGACTTGTTAAAGAGGTGAAGCAATTTTGGAAAACATAATTATGATTTTAACTGTAAGTATAGCGTTAAGCTACGGCTGGGGTATGCGTGGCTCCCTTATCGGATGTGAAAGAGGTGCAGCATTGCCGGGAGCATTACTCGGAATGTTTCTCGCTTTGTTTTCCGGCAGTGAAATTATTGAAAAAAACTTTTATCTTTTTGCAGCTGCCGGAGCAATCAGTATGGCTTACGGCGGAGCACATTCCTACGGTCAGACAATAGGCTTTATAATGCACAGAGGTGAAGCTGATTGCGACCCTGCCAAAGGATATATCGGCGTTGCCGTTAAGGGCGGAGTCTGGCACGGAATAAGCGGAGCGGTGCTTGGAATACTGTTCAGTGCCGCAGGTGGAAAATATTACACTCCCTTGTCAATAATCATTTTCTGCGTTCTGATTCCGTTTATTCAGTTTATCGGTGAGCTGATTTTTAACAGGCCGTATAACAAGGCTGAAAAAAAATTCCCGAAAATATATTTTTCAACGGACAGGCGTGAGGAATGGGGCTCAAATACCACGCTGTTTATCTCTTTGCTGATTTTCGCACTAATAAATAAGGATTACTACTCATTTTTCTTCGGCTTAACAGGCTTAATCGGCGGTGCTGCCGGCTTTACAATCGGTATGTTGATTTATGAATTTATTGACAGACCTATGAAAAGCGGAAAATTGATTTTAGGAAAATATAACAGCAGTTTAAGCGGCTGGAAAGCAATGGAATTAAGCTTCGGTGCAATTACAGGCATATTCTTTGCAGTATATTTTGTATTAACAAAAGATACAATGCTCAGGGAACGAATAGATTTAATTGAAGCAACCGGCGGGATATGGAATCCGGCAGGCGATTCGGCAACAGTTATTGCATGGATTTGTGCCGCACTTGTAATTGCCGTAAAGCTTTTTGAGCTTCCGATGTTCAAAATAAAATCACACACCCTTGACCTTATTCAAAGACCGTTTATTTTCGGCTTTCCTCTGCTGCTTGCTCTTTTAGGTAATACATTCAGTGCAAAGCTAACCGCTTTTACGCTCATACTTTACTTTGCCTGTGAAAAAACGGTTTTTGACAGAATTGAAAAGTTCAAATCTAAAAATATCAGAATTATTGTGACTGTAATCTTCTGTATCATTGCAATTTCTTCTCTGATTACACAGGTACTCTTTGAACTGCCGATAATTGCATATATTCTGATGTACACCATTTTCTATATTGTTACAAACTGTATCACAACAAAGCATTACGGCTCCTCACACATTGTTGTAACAGCTTACTTCTTACTGCAAACAGTCTATTTAACCGTATTTACACTTATTAATTTTGCTTAACGGAACGAATATGGAACAAATTATCAATGAAATAAAAATCGGTGCTGAAAAGACCTTTAATATTCTTCATATTTCAGATATACATATTGCCTGCCCTGATGAGAGAGATGAAGAAAGGATTATTCTGCTTGAAGAAAAAAGGCGTAAAAAATACGATTTTTCCGAAAGAGTTTTAACCGAAATTCCCGAAACAGCAAAAACAGAAAATGCATTACCGATTATCACAGGTGATATAATGGATTGCTATTCAAACGGCAGTGCGGACAGAATCAGAAAATTTACCGATGAAACAAACTGCCTTTTTACTGCCGGCAATCACGATTACAGAGTTTATGGCGGAATGGAATATGATGTTCCCGAAAGCAGAAATATAAACTTAAGCAAAGTCAGTTCTCTGTTTAATAATGACATCAGATTTTTTTCAAAGATTATAAACGGTGTTAATATTGTCGGAATTGATAACGCATATTACCGATTTGAAGAATATCAGTTTAATCTTTTGAAAAAAGAAATTGAAAAGGGCTTACCGATTATTCTTGCAATGCATATTCCTCTTTATACGCAGGAATGTTATGACCTTATGATAACCGAAAAAAGGAAGTTTGCAAGTCTTATTTGCGTACCCGAAGATAAGATGAAAATTTATCCTCCCGAACGGTATGTACAGCAAAAGGAAGATGAAATAACACGAGGGATGTACGATTACATTCTTTCTCAGAATCTTATTAAGCTGATAATCTGCGGCCATGTTCATAAGAATTTCGAGGCAGCTCTCCCCTCCGGAACACCGCAGTTAATCACGGGAACAGATACGGCAAGAATAATAAAAGTAAGTTGAGGATAAAATTATGGATGAAAAAACACAGGCACTTGAAATCTATTATATCCGCCATGCGGATGCCGAAAAAGGTACAACTGCCGACAGAGATGTATGTGACAGAGATATAACCGAGCTTGGCGAAACACAGCTTAAATATCTGGCAAAACGGTTTGAGGGTACAAAATTTGATGCAATTCTGTCAAGCCCTCTTGTCCGAACAGTAAAAACCGCCGCCGCTGTTGCAGGGGCAACAGAAGATAAACCTGTAATCGAAATTATGCCGGAGCTTATTGAGAGAGGAGCAACATACGGCTATATGGGCTGCAGCCTCGAATATCTCGGCAAATATTATGACAAGCTGAAATATTGTGAAGATAAAATATACGAAATACCCCGTGATGAAACAAAGGAAGATACGCTTTTAAGGGCAAAAGCGGTTATTGATTATCTGATTAAGCGTTTCGGTTACGGCAAAAAAATAGTAATCGTCAGCCACGGCGTTTACGGAATCAACTTTTATCAGTCCGCAATGGGTATTGAAAACGAATACAATTTCAGAATGACTACTTTTAATACGGCTGTAACAAAAATCAAATTTATGTCTGACGGTGTTAAGCGCATTGCATTTCATAATGATGTTTCACACCTTATACCCATTATGCCGAATTATCAATTTGAAATGTAACCGAAATACTTTTTGACTTGAACAATATAAAGAAAGCACCGTTTACCTGTTCTACCATTCCTTCCTACCCTCCGATGACGGAACAAACGGCACCTGTGTAGGTAACATTATGGGCCCACACGGTGAAACCTACGGAGAGCACGAAACTCTCGGCAGATATGATGACACTAAATTAAAGGAATATCTTGCAAAATATGATAATTTAGTATTTTTTACAGGTCACTCACATCTCGCATTTGCAATGCAGAAATATAATCCGAGCCTTAACATCGGTCAGTATAAAAATTCAGCTGTAATGGTACATATTCCAAGCGTTAGTGCCACAAGAGTTACAGGCATAAAGGAAGGCAAATTCGGCCTTGTTGATGAAAATATATTAAGCGGCTCGGAGGGATACCTTGTTTCGGTTTACGATAACAGAATTGTAATAACCGGAATAAATTTCAATAAGGGTATGTTTGTTGCAGATGCAAATTATGTTATATACAAATAATTTAAAGCAGGTATAAAGATGTCAAAATATACAATCGGACTTGATTTCGGAACACTTTCGTGCAGGGCACTTTTGGTTAATATTGAAAACGGAGCTGAAATATCATCGGCTGTTTTTGAATATCCTCACAAGGTTATGGATACTGCTCTTCCGAGCGGTAAAAAGCTTGGCAGAAATTGGGCTTTACAGCATCCGCAGGATTATATTGATGCAATAGAATTTACCGTTACGCAAATAATAAAAGATTCAAAGGTTAATAAGGATGAAATTATCGGTATAGGAGTGGATTTTACCTCCTGTACTCTTTTGCCTGTTGATGAAACCTATACTCCCCTTTGCTTTAATGAAGAATATAAGAATGAGCCGAATGCCTATGTTAAATTGTGGAAGCATCATTCAGCGCAAAAATATGCAAAGATGATAACCGAAAAAGCAACCGAAAGAAACGAAAAATGGTTAGATTATTACGGCGGTAAAATATCATCCGAATGGGCTATACCAAAAATATGGCAGATATTGGATGAATCACCCGAAATATACGGTAAAGCATATAAATTCGTTGAAGCAGCCGACTGGATAGTATTGCTGTTAACAGGTAATGAAACAAACAGTCTTTGCAGTACGGGTTACAAATATTTCTGGAACAAAGCAACCGGATTTCCGTCAAAGGAATTTTTCAAAGCGCTCGATATAAGACTTGAAAATGTTACGGAAAAAATCGGCAATAATATTTTCCCCCTTTGTAAAGAAGCGGGAAAAATAAACGATTACGGTCAAAAGCTGACCGGGCTTTCCAAAAAAACAAGCGTTGCAACGGGAATTATTGATGCGCACGCATTTTTACCTGCCGCAAAGGTCTGTGAAGAAGGCAAAATGCTTTCTATTATCGGCACATCAAACTGTCATATGCTTTTAAGCAAAAGCTGTAAAATAATAAAGGGTATAAGCGGAGTTGTTAAGGACGGAATATTACCCGGATTTTACGGCTATGAAGCAGGGCAATGCTGTGTAGGTGACCATTTTCAATGGTTTATTGAAAACTGTCTGCCGAAAGAATATTTTGAAGAAGCAGAGAAAGAAAATATAAGCATTCATAAATATTTAAGAAAAAAATGCGAAAATATAAAGCCCGGAGAGTCAGGACTTATTGCCCTTGACTGGTGGAACGGAAACCGCTCCGTGCTTGACGATTCGGATTTATCCGGCGTTATCATCGGACTTACATTACAGACGAAGCCGGAGGATATATACAGAGCATTAATTGAAGCCACCGCATTCGGAACCCGAAAGATTATTGAAGCATACAGAGAATACGGATTATCAGTTAATTCGTTCATTGCCGCAGGCGGTATAGCACAAAAAGACCCTATGGCAATGCAGATTTATGCCGATATAATCAATATGCCGCTTAAAATTGCCGAAAGCACTCAATGCGGCGCTCTCGGCAGTGCAATTCACGCAGCAGTTGCGGCAGGTGCAGACTGCGGCGGATATGACAGCATATATGAAGCTTCCGATAAAATGGGAAAAATCAGCGATAAGGTGTTTATGCCGATACCTGAAAATGTCGAAATATACAACAGACTGTTCAGAGAGTATGAGATTTTACACGACTATTTCGGCAAATCTGAAAACGATGTGATGAAAAGACTTTTGGAAATCAAAAACAGTTAACAAATTTGTAATTTATTTTTTATATAAAATAAATTGACAATATGTCTTTCAGCAGATAAAATAGCATACACAATTCCCCTCAAGGAGTAATTTGATGAAAAACTATATAAACAGCATTTTATCTAATGTAAAAAAATCAGAGCTTATTTATTGGTGGATATTAAGAGGGCTGATGATTTTTGCACTTATTGATACTTTGATTAACGGCAAGGATTACAGCGGAAGTAATCCTCCGATTCAGATTCTTGCAAATCTTGTCGGAATGTTCGCTTATGAGATTATTCAGCTTTTTCCCCAAAATAGTCTGCTCAGAAAATTAAGCCCGAGATTTCAGAATATAACAGCTCTCGGCTTTTTGCTCGGTTCATTCGGCGGTGCTTATCTGAATTTTTACTATATTATTCCGATGTATGATAAAATTCTTCACGCAACGGGAACAGCGGAGGGCGTTTATATCGGTTATGAGCTTACCTGTGCAATGCAGTTAAAGCTGAAAAAAGAATGTCCGCCACAGATTGCATCAACCTGCGGTCTCGGAATCGGCTTTGTTCTTGCAAGCGGATGGGAATTGTTTGAATTTATCTATGACCAGTTCTTCGGCGGTGATGCACAGCATTGGAATTTACAAAACGCAATTGATACCGCAGGCGGAAAAATCGAAGATGTTTTTCAGATGTTCCCAATAGACGATATGGAAATATTTGCACAGCGGTTTTCACTTATGGATACAATGGGCGATATTGTAATGAACTTTGTGGGCGGATTTATAATGTTCTTCATTTTATTGAAATTCCCCTACCGCCACAGAGGTAAAAACGATATAAACAAACTGATAAACGAAGAATACAAATAAACCTGATAAAAGCTTATGCCGACAGCTCTTTTGAGTTGCCGGCATATTATTGTTTAACAGATATTATTCGGTTACTGTGCTGTTATAAAGGCTGTCAAGCTCACCGAAGCGTGCATAGCTTTCAGCCTGTTCGATAAATTTTTTCGCCTCAAAATAAACCTTTGTGCTTTCTGAAAAATGCTGATGCTCCTGCGTTTTTTCTTTAATTTCTTTTGAAATCGCTTCAAGTCTTTCGTTTATAAGCTTAATTTCATCAGCCTTTTCCTTATTTTTCAAAAGCCCCTGCTTTTTCTCCGAAAGTTCTTTTTCTTCCTCATAAAGAGAGTTAAGTATCTCTTCATCAAATACGGTTATCCCACCGGGATAATACTTTAACGCCGCCTTTTTTGAACGGAGGCTTAATTTAGCATCCGCAACAGCCTCCTTGCGTATAAGACGCTGTGAAGCATTAACTTGCGGAAGACTTTTAGCAGAAGCAACAACATCGGGTGAAACAGTAAGTATTCCGTCAATCCCCTTTTCAACAATGCCCTTTGCCCATTCAAGCCTTGACATTGCCTGCGGTGTTGTAAACCGTTCAAGCTCCTCAAGAACGGCAACGGAAATATCATACTCTTCATTTGATTTTATTGCTTCTTTTATTTCTTTTTTACTTTTGTGACTTGATTTAAGTGCTTTTATATCGGTTTTTGCACCGGCAACAATATTTTTTGAAGCTTTAATTGTATCCATTGTGCTTTTCATATCATCATTTGAAAGCACGCCGTTTCCGTAATCCTCAAACATCGCTCTTATCTGAAGAATTTTAATAATAGATTTCTGCTTGATTTCAGTTAAATCATAGAAGAAATAAGGAATAACATTTAATGCCGCACCGACAGCGGAAAGAATAATAAGAACTGCTAAAAGCTTATTCAGAACATCCGTATCATAAAGAATATCATACATATTTTCATAACCGTTTCCCTTGAAAATGCCGTATTTTTCATAAACAGCAGGCAAAACAGAGCTTGTTGCCATGGTAACAAACGAGCCGATTAATCCGACTGCACTGAACATTCCGTCAATTCTTTCACCGCTTTTATACTGCTGAAAATCTCGGATATCAGCCTGAATGGCAGGGGTAAGAATAAGAATAAAGGAATCGGCAACGGAATTAAAATATATGCAGAGCAAGACAGTCCAGATTGAGCCCATTAAAGGATAAATCAATGCAAGACATAAAACATTAAAAACATTTGTGACAATCAGAACATTCTTTTTGCCCCACTTTTTTATGGCAAAGGGTGCTATAACCATACCCCAGGTATAGGCTGTTCCTCTGATAAAGGTGATAAAAGCATATTGCTCCGGCGTGCAAAGATGAGCGTAATTATAAAGCCATTGAAGAATTACGCCTGTGCAGGTTTCAAGGAAGCCGAGCCACCCTGCAAGAGAAATAATCCAGAAATATTTATTTTTTGCAACCTCACGCAAAGCATCTGAAAATTTAATTTTCATCTTATGTGTTTTTGCAAGAACAATTTTTTCTTCCGTTCTCGCATAAACAAGAATAACAAAAAGAACACCGAAAACAGCAATAAAGGGATAAAGCCATTGATATACCCTTAAGTCATACATATCCCCGTCAGCAACCTTATCGGCAATAAGAGGAGTGATGAAGTTGGTTATTGTGGGTGAAAGGGAATAAATAACGCTCTTTACGGCTGTAACATTTGTTCTTTCCTGTGAATTAGGCGAAAGAACATGAATAAGATTTTCGTAGGCATCATAAAAGAAATTATAGAAAAACTGCAAGCCGAAGTTGTAAACAAAAATAAGAACACAACGCCAGATGTAATCAATGCTTGAATAAGGAGTAAATACAAAAAGTAATGAAATAAGAGCCGTGGGAATACCCATACGGATAAGATAAGGACGGTATTTACCCTGCTTATATTTAACATTATCAACCATATTCGCTCTGACCATAGTAAGAGGAATATTTGTAATGACAGAAAGCAGATACATCCAGTACATATGCATAGGCTGAACACCTATTGTATTACCGATGATAACATTAGTTGTTGAAAGCAAAAGGTTTTGTGCCATTGTAAATATACAATAAGCACCAAGGCCGCCCACGGAATATGAAAATATTTCTCTGAAGGGCATATAATTGCCCTCGGAGGGTGATGACCAATAGGTTTTAATGTTTTTTAACAGTCCCACGCCCTGCTTAATATAATTCATAACTAATCACCTTATATCAATCAAATTTAAGAATAACGAAGTTTTCGCCCTTCCCGGCAGTAACGGAAATCAGGGATGAACCGTTTTTATATTCTTCTGTAACAGTGATATAGCCGTTAGTTTCAATTTTACAGGGCTTATGGGCATAAATAAGAGTTTCACCCTGTTCCTTTGAAATGTAATTCAAAGTAAATTTCTTTTTATCATCACTTCTGTAATAATTTACATCCGTTCCGTTAACGGCAACAGGATAAGTACGGGAAAGCATATCCATTAAGGGGGCATCTAAATCATCACCGTGATAATCCCAATAAAGCTGACCCCACTTGTTTTCATCAAAATAATCCAGAAGCTCATTTGCGTGAGGGAACCAGGATGTATCTTTGTTATTACTGCACCCGCCCCATTCACCGACAATAGCCGGAACCTGCAAGCGCATTTGAGCATTGCGCATTTCATTAAAGAACGCTTTTACTCTGTCAGCATTTGCATATTGATAAAGAGGTGTATCAACGGTTAAATCGTATGAATGAGGGCCGTAGCACTGCAACGGCTCTCTTTCGCCGTTTACGGTTATGGGCTGTGCCCCAAGTCTGATGCCCGTATTACAAAAATAGGGCTGTTCAATCATCAGAATACCGTTTTTTGTAACCTCACGAATGGCGGCTGAAACACGGTTTAAGAACGGCGAATAATAGTCCCTGTCAAATTTACCCGAAATTTCATCGCACTTGCCCACGATATCACGGACAACAGAGCCGGGGAAGGAATCAAGAAGCTTTTTGCTGTCTTTTTTAATTAGTGCGGAAATTAAATCGACACGGCGGATTTTTTTGCTTGTTATAATCTGCCTTGCTCCGCTTGCAACAAGACGGAAGAAAATCTTTTGACCGTATGAGCCGGGAAACGGTTCATTAAGCAAATCAAAGCCGAACAATGCAGGGCTGTTGCCATATCTTTCGGCAAGCATTTTCCACATATCGGCAAATCTGTCCTGCAAGCCTCTGCCGGCAACCAAATCATTATACCAGAAATGGTCAAAGCAGCTGTGAACCCATTTGCCGAATATATAAGCCTCTGCCCAGACAAGTCTGCTGGCTCTCGGCTTATTCCCGTCCATAACACAAGCCCACGGCGGAGCGCCGTCACCGTCACCTACGCCCTCATAACCCGAATATAAATCCTGATGCATATCAAGGAGAATATAAACCCCGTATTTTTCAGCAAGACGAAAAATTTTATCTATTGAAAATAAATAACTTTCGCTGTATTTTTCCATTTCCGGCTCAATATTAGCCCAGGTAATCGCAAGGCGGATAAGATTAAAGCCGTTAGCCTTATATTTTGAAAAGAACTCTTCATCAAGGTCATAACGAAAAACATCACCGATTGCCTTATCATCAATATTGATTCCGTTAAAAAGTCTGAATCTGCCCTTTTCATCAACAAAATACAAGCCCTGTGTTTTAATTGAATCCATAAAACTCTCCCCGATTATACATTTTATAGATAAATAATAAAATAACGGAAAATAGTTGTCAACGAAAAAATACAGACAAAGCCAAAAATATGTACATCTTCAAATATATTCAAGTTGACTTTGCTCAATTTTATGCTATAATATGAGCACAAAAGAATAAACGCAGTTCATCTGAATATAACCATATTCGTTACCGAACATACCGCAGGACGGTATGTAAGGTGATAAGGAAATCTCGGTGAAAATCCGTCGCAACAGCCATTACCGTAACTGAGGAGCTTAATTTCCTCTCAAGTCGGAATGCTTATCGGACTGTGACCTGTAAAAAATCTCTTGGGCAAAGCGGAGAGGTAAGGTGCAGAGTAAACGGAATAGTTTTATCCGGTTTACGGTTTTATCTTTGTTTAACTCTGAAGCTTTATGCACTCTTCGTTGAAGGGTGCTTTTATTTTATCCTTTACAATCTGAAAAAGGTGAAAAACTATGAAAAGAATCTCAAAATCATTACTCGCATTATTTCTTACTGTTATTCTTATATCAAACCTTAACGCTTGCGGTAAAGCTTCAAAAGAAGAAAAGCAAATTGATTCGGAAGCGACAGTCAAAACACAGGAATCGGAAAAAATTAAAGCTGAAAATTCAGGTGTTTGGCAAAACGCAGCCTATCAAAGCGATACAGAATTAGGTCAGGGTGCTAAAAAAATTACCGTTGAAGTAAAAGCCGAAAATAAAACGGTTAAATTCACCATTCATACCGATGAAAAAACCGTTGGCGAAGCTTTATTTGCAAACGATTTAATTGACGGCGAAAACGGCCCGTACGGCTTATATATAAAAAAGGTTAACGGTATAACCGCCGATTATGATATTGACAAAAGCTACTGGGCTTTTTACATAAACGGTCAATATGCCGCAACAGGTGCTGACAAAACAGATATAACAGAGGGAGAAACATATCAGTTTGAATACACCAAATAAAAAAAGACTTTCAACAGAAGAAATAGTTATCTTTGCCATGCTCGGAACATTGATGTTTTGCTCAAAGATTATTATGGAGGTTCTGCCGAATATCCATATTCTCGGAATGTTGACTATGACATATACAATAGTATTCCGAAAAAAAGCACTGATACCCATATATATTTATGTGCTTTTGAACGGACTGTATGCCGGTTTTAATATATGGTGGATTCCGTATCTTTATATCTGGACAATTCTGTGGGCAGTAACCATGGCATTACCCGGCAAAATTTCAAAAAAGACAAAAGCAATAGTATATCCTGTTGTCTGCTGTCTGCACGGGCTGTTATTCGGAACATTATATGCTCCTGCGCAAGCGATAATAATGGGAATGAGCTTCAAAGCAACAGTTTCGTGGATAATAGCGGGATTACCGTTTGATGCAATTCACGGAGCAGGTAATTTGGCAACAGGCTTTTTAATTTATCCGTTATCGGAGTTATTAAAAAAAATAGTCAACAAAAAACTCTTAAAGTGATTAAAATTAAGTGTATATCTTGCATTATAACCCATAGTATGCTATTATACGGATAATGCAGGGTTAGTATATCGGTAGTACGGACGCTTCCCAAGCCTCAAAGGCGGGTTCGATTCCCGTACCCTGCTCCATGTAAAAAACCATTTTTGTCTACATGACAAAAGTGGTTTTTTTACAACGAAATAAATCCCTTACGAGATTTGTGAAATACACTTCGTGTGTGAAATACGCCTTCGGCGTGTGAAATGCCTGCGGGCGTGGGTGGATTTATTTCATTTCACATTGCGAAGCGAAGCGGAGCAATATTTCACAATTTGCGTGAGCAAATTATTTCATATCGGTAAAACCGATATTTCACTAAAATAATTATGATATTTCAATATATTTGTGTCAATGAAGCGGTCTCACCACGGACATAGCCCTGCTCGGTCAGTTCGTCGGCTCTGACAGCCCACCGGGCTGTCATTCACTACCGTCTCACCCTGCGGTGCATAAAAAATGAAGCAAGGCTTTATTAACAAAACTTTGTACTTTTTAACAAAATGTTTTTTATTAAAAACGGAGGTAAAGCATTGGTCATTCTCGCTCTTTGTCCTGTTATTTTGCAAATTAAAGTGTATAATTAAAGCGAGGTGAAAATAATGAATCAGATAAAAACGGGTGAATTTCTCAGAGTTCTTAGAAAAGAACAAAATTTGACACAGGAACAGCTGGCTGAAAAATTCGGTGTATCAAACCGGAGTGTTTCAAGGTGGGAAAACGGAAACAATATGCCGGATATCAGCCTGCTTGTTAAACTTGCAGATTTTTATAACGTAGGTATCGGAGAAATCATAACAGGAGAGCGAAAAGACAAATACAAAGATACTGAAACAAAAGAAGAAATCGAAGCAGTTGTGAAATATGCGGAAAACGAAAAAAGCACAATCAAAAAGAAGAGCAAGAAAAAAACTGTCACTATCAGTATATTATTATCAGCTGTTTTTCTTTTTATTTGCCTGATTTCTAACTTTATTGTCGGTAATCCTTTATCTTATCTGCTGGTTAAACATAATGCGGCCAAATTTATTACTGACAGTCCTTACTTTAGAAACAGCGGCTATGAAATAAACTCCGTCTTTTATGATTTTTTAGTCGGAAATTATATTGTTACTGCGATGAAGAACAACAGCTCCGATTCAAAAATATCTATACATTACGGCTTTTTCGGTGACTATCGGTGGGATGATTCTGCCGATGTGATAAATGAATGTAAAAATGTTAAGCAAAGAATGGATAAAGAATACACCCAAATTGTACGGGAAGCATACGAAAAGAATCCGATTTCAGAACATGCAGAATATATTTATGCTGATATTGCAACCGAAGGAAAAATAAACGCTGAAAAAAGCGCAGGGCATATCAGAATTTTACCTTCTTCTGAACTTCAACTAAATATGGTTTTAGATTATTCAGAAATCGGCGCCGAATCAGGTATGATAGACATCGCATTTGAAATTCCGGATTTGTCAACAGTTAATCCGGCTCAAATATTACTGCAATTAAAAGAGATTTTTGATAAAAGCGGAGTAAGCTTTGTATCAATAAGCATAGCTTTAATCGAACGAGATGAAAATAAAAATGGCGGAACAGGTTGTAACGGTATATACATAAAAGATTTCCCGTATTCGGAAATATATGAAGAAAACCTTGAAGAAAGAATAACTGACTATATTAACCTCTGATTTTCAATAATGTTAATTTGCATTGCTTTACAAACAGAAGAGCAGAGCATACAATAAGCATACACAATACGGGGAGGTATTGGTATGTTAAACGAAAACATAAAAAAATACAGAAAAGAAAAAGGAATATCGCAAGAAGAATTAGCGGATAAAATTCATGTTGTAAGGCAAACTGTTTCAAAATGGGAAAAAGGTTATTCCGTACCCGATTCGGATGTACTGCAAAAAATTGCAACCCAATTGAATGTTACTGTTTCGGATTTACTCGGCTCAAACAGCGAGAATAATTCAGAAGAAACGACAACAATTTCTAAACAGCTTGAAATTATTAACAACACTTTATCAAAAGAAGTAAAAAAGAGAAAAATGATTTTGAAGATTTGTGCGGCTGTCTTATTCCTTGTTGTTGCTGTTTTGCTTTTTCTGAAATTTACTTATTTAAATCCGTATTTAGCATATGCAATCGCTAAACCGTATGATAAGGAAACCGATAAATATTGCGAACACATTGCTCTATGTTATCAGACAAGACTTAATATGCCCCTGAACAAAGAAGCTAAAGAAATTCTTACTGAATTTACTGAAAAAAGTCACGCAATTCAAAATGACTTGGATGATAATTACCGGGGACCTATGAAAATTGTTATTTCAGTTGTAACCGACAGGGACTATACAAAAGTAACCTATTCCGGAACTGTAACAAAAGACGGAGAGCAACAAGAATATATGGATTACTTTTTCGTAATGAAAGAACTGAAACCTGCAGTCTGAATTACAGTTTACAAAATATACTAAATTAAACCGTAAATTCCTAAATTTAGGTTGATTACATCAAAGCATCCGTAGCATTCATTTCACTAATGAGAGCCGATAGATCAAGATTAAAAAGCTTGATAAAATCGGCTTTCTTTTTTGTGATTTTAGCACAATGCCAATCATTACCGGCTTTATCTGCAAACACCTTTGAAAGAGTTGAAATAAAGTCATTCAAAGAAACTGTTTTTGATTTATCTCTCAAATATATCTCGTCCAGAATATTAAACGCCATAATGGAAGACAGATGATTGAGAAACAGCCATGCTTCTTCTGTATAATTATCGCGCATATAAGAAGAATTAAAATCAAGAGAATCATCATAAACTTTGAAGAATTCCTCGATTGCCTGTCTTTTTTTGTAGAGGCTGTACACCTGTACTGCATTAAGGTTCTTGTCATTTGTTTTCAGTGTTATTGTGCCAACTCCAATACGGTCGGCAAAGGAATCTTTGAAATTCACGGGTTGTAATGCCAAAAATTCTTCCTCGCTCATCCTGCTTTTGCCGTTCCTTCTTCGCTCATTTTCTTTTTGTTTTTGTAGTGCCGTTGTATTGTTTTTCTTTTCAAGTCTCTGTGTAAAATCGTTCATTTCGTTTGCAAATAAAAAGGTATCTAAGAATATATGAACGGTACAATCATCTTTTAATATTGCTTTATGAAGAATAGATCTGTTGTGATAAGAAAAGCAGT
>JAZLIZ010000064.1:0-89288 GCA_045617665.1 Acutalibacteraceae bacterium | reverse complement strand
TCTTGGATTATCTTGTGGTTTTGACTGTATACATTATACCATATTTATGACTTTTTTGCATGAAAAAATACATATTAATCGTATAAATTATTATATTTGTGAATTTTTCTGCAAGGTTTACTGTTTTTCAGTATGCCCTACTTAGTTTTAGAATGCGATTATCATTCAGCACTGTTCAATTGTTGAGAATATGACTAATTGTCGACTTAATAGAGATGTTAGGAGATTTATGAATGATAAGGATTAAGAAAAGTAACTTTATTCTTAAGAAAGAATTTGATAGACCTCTTTCAGATGAGATGAGCGTTTTTCAGAATATGGATTCTTTAAAGAATTTTTATAGATCTGCTGTAATTCACGGAGTTAGAACAAGAACAATCCCCCAATTTTATTACCTATACGATAATGATGAATGCAAGATGATTCTTCCGGTTATGCAAAGCAAAAATCGAGTGATTATGTATGGTGATTCAGGCGCGTGTGGAATGGCACGGCTTATGCCGATCATTTTTAACAATTCAACACTGGAAGAACAAAGGAACTATTTTAGCAAGCTGGTTATGGAAATCGTTTCCGGGGGGGGATAATAAAAAGATTATATTTTCACAACTAACGAACGAAATTAAAACAAATTTTTTTACAAATTGCTATTTGGATAATGATGGATTTTCTGTTAAGGAAGATTTAACAGAAAGCGTAAACATAAATTTGGATCCGTTTAATAATTATGCTGAATACTTCAAATCACTTTCTAAGAGCGTCAGACAAAATTTGAGAACAGCAAAGAATAGGATTCAAAAGGACGGGGCGCAATTCAGTTTACAGGTTTTTAATGGAAAAGAAGTGACTCGAAAAGATTTTAATTCTATGATAAATGTGTTTTTGAACAGACATGAATGCCGTTATGGTACACCCAGTACTGTTTTATTGAAATGGTACTATCGACATTTTGACTATTATTTTAATTCGATAAAAAAAGATGAAAGTACAAAAATAGCATTTTTAAGAATTGATAATAGAATAGCGGCGTTCTTTATTGGGTTTTATGATAAGAATTGCAAATCCGTTTTTATTCCACGGTTAGCTATCTCTGATATATTTAGTAGGTATTCACCAGGATATTTGCTGGTTTCGGAGTATATCAAGATATGTTTTGATTGCAATATTAGAAATGTGGATTTACTTAGCGGGACTGAAAAGTATAAATTTGATTTGGGTGGAAAAATGTACAATAGATATAGGATTTCCCTCAAAGTTATAGAGTCGATTTGATTTTGCGAATATTCAGATAAAAAGAATAAAGATTTAATATCGGAACAATTCAGTTTAATATTAAGATAGTAGTGCCTGATATTAACTTCTGTGTGGCATAGTGGGAGGTAAAATGTCTTTAATTAGTGAGGGGATAAAGCTCCTAAAAAAAATTGATCTATATTATAACGACATGGTTGTATCTGGAGAAGACATGCCTAATGGCAGATTAGGTATGCATATTCGGTGCATTATGTCATATGTTTTTTGGGGGACAAGTTTTGCAGAGTACTTCGATTATAAGTTTTGGAAAAGAAGCATGTATGAGAAGAAAAAATATATGACGAGGCGTCATATGTTTAGCTTTTTTGATCAATGCAATGATCCTGCTTTTAGAGAACGTTTGGGAGATAAGACCCTTGCAATCGAATACTATGGCCAATTTATGAAACGGGAACAATTCACTTTTGATCAAGGAAAAGAATCGTTTATTGCTTTTTGTTCAAACCACCCAAGGATCTTTATTAAACGTATTTCTGGGTGGGGGGGGGTAGATGCACGTATTGAGGATGTTTCAAATGTAAAAGAAATAGACAATGTTTGGAGCGGTTTATCAGAAGAATTTGTTGTTGAACCTATTATTGAAAATTGCGAGATAATAAAAAGATTATATCCATCATCAGTCAACACAGTAAGAATCACTACTTTGCTTATTGATGGTTTACCAGAAATACAATACGCATGGTTTAGAATGGGGAACGGCTCTGTAGTGGACAATTTGCATTACGGTGGAATAGCAGTTGGTGTTGATATTTGCACAGGTCAGATTATTACAAAAGGGGTTGATCGCCATTTCCAAAGATTTATAAAGCATCCTGTTACTCAGTATGAATTTGTTGGCATGTTTATTCCTTTTTGGGATGAGGTAATTCAGTTGGCAAAGCAGGCGGCTTTGATAACACCGGAGCTTCAATATGTGTCTTGGGATATTGCTGTTACTGAAGAAGGTCCTGTTTTAATTGAAGGTAATTGGGATGCAGAATTTGTAGAGCAGTTCATTTTTGAAGAAGGCGTTAGAAAAAAATACATTGATAGGCTCGAAAGGAATAATAGGAATGGCTGATTGGAAAGAAAAACTTTATAATTATGGTTTTCTTTTGACTGACAACAAAGGAATATTTCAAAATGATATAGGTTTGGAACATAAAGTATGGAATGAGATTAGTGTGGGTAACTATTTTCTATTTTATCATCAATCCTTGAACACATACTTGATCAAAGGAGGAGATAAGATTTTCCTTTTAATAGGTCATGCGTATAATCCATTTACTATGGAAAAGGAAGAAATTTCCATTTTGGAAAAACTGAATTCGTTGTATGGAAAAACCGATTACCAAAACTATTTAGATCAGATTACTGGTGTTTTTTTCTACGCTGTAATAGAACCGGCAAAAATAACGGTCATCAGTGATTGTGCCGGAATGTATGGTGTGTACTATGCTCAACAGAATGGGTATGTCTATTTTTCTGCTTATTCACAAATGATTGCGGATCTATGCGGATTTAAAGAAGATCCCTATATTACAAGAATGAAAAAATCGAAGACTTTTCATCTATACGGGAGGTATTTACCTGGTGACCTTACTCCTCAAATTGAGATCAAAAGAGTATTGCCCAATACATCGGTGACTTATAACGGAGTGTTTCAAATAGAAAGGTTTTATCCCCGTTCGATGTATTCTGAATATTCTGAATCCGAATACTCAGTGCGAGTTAAAGAAATTGCTGGAATACTGCATAACACCATGCTACTAATATTGGAGAAGTGGGCTAATCCCGAGATTTCATTAACAGGAGGGGTTGATAGTCAAACAATTTTAGCAGCAACCGGTTCAGAGAATATAAAATTTAAATACTATAGCTATGTGTCTATACCAAGAGAAGAAACTGATGCGCTCGCTGCAAAAAAAATTTGTGAAGCATTAGGTCTGCAGCATAGAATCATCTATGTTGAAGATTGCAGAGGTAGCGATGAATTCGAAGAAGTGGATAAACTAGTTGAAAAACATTATGCGTATCTTGGGAAAGGAAATTCAAACGATGTCAGTAAACGCATTGTCCTCAATGAAAAATTGAATTGCCAACTTGAAGTTAAGTCATGGGTTTCTGAAGTGGTCAGAGCAAGCAGATATAAAATGTACGGAAAAAAGACAATGCCAAAAACTATGACACCGCGTATGCTGACTACGATGTATAAAATATTCCTGTTGAATAGAAGGGACGCTGTTGAAACAGACAGACACTTCAAAGACTACATAGAGCACACGCAGCTGGGGAAAAAAATCAAAGAATACAATTACCCTTGGAGTGAATTTTTCGTATGGGAAATAGTATTTGGCGGTTGGGGAAATATGGTGCTGACGGGTGAGCATAAGTTGTCAAATGACATTACTATTCCGCACAATAATAGAGCTCTACTCGATATGATGCTAAGGATTCCCCTTGAAAAAAGGCGAACTGATCAATTAAATAGAGATATTATTAAATTTTTGAATCCACAATTGGCAGAATTGAACATTCACGTTGTTAATGGTAATGAAACTAAACTACGAGCTTTCTTTGAAAAGTGCTATTTCAATGTTCATTCTCACATACCATATTAAAGAAGAGGTAAGAATATGAGAACTTTATATCAAAATGTATCTGTAGAAGACTGGAATGATTGGCATTGGCAGGTAAAGAATAGGGTAACTTCTATTGCTGAACTCGAAGAATTGGGAATTGATTTGAGTGATGAAGAAAAGAGTGGAATAAGCAGAACGCTAGGGCAATTAAGAATGGCTGTAACGCCGTATTTTCTTTCGTTGATAGATTGGACGTCTGAACATGATCCCATAAGAAAACAGGCTATTCCAACTGAAAACGAATTGTATTTTGCTCCATACGAGGCAGCAGATCCGTTGGCGGAAGATGAATACAGCCCGTGTAAAGGGCTTACCCATAGGTATCCGGACAGAGTACTTTTACTTGTTACAGATCAGTGTTCAATGTATTGCAGACATTGTACAAGACGCCGCTTTACAGGTCAATGTGATGGTAATTTACCAAAAGAGCAGATTGAAAAAGGAATTGAGTACATAAAAAACCACACGGAAGTGAGAGATGTACTTATCTCAGGTGGGGATCCTCTCATGCTGAGCGACAGCCAGTTGGATTGGATATTCAAGGCATTGCGTGAGATAGACCATGTTGAGGTTATTCGTTTCGGCACAAGAACACCTGCAGTTTGTCCGCAGAGAATAACAGATGATCTTTGTGCGACCTTAAAGAAATACCATCCTATTTGGTGTAATGTTCAGTTTAATCATCCTAAGGAATTGACAAAAGAGGCGGTGGATGCATTGTCCCGGCTTGCAGACGCAGGCATTCCACTTGGAAATCAAAGCGTTCTTCTTGCGGGCGTTAATGATTGTGTGTACGTGATGAAAGAATTGGTAGCATCACTCGTTAAAGCAAGAGTTCGTCCGTATTATATTTATTGTTGCGATCCCAGTCTAGGCTTGAGCCATTTTAGAACTCCCGTTTCAAAAGGAATAGAAATAATCGAAGGTTTAAGAGGCCACACAAGTGGCTTCTGTGTGCCGACATTTGTCGTTGATGCGCCGGGTGGTGGCGGCAAGATTCCTGTGATGCCCAACTATGTTGTTTCGCAAACTCCCAATAAGGTTGTTTTACGCAACTATGAGGGGGTATTTACGACCTATACTGAACCAGATAAATATGAAAACATATGCCATTGTGATATTTGTGAAGGAAAAAGAAAAACAGAAATACCGCTTAATGGTATAGCATATCTTGCTTCAGGAATTGAGCAGAAAAATATGCAACCAACAAATTTGATGCGTGATGAAAGAAAGAAAATGTGGGGAAATATTGAATGAGGGACAAAGCAATGTTTCTCTGTAATAATCATCGTACGGAATTGTAAGTGAACGCCATATACAAACTGCAGAATCGCAGCTAATTTGTTTTCACATTCTAACTTATTGAGTGAAAATAATATTATTGCTATGCGGAAAGAAAGAAGTGGTGTTAAATAATATGAAAGTGTTAGTTATATCTCCTAAAAATAAAACAGTTTTCAATTTTCGCGGCGATTTGATAAAAGATATGATTCGAAACGGCAATGAAGTGTTTGTAACCGGACCGAATCAGGACTTTGTTGATGATATCTATCAATTGGGTGTTGCTGAGTTTATTGAAGTCCCTTTCGTGAAAGATAATACTAATATCTTTAGCGACTATAAGTATTTGAAGACTTTACAAGAGGCTATTAGGAAAATTAAACCAGATATTGTATTTGGATACAATATTAAGCCTGTTATTTATGGCAGTATCGCCGCAAAAAAAGAAAAAGTGCCTCATATTTTTGCTCTTGTTGCCGGACTTGGCAGAACATATAATTCAAACGGAATTAAAGCCTTTGTTTTGAAAAAAGGGATTAAGCTCCTTTACAAAAAAGCGTTTAGCGCTTGTGAAAAAGTGTTTTTTCAGAATCCGAATGATATTGATGAACTTGTAAAAAACAGATATCTAAAACGAACCAAAGCGGTGTTAGTTAACGGTTCCGGAGTTAATATGAATAGATTCTGTCGTTATCCTTTGCCGGAAAAACCTGTTTTCCTTATGGTAGGAAGAATAATAAAGGAAAAAGGCGTTTTAGAGTATTGCGAAGCGGCAAGAATTGTCAAAACAAAGTATCCTGAAGCTAGATGCATTTTATTGGGTGGCTATGATCAATCCATCGGTGCAATTAAACCTGAAGATATTCAGCCTTATATAGACGATGGCAGTATTGAGTTCCCCGGAGAAGTCAAAGACCCGTTGGAATATTATAAAATGTCATCGGTGTTCGTCCTACCTTCATATTATCATGAAGGATTACCCAGAACGATCCTTGAAGCTATGTCTTGCGGACGACCGATTATCACAACTGATTGGCCTGGATGTAGAGAACCTGTAATTGACGGAGTAAATGGATGCTTAATTCCAATTAAAGACTCAAAGATTCTAGCGGAGAAAATGATTGGTTTTATAGAAACGCCGGAACTTGTCCTCCAAATGGGTGAAGCATCAAATGAAATCTGCAAAAATCGCTTTGATGTGAAGATCATTAACCGGGATATGCTTGGCGTGATGTTATCTAATCGTGTTTTATGATGTACTTAATATTGTTTAGAGGTTAACAATGATGATAGATTATAAGAAGATTATTAAAAGCAGAAAAGTACGTTTGCGAATTCTGTCATTTTTTAACTTTGTTCCTGATAAATGGATGATAAAAATGCAGTACCGGATAAAAACTGGTAGAAGATTGAATCTGAAAAATCCTCAGAGATTCACCGAAAAACTTCAGTGGTATAAGCTGTATTATAAAAACCCGCTCATGATTCAATGTGTGGATAAATACGATGTGCGAGAGTATGTTAAATCAAAGGGCTTGGAGAATATTTTGATCCCATGTTATGGGGTATATGATTCAGTTGAACAAATTGAATGGAAAACCTTGCCGAATCAGTTTGTGATTAAGAATACCCTCGGCGGTGGTGGGAATTCTGTAATAATCGTAAAAGAAAAAGATGAAGATAATCTTGAGAATATAAAAAAAACAACTGCATCGTGGTTAGCAAAAGATGCTCGCAAAAAAGACGCTGGCAGAGAATGGCCATATTATAGCGGGAAAAATCACCGCATCATCATCGAGAAGTATATTGATTCGTCAAAAGATGAGGGTGGATTGATAGACTATAAATTCTTTTGTTTTAACGGGCATAGCGCATATATCTATGTTGTTGCTGACCGAATGCTGGGCAATGGAGCAGGCTTAGGGGTTTTTGATGCACAATTTAATAGGATAAATGTTGAAAGATCTGATGAACGGCCGTTAACTCGGATTGTTAATAAACCGGAAAACTTTGAACAACTAAAAAGCGTTGCGGAAGTATTGTCTGAAGATTTTCCAGAAGCAAGAATTGACTTATATGATCAAAATGGTGAAATTCTTTTTGGCGAGATTACTTTTTTTGATGGAAGTGGATATATGAGATTTGAACCGGATGAGTTTGACTATCAATTAGGTGAAGCATTTACGACCCCCAACTTTTTTTGGGGGGGGGCAGAAAAACAACTAAAACAATACTTCATTTGTAAGACAACTTACATATTCATCTATAGTTTCGTGATTGCGGAGGTGGCATCATGAAACTTAATGAAATTAATTTTGCTAAGATAGACAAAAATCATAGACTTAGGTCTATCGCTATGAAATCTCTGATATTCTTACCGGATGAACTATATTTAAAATTATTATTTAGGGTTAGAACGGGAAAGAAACTTGATTTAAAAAATCCTATAGGTTTTTGTGAAAAGCTGAATTATTTGAAGTTGTACGATGTGCACCCTGAATATACAAATTTTGTTGATAAAATAAAAGTAAGGGCTATTATTAAAGAAAAAATCGGCGAAGAGTATTGTGTTCCAATGTTAGGATATTGGAAACGGTTTGATGAAATTGATTTTGATGCTCTGCCTGAATCATTCGTTTTGAAATGCAACCATGACTCGGGAAGTTATAAAATCATAAAAAACAAGAACTTATTGACAAAGTCTGATTATATTGCCCTGAAGAAGCATTTTGATAAAAGTGTATCTCATAGTTCTTTCTTCGCCGTCAGAGAGTATCCTTATAAAAACGTTGATCCTTATATTTATGCTGAACAGTATATGAAAACAGATTATGCAGGACAAATTAGAGATTATAAATTTTTGTGCTTCAATGGTGAACCTAAATTAATGTATATATGCTCAGGAAAAGGTGTAGATTATCGGGAAGACTTTTTTGATATGGATTTTCACTGGTTGCCAATAAAGAGCTTTTATACATATTCTGATGTGCCACCTCAAAAACCGAAATGCTTTCAGGAAATGATAGGTATTGCTTCTAAATTGTCTACTGGGATGAAGCATGTACGAATTGATTTATATGAGTTTAACGGTAAGGTGTATTTTGGTGAGTTTACTTTCTTTAATAATGGTGGTGTTGTAGGTTTCTATCCTGAAGAGTGGGAGCGGAAGCTTGGGGAATGGATTGTTATTTGAATATAAATCAACCCGAATTGAGGTAGCATAATACATGGAGAAAAGTAAAGTTAGTATTATCTCAGGAATATATAATTGTGCAGACACTCTTCCTATGGCGATAGAGTCAATTCTAAAGCAGACATATAAAAACTGGGAGTGGATTTTGTGCGATGATTGTTCAACTGATGATACCTATAACATCGCCAAAGAATATGTTGATAAGTATCCTGGAAAGTTTATTCTGATAAAAAATAAAAAAAATTCTAAGCTTGCGTATTCGTTAAATCATTGCCTTCAGTATGCCACTGGGTATTATATTGCCAGAATGGATGCCGATGATATTTCAACACCGGATAGGATCGAAAAGGAAGTCCAATGGCTTAAGGATCACCCAGATATGCAAATGGTAGGAACTGCAATACAATGGTTTGATGATGAGCATGGCTTAAATAAAATTATTTATTTACCAGAAAAACCTGATAAATGGACTCTGCACAAATCAATGCCATTCATCCATGCTACTTTCATGACATATAAATCAGTACTTGCTCATATAGGGAATTATACAGTCGCAGAACGCACAAACAGAGCACAGGATTATGATCTATATTTTAAGTTTTATGCAGCGGGTTATAATGGGGGGAATATTCAAGAACCACTTTACCAAGTTAGAGAAGACAATGCAGCATTTAAACGTAGAACTTTTATGGTTCGCTGGAATGCTTTTAAAACAACAAAAATTGGATACAAAATGTTAGGATACCCTAAAGCATGGCTCGTTGAGGCATTTCTTGTAACAATTATAAAGGGGGTGACACCCGTGTGGCTTTATAAGTTATATAGAAGGAGACAAATAAACCAATGAGTGTATTATGGACGACGCTCTTAATCGTTGCGGTATTAGGTTATTTTTCACAGACTAATGATTATCAATTAGGCGATGAAATAACTTATTGCAAGGTTTCTCATACTAGACAAGCTAAGTTTTTCTTTTGCCTTGTTGTGATAGTATTGATTTTCGTTGCGGGAAATCGATATTATGTTGGTTCGGACTTTAAGTCATATTATCATGGTTACGAATACTATAGCTCAGATTTGTGGCGTAGATTGGTCAAATTAGATGAACCTGTTATATCAATAATATACAAGATTGCGACTGCAATATGGCATGATGGGTGGGCTGGTATTTTAGCCACTGCTGCATTTACTATAGTTTTAAGTCTAAATTACATATATAGGAATACGGATTGCATTTTGCTCGCGTTAGTTCTATATGTGTTTATTGTGTTTGGATCTTGCTTCAATGCAGTAAGACAGACAATGGCCATGGCGATATGTTGTTGCGCATTTCCGTATTTAAGGGACAAAAAGCCCAAGCAGTATTTTTTGATTATTTTCATTGCTTTTTTGTGTCACAAATCAGCAATATTAATGCTTGGAGTATATTTTGTCTGTCATAGAAAAATCACTTTAAAGCATGTACTTATTTTGACAATAGTATCAATTATTGTACTTAACTCGTATGATAGAGTGTATATGTTAGCCGGTTCTATTTTGGACGAAGAGATTAGTTTAGAAAATGAGTATTGGACAAATGAAGTACGGCCTCTCAGCGTAATTGTTGAATGTGTCCCTTTTCTGTTTTTTGAGATTTTGTTATCTGGACATGAAAAAACAGAGGAAGAGGATTTCTATTTGAATTTACTGCTAATAAACCTACTTGTTTCAGTAATTACTATGAATAGTACATGTTTAGCGCGTATGAGAATATATACCAACCCTTATTTGGTCATTGCACTTCCTGAACTATTGAAGAAAACAAGACCTATCGATCGAAAAATTGTTACTCTGACTATGGTGGTTTTGTATGGGGTTGTTTGGTGGTATAGTTCTAGAGATTTGACATGGCTTTGGCTGTGGCAGAGAAGCCATGTCGTGTGATTGTGAACAAGTGCAACCAATTATAATCGTTAGATAGTTGATGATTCTTGAAAATGATGAATGCTATAATAAATAGCTTTAAAAAAATTACAATTACTGCTATTTAGTAAGTGAACTTATCGGCAATAATAATTTTATAATCTTAAATGGAAGTATAACAAAACCGTCCAACTTTGAACAGTAATATTGATTATTATGGAAGAGGTCTGAACAAATATGAGCGCGATTTATATTGATAAACTTAAGAATACTCCTATTGGTAATTTGGCTCGTCGAGAATACTGGATATATCACGGGAAAAAGATGCTTAGGAAGTATTCCGATTACGAATACATTAAAATGATATATGAAAAAATGGGCATTCCGTTGAATCTCCATAACCCATTAAGATATACAGAGAAATTGCAATGGCTGAAACTATTTTGGAGAGACGATTTAGCAACACTTTGTTCGGACAAATACTCTGTTAGAAAGTACATAACTGATAAAGGGTATGATTACTTGCTCAATGACTTGTTATATGTTTACGATTCAGTTGATGAATTTGAACTCAGCAAGTTGCCTGAACAATTCGTTTTAAAAGCAACGCATGGTTCCGGATGGAATTATATTGTCAAAGACAAGTCAGATGTCAATTGGGCTATTGCTAAGCTGACAATGCGAAGTTGGTTGAGGCAAAACTTGTATGTCATAGGACGGGAGTGGAATTATAGAGATATTAAACCGAGAATTGTGGCTGAAAAGTACCTTGAAGATGATAGCGGGGCGTTAAGAGATTATAAGTTTTATTGCATGAATGGAGAACCGAAATATGTTCACATTAATGAAGTAATTGATGGTGTAAAGAAAAGAGTGTATCTCGACTCTTCTGGTAAAACGCTTTGTTTTAAAGAGGATGATGGAGTTGAAGCCTTCACGTATCAAGGATTTGGGACTAAAGAGAGAAAAATGCTTACAATAGCAAGAGATTTGTCTGAACCTTTCCCGTTTGTGCGTGTCGATTTTTATGAGTGCGCTGAAAGAATTTATTTTGGCGAGCTAACATTTTTTGATAGTAGCGGATTTTTTAGATTTGAGCCAGATGAATGGGATTTTTATTGGGGGGGGAGCTTAAATTACCTAAACCCAACTATAATCTCGAGCTGTATGACAAGATAATGAAGGATACGAGGTAATCTACAGATATGAGAGTACTATTTTTGACTGTAAATTTGGGCTGTGGAGGGGCAGAAAAAGTACTTGTTAATCTCGCAAACGAGTTAGCGGGAAGAGGACATGACATAACAATTAGGTCGGTGATAGATCAAGGAGAGAACAAGAATCGGATCTCCCCCTCAGTAAAATATGAGTTTGTTTTTCACAAATATTTCAGGGGCGTAAACTACTTATATAAACTTCCGAGTGCAATAATATATCGCATTATATGCAACGGAAAATACGATATCGTGATTCCATATTTACATGGTATGCTGACAAGGGTAGTGTCATATGCCCCCATAGATCAGAAAACGATGGCGTGGCTTCATACTGATATGCGGAAGTCTATTTTCATGAATACGCTAGTACGTGAAAAAAAAGTAGAGGAGTGTTTTAAGAATTATAATCGTATTGTTGCTGTGGCTGACAGCGTGAAGGATTCTTTTATTGAAACTACAGGGATAAAAGATAATGTTATCACGCTTTATAATACTTTTGATGTTGATGAAATAATCGAAAAGTCAAAAGAACAATGCGATGGTTTTCAAAATACTATAAAGCTTGTTTCTATTGGCAAGCTGGAGAAGGTAAAGGGATACGAGAGATTGTTGGTAGCTTTTAACAATCTCGTTCATAACGACAATCTGAATTTATCCTTAGTCATAGTCGGAGAAGGATCTGAAAGAAAGAGTCTTGAGACTTACGTGCAGAAAAACAAATTGCAGGATAGAGTTGCGTTTCCTGGATATGATGCCAATCCATATAAATACTTATCAATAAGTGATTTATTCATTTGTTCTTCATATTCAGAAGGATTCAGTTCTGTAGTCGCAGAGAGCCTTATCCTCGGCGTCCCTGTTGTATCAACGGATGTGTCTGGAGCAAAAGAACTTCTTGGGGATAGCGAATATGGAATCATAGTCGGTAATTCGGAGCAAGGCATATATGACGGAATAAAAAAAGCCCTGTCAGAATTACACACTCTCTCAGAGAAAGCAAAGCAAAGAGGAAAGAAATTTTCGGTTGATCAAACTGTTGGAGCAGTTGAAAGGGTCATGGAAGAACTTATGTAAAGTATAAAGCGACTAATCAGAGCCGTTTTTCATTTTTTATGCGGTCAAAATCTCTCCGGCCGCTTGTGGAATGATTTCCCAAAAATGAGAGAAAAGACAAAATAACTTGATTTTGCAGGAGAAAATTGTGTTTTGATTAAAAATGATGTAACCTTTGCCCTTAAGCTGAAAAAAAGAATCTCTGTGATTGTAACAGCCTATAACCTTGATAAGCTGATAGGTCGTGCAATTCAAAGCATTATAGATCAGACCTATACTAATCTTGAAATAATGATTGTTGATGATGGTTCAGGTGATGAGACCTCGTCTATTTGCGATCATATGGCACTTTATGATCCAAGAGTATGCGTTGTACATAAATGCAACGAAGGACTGGCTGCTGCGCGCAAAACTGGTGCAGAGTTTTCCAGTGGCGACTATGTCGGATTCGTGGATGCTGATGATACGATAGAATCAGATATGTATGAGTTTCTATTAAATAATGCGGTTAAGCACAAAGCGGATATTTCTCATTGTGGGTATAGAATGATTATGCCTGATGGGAAGAAAAAAGAGTTTTATGGTACTCATAGAGTGGTTCTACAAAATCATGATAAGGGGATTTATGATTTGCTTTGCGGGGATTGTATTGAACCGACAACATGTAATAAAATTTATAGACGTGAATTGTTTGATAATATAAGTTTTGTGACCGATGTAAAGATTAATGAGGATTTAATGTTGAATTCAATGCTGTTTGCCGCAGCAGATAAATCTGTTTATTGTGATGAATGTAAGTATAACTATTTTCAATACGAGATTTCTATGAGCAGTACAATAAGCGAAAAGCATTTTTTAGATCCAGTTATTATCAGACAAAAAATACTTGAAAATTATAGAAGTGAATCACCAGAGATATATGCTCTTGCAAAGACCAAACTTGTAGATCAGTATATAGCTAATTGTAGTATGATAATTGAGAAGAACCTTGTTCAATATAGGGCGTTGTTGTACGAGAATATGAATTCAATAAAAGAGATGATGTCAGATGTGGATCTTTGCAGAAATTCAAAAGTTAGAGCACTGTTGATTTTATATATGCCAAGGCTGTATAAACCGGTACATCGATTGTATAGATTGTTGCATGGAAAGGGAAAATATGAATGAATTAATTTCTATTATTGTGCCTATCTATAAAGTCGAAAAGTATATTTGTCAGTGTGTAAAAAGCATTATTAATCAGACTGTAAGCAAATCGGAAATAATCTTGATTGATGATGGTTCACCGGATGTATGCCCAGAAATGTGTGATGAATTATCCATGACAGAATCGAGAATTGTTGTGGTTCACAAGCAAAACGGCGGCTTGTCCGATGCAAGAAATACGGGATTAGAATCATGCAGAGGGGATTATATCGCCTTTATTGATAGTGATGATTGGATTGAATCGGATTATGTAGAAAAAATGCTTGGCGCGTCCAAAGAATACGATGCGGATATTGTCGCATGTGGATTCGTAAATGAAAATGAAAAAAACGGGAAGACTGAACTTCCGAAGAAAGAGTTTTTCTGCGGAAATACAGAGCAGGCTCTTAGACTTTTGTATGACCAGACTAGAATAGCAGCAGCAGCAATGAAGTTCTATAAAGCAAGAATTTGGAAGGAACTGAGGTTTCCAGTTGGGAAATTGTATGAAGATACACTAACTACATATAAAGTTTTCGATACAGCAGACAGGATCGTGCAAATTCCGGATGGACTTTACCATTACCGCATACGAGAAAACAGTATAATGAGATCTACGTTCTCATTGAAGAATGTTGGAATAAGCGATGCATGGAAAGAGAATTACCAGTTTTGCTCTGAGAATTATCCGAAAGTTGCTGAGGTGGCCCGAATGTTTTGGCTAGAGCATATTCCAGCCATCATTTCAGAGTTTCCAAAAGAAATGTCAGAAGAAGAGAAAAAAGCTAAGTCATCTTTAAAGAGAGAAATATTAGACAATCTTGGATTTGTGATAAGAAAGATGCCATTGAAAAAAAAATATTATCAAATAATTGCTTTACTATTTTTGTAACGGTCAATGCACTTTTGGATAAGTGTGAAGAGACTATTGAAAGTCATAGCGGAGTACATTATTCAAGAATACTGAGTAATTCATATTTATTGGTATATCCAAGATTTAATAAACTCGGTTTTAATCAATAGGTAATAGCATTTAATATAATTAATATATGCTAAACCGTATTTTCGGAGAGGTGTGGACAACGTATGAATCTTACTAAAAAAATAGTGAATAGAGAAGAAAAACTTGCCTTAGTTGGTCTTGGCTATGTGGGTATGCCGATTGCCGTTGAGTTTGCAAAGCATGTCAACGTAATCGGTTTTGACATCAACAAGGCAAAAATCGAGGCATACAAGAACGGTCTTGATCCCACGCTCGAGGTTGGAGACGAGGCCATCAAGGCGTCTACCGTTGAATGGACGTCTGACGAGACGAAACTGAAGGAGGCAAAGTTCATCATCGTTGCCGTGCCGACGCCTGTCAACGACGATACGACCCCCGATCTTTCGCCTGTCATCGGTTCCAGCGAGATCGTCGGCCGCAATCTGACAAAAGGCAGCATTGTGGTTTACGAATCCACCGTTTATCCTGGCGTGACCGAAGAAGTCTGCGTACCGATCCTCGAAAAAGAGTCCGGACTCAAGTGCGGCGTGGATTTCAAAGTCGGCTACAGCCCGGAACGAATCAATCCCGGTGACAAAGTGCATCGGTTGACGACCATCAAGAAGATCGTATCCGGCATGGATGCGGAATCTCTCGAAGAGATCGCAAATGTTTACCAGATCGTCGTCGCCGCAGGCGTTCACAAGGCGTCCTGCATCAAGGTCGCGGAAGCCGCCAAGGTCATCGAGAACAGCCAGCGCGACATCAACATTGCCTTCATGAACGAGTTATCCATCATCTTCAACAAGATGGGTATTGATACGCTTGAGGTGCTGGAAGCGGCCGGTACGAAGTGGAACTTCCTGAACTTCAAGCCCGGTTTGGTTGGCGGTCACTGCATTGGAATTGACCCGTATTATCTTACATACAGAGCCGAGCAATTCGGCTATCACAGCCAGATCATCCTGTCCGGTCGTCGCATCAATGACGATATGGGCAAGTATGTGGCAGAGCAAACCGTGAAGCAGCTTATTGCGGCGGACAAGCCCATCAAATCGGCCAAGGTTGGCTGCCTCGGTATCACCTTCAAGGAAGACTGCCCTGACGCAAGAAACTCCAAGGTCGATGACATTCTGAAAGAACTCAGAGAATATGGCATTCAGCCCATCGTGTGCGATCCCGTGGCTGACGCTCCGGATGCAAAACGGTTTTACGGAGTTGATTTGGTGCCGCTTGATGAGTTCAAAGATCTCGACTGTCTGATTATCGCCGTTGCGCATCAGGAGTTTAAGGCGCTGACAAATGACGATATCGCTAAAATGTTTAAGAATGAGCCAAACAATAACAAGGTTATTGTGGATGTCAAGGGCGTCAGAAACAAAGACGAACTCAAAGCGCTCGGATACAGATATTGGAGACTGTAAATTAGAGAATATTTATTATTAGTAATAATAGGTGCAGAATGTTTTCAATAATTATTCCCGTTCATAATTCAGAAACAACAATTAAAAAATGTCTTGATTCAATTATAGCGCAAACATTTTCGGATTTTGAAGTCTTATTGATTGAAAATGGGTCGATTGACCAGTCTTTTGACAAATGTTGTGAATATGCGGAAACGGATGCAAGATTTAAAGCTTTTGATATTGGAGTATGTAATGGTCCTTCGAAAGCAAGAAATATTGGGTTGGAAATGGCCACGGGAGAGTTTGTTGCTTTTTTAGATTCAGATGATTACTGGGGCGATAGGTTTTTAGAAATGCTGGCCAATAGTTTTGACAAAGATACAGATGTTGTGTTCTTTAGTTTTAACCACGAAAATAAGGATGGCACAATTCAAGATACCATTATTCCTAAAATTGCTGCGTCGACTATCAAGGAAAAGGCCTTGGAACTTAATGCTCAGGGATGTTTTGGATATACCTGCTGCAAAGCATTTAGGCGAGATGTAGTCAATGGAATTACATTTAACGAAACTCTAAATCTATATGAGGATGAAATATTTGCTTTAGATGCATTAAGAAATGCAAGAAGCGTTGTTTCAGTTCCAAATACTTATTATTATTATTATTATCATGTTTTAGAAAACGATGGTTCACTTATGCGTAAAATACATAATGATATTATAGAAAAAAAGGAATTGCAGTTTCGCGCATGGAGTGATTTTTTGAATGGTGAATTTGATGAAGCGTTAACTGATATGGCAAATGATGCGGTGAAATATTGTCGATTTTATGCGTATGAGCATGCGTTTAATGTAAAAGATGCTTTCATACGAATTAAGAAAACTACTTTTTTCCAAACTGCAATGACGAAACCAACATCTCTTACTCGGAGAGTATTTAGTTCTTTATTTGCGTTTTGGCTTGATTGGATTATATGGAGAATTAAACATGAATACGTATTTTTATTTTCACGCGGGCAGCAATAATCATGGATGCGAGGCGATAGTGCGATCTACAGTAGACTTGCTCGGTTTGTCCCCTATTATTATTTCTGATTCACCAGAGTCGGATAGATATTATGGCATCGAGCAAGTGGCAGTCGTTAGATCAAAAAGCAACTATCAGAATTCCATTTTTGAAAAAGTTCGATTAAGGTGTGGCAATGATCGGGTCGGTTACTATATTAAAGGAAAACATGAATCGAAGGATTTTGAAACTGGCTCAACGGCATTTTCTATCGGAGGAGATAACTATTGTTATGGAAATGCGTATAATTGGCATCTAGAAGGGCTAAATAGAAGTCTTCACAAACGTGGTGTAAAAACGATTCTTTGGGGCTGTTCTATAGAGCCATCTTCTATTACAGAATCAATGAAAAGAGATTTTGCTCTCTATGATTGCATCGTTGCACGAGAAAAAATTTCATATAATTCCTTAAAAGATATTAACGCAAATACTTTGTATGCTTGTGATCCAGCTTTTATGCTTAAGCCTGCTCAGTGCGCTTTGCCGGATAATTTTTCTGTTGGAAATACTGTTGGAATTAATATCAGCCCATTAATTCAAAAAAAAGAAAAGATAGAGGGAATTACTGAAAGAAACTATCATGCTTTAATCAATTATATTTTAGAAGAGACAGACTTTCAGATTGCTTTAATTCCACATGTGGTTTGCAAAGGAAATGATGATAGAGAGCCCTTGCAGAAACTTTATAATGATATTTCAAAAAAAGACAGGGTGTGTTTAATTGAAGATCATGATTGCATGGAATTAAAATGGATTATTTCTCAATGCGCTTATTTTGTGGGCGCACGTACTCATGCTACTATTGCTGCTTATTCCAGCTGTGTACCAACGCTTGTAGTTGGCTATTCGACAAAAGCAGTGGGTATTGCCAGGGATTTGTTCGGTCAGAAAGAAAATTATGTGCTCCCTGTCCAAGGCCTCATGCAAAATGAACAGATTATACAGAATTTTGAATGGTTAACTGAAAACGGCGTTATAATAAGAGAACATTTAAAGACGGTTTTACCGAATTATTGTAGCAGTATGAAAAAGGTTATTAATCAGATTAAATCTATATAAGGACATGGTTTGTTAATTGAAATCTGTTATGGTAACTTAAATAAGTAGAACTATGAATTTGTGTGGAATGATTATTACTTAAATGGAAAAATTATTTTGACTCTTTCCAGTACGCAAAAATGAATCGATGGAGTGTAGATAGCTGATGATTGAAAAAGATACCTCAAGGCAATTAAAATCTGGAGTAGTTTTGTCATATATAAACATGATTTTAGGCATGGCGATTCCGTTTTTCTATACACCAATTATGCTGGAATTGCTTGGACAAGCTGAGTATGGCTTGTTCTCGTTGTCAAATTCAGTTGTTTCATATCTTTCTTTATTGAGCTTTGGCTTTGGAACGACGATTGTGCGATATATATCAAAATATCGAGCAGAAGATAATGAAGATGCAGTTAGGAGAACATACGGTTTCTTTATTCTGTTATATTGTGCAATAGCTGTAATTGTTTTTCTCTGTGGTTTCGCTTTGTCATACAATGTAGAACCACTTTTTCATAAAGGATTGAGTGTAGCAGAGCAAAGTAAAATGCAATCACTGGTTTTAATTATGACAATTACCGCCGCACTCTCATTTCCGCTTAGTGTATTTACTTCAATTACTGTAGTATATGAACGTTTTATATTTAGAAACTTTTTCAGTATACTCTCAACACTGCTCTTGCCTGCTGCCAATCTTGTAGCTTTATTCTTAGGATACCGCTCTGTAGGAATGGCAGTTGCCGGGTTATTAAGCCAACTCCTTTTTTTACCTTGTTACATATTGTTTTGCAAGAAAAAAATAGGGATACGGCCAATTTTCGGCTTAATACCAAAGTCGCTTTTTTGGGAAATGGTTTGTGTCTCATTTTACCATTTTTTGGCTTCAATTGTTGAAACCTTGTTTTGGGCAACGGACAAAGTTTTGCTAGGGGCACTTTTTAATACTGTTGCGGTTGCAATATATAATATTGGATCAACATTTCATAATATGGTCGTAAACCTTTCTGCGGCTATTTCCGGTGTGCTTATGCCTAAAGTAACACGAATGGTGTATTCTGATAAAGATATGAATAAGCTTAATGAATTGTTTATTCGTGTTGGTCGTATAGAATTTATTATTGTTTCGTTATTTATCTCGGGTTATACTGTTTTCGGAAGACAGTTTATTGCGATATGGGCGGGGACTGATTATTCACAGGCGTATTGGATAGCTATTATTACTATGTACCCAATATGCATACCATTAATTCAGAACACGGGACTAAATATCATTATTGCGCAGAATAAACATAAATTTAGGTCTATATTATATTTGATTATTGCAATTGCTAATGTTGTGACAACCTATTTGACCATTCCACGTTGGGGCATTATTGGAGCAGCCCTTTGTTCTGGAATATCGTATTTCATAGGGCATGGGGTTATTATGAATGTTTACTACCATAAAAAAATTGAATTAGATGTGCTTTCTTTTTGGAAAACAATAGTAAAGATGATGTGGATTCCTGTATTAATGACAATTTTGGGTCTCTATGCTCTAAAATGGGTTCTTTTGACAAATTGGGCTTCTTTTTTTGCTGGAGTTGGAGTATATACACTGATATTTGTTGTATTGATGTATGTTTTTATAATGAATGATTATGAGAAAAATTTGGCGAAAGGTATAATACAGAAATTACTCAGGAAGAAAAATGAAATATGATGAAAAAAATATATTTTATTATCATTTTTTCAGCATTAGTGCTGATTACATTGCTTATTTGCTGCGTTTTTGTAGAAACATCAACTGTGGTTGATAGTTTACATCTTGCAACAAAGATTGGAGAAGTAAAAAGGGAATGTAATGTTTTTGAAAAGAACAATAAGTACTACTTTTTCCTTCCGGCCGGTGCCTCGTATGATATTAAGGATCTTTCTTGTTGCGATGGTTATACGATTTCGACAGAATCCGTAGGAGAGGATGAATATTTGGTTTCTATTATTGATCCGTTACATATCATATTCAAAAAAGTTTACGTTACTGTTATGAAAAGCAACAAAGTATCGTCATTGCACATTAGTTTAAAAAAGGGGAAGCTTGAAGATATTAATAGCGATACCGTCGATGAAATACATAGTTCGGATAAAACAAAGCTTTCTGGCCATGTAAGTTTAATCGATGAAAATGGTTTGCTGGTCTACGATGGAGAAATGAAATCACTATCTGGTAGGGGGAATTCTTCATGGGGCATGCAAAAAAAACCATATACATTGAAAATGAAAGAAATTTGCAACTTGGTAGAAAAAGCCAATACAAAAGATTATGTTCTTGTGGCAAATGGTTGTGACGATTCGAGTTTGCGAAATAAAATCGTATATGATGCGGCAATAGCGGCAGGATTAAAGTATTCGCCTAAAACAGATTGGGTTGATTTATATGTTGATGGTGATTATATAGGATTGTATTTAATCACGACACAAATACATGTTTCAGAATATGCGATGGATTTAAGTTTGCTGGAAGAACGTACTGCGAAGAAAAATGCTTTTTCACTATCTTCATATGGAACTTATTTTGAATCGACTCCAAGTGGAATAATGAAGGGCTATAATATTCCGTCAAATCCGGAAGATATAACTGGTGGATATTTACTTGAGTTTGAGCTGCCTGATCGTGTAAATAAAGAATCTAATATTTTTGAAACGCATAGCGGTCAGAATATTTCAATCAAATATCCATCGGCAGTATCAAGAGAACAAATGCAATATATCATGCGGCTGGTTGATTTACTTGAAAAATCAATGGGTAGTGATGACATTTATGATTATATAGATAAAGATTCGTGGGTGGATTATTACCTCATTCAAGAGATATTTGCTAATGATTCACAAACTAGCTATTTTTTCTATAAGGATTCTGATAGTGTCGATGAAAAGATATACGCTGGCCCGGTCTGGGATTATGATCTAACTCTAGGGACTGCATATAGTTACAATCGAAAATCACCGCAAAGTTTTGCAGTTAATACATGGGGATGGTTTAACAAGATATATCCAAACCAGACATTTAAGGACTCTGTTTGTGAGAGGTTCTCTGGGTTTTATCGCTCATATACAATGAGTCTTATCATTGCACTAATTGATGAGTATTGTGAAAAAATTCATGATTCATATCAAATGGATAGGATAAGATGGCAAGGAACAAATGTTTTTGAATATTGTGACCATTTCGACACATTAGAGCAACACGCTGATTCTATTAAACATTTTATTGATTATCGGCTAGAGTTTTTAGATAAAGAGTGGGGAGATGGAAGTTATCAAGCGAAACAAGCTGACAGATGTGACACTGATAGTTCAACTAATAATTCAAAAGATGATTTTACAAATGATAATGATAGTGCATTGATTCATTATATTAAAGTACTTTATCATCATCCAGAACCGTACATAACATATTTGGTAATTGCTATCTTAGTATTTTTCACTATTGGTTTGATTGTTTATAACAGAAAGCATCAGTGAGGGAGCGTTTATGGATAAAAAGTACAGACATGAATTCAAGTATTTATGTTCATCAGGAGAAATAGAGATATTAAAAGAGCGAATTCAAAATATGTTACCCTGTGATGATCATGTTGGTGCCAATGGTGTATATACAATTAGAAGTGTGTATTTTGATGACTATTACAACTCTTGTTATTATGATAATGAATCTGGTGTAGATAATAGAAAGAAGTACAGAATTAGAATTTATAATTGCAGTTCAGATTACATTCATCTTGAATGCAAAGAAAAAGTTCAAGGAAAAACACTAAAAAGAGCGACAGATATTTCGCTGGATAATTGTATGCGTTTTTTGACAAATAAGCCGCCGAATGATATGACGGCATTGAAGCCACTTGAAAGGGAATTGTCATTGCTAGTTCTCACAAAAGGATTTCATCCAGTTACTATCGTTGAGTATGAACGTAGGCCGTTTATTTTTAAGGATGGTAACGTAAGAGTTACATTTGATATGAATATAAGATCATCAAATTCATTTGACGGCTTTTTTGAAAGGAGCCTTCCCCAAAGACAGATATTAAAACAAGGTCAACAGTTATTAGAAGTCAAATTTGATGAGTTCTTACCACATTTCATTAAGCAATTGTTGCAGTTAGATAGTTTGCAAAGTACAAGTTTTTCAAAATATTATTTGTGTAGAAAGTATTTTGATGGCATTTTGCTTTGAGTGTTAAGACATAATATGCTGGTATATAGCTAATAAAAGATAGACAGAATTTAGTTTGATTGAAAGATACATTTGATAATGATAATAAACAATACAGTTTTTTGGAGGTAAAAAATGAGTTTCAGAGATATTATTAAAAAGTCTTTTTTTGAAGGTTTTTCTGCAGCTACGCTTGATACATGGACCATTGTTTTTAGTATTTTGGTTGCTTGTTTGATAGGTTTGTATATTTTTCTTATATATAGAATTGTGACAAAAAAGACGTTTTATTCCCTTAATTTCAATATATCTTTAGTGTCAATGGCCGCGATTACCACTGCTATTATTTTGTCAATTCAGGTAAGTGTAGTGGTATCGCTTGGTATGGTGGGTGCGCTTTCTATTGTAAGGTTTAGAACAGCGATTAAAGAACCTTTAGATTTGGTGTTTTTGTTTTGGTCAATTGGTGTTGGAATAATGTGCGGTGCCGGTTTAGCAGAGATAGCAATTATACTTTCATTGATAATTACAATTATTATTTTAGTGTTACAGAAGGTTCCTGTTCTAAAAGCTCCGATGATTTTGGTAGTGAATTGTTCTGACATGGATTCTGAAGGAGTAATCCTTGAAACAGTAAGCAAGAATAGTTCATATTTCAAGGTGAAGTCCAGAAATTTGACCCCAAATTCGTTAAATATGGTTGTTGAATTACGAACCGCAGATGCGGGTATTATCGTGAAGAATATTGTGCAACTACATGGAGTGACATATGCGTCAATCATGGAACATGATGGGGAAGTGACAGTATAACAATGATTGATTTTTGGTTGGAGAAAAAGAAATGTTCAGGCTGTGGCCTATGTATGAATGTTTGTCCAAAGAGTGCTATTGAAATGGTTCCGGATGGCACGGGGTTAAACTACCCTGTGATAAATGAGAGGTGCGTAGAATGCGGGGCTTGTAGAGATGCATGCAGTAGAAGATTAATTGGACATGGAAAGAATTTTATACAGAGCTTATATGCTGGCAGAAGCAAAAATGAAGACTTGCGTTACGAAAGTACATCTGGGGGAGTGTTTTCGGAACTTGCATCATATGTCTTAAAAAATAATGGGTGTGTTGCAGGTGCTAGATATAATAGCGACAATGTTGTTGAGCATGTAATTATCAGCACCGAGGATGATCTGAGGTATATTCGTCAGTCAAAGTATGTGCAGAGTAATACAAATTATATATATAGATTATCGAAAGAAGTGCTATTGAAAGGAAAAGTGCTTTTGTTTTGCGGAACGCCGTGTCAGGTTGCTGCGTTAAAAGCCTTTTTGGATTGGAAAGAGTATGATAATCTGATTACTGTTGATTTCATTTGCCGAGGTGTAAACTCCCCGAAAGCATTTATGGCGTGGTTAAAAGAAATTGAACATGATAATAATAACAAAATAGTACGCGTTTGGTTTAAAAACAAAAAAAACGGTTGGAAAGCCTCACCTAAATGCACGAGAATTGATTTTGAAGATGGGACACATCGTGAGTATGATGGAAATGACAATTTATTTATGTGCAGTTACCTTGATCACAATATGATAATAAGACGTAGTTGCGAGTGTTGTGATTTCAAAGGAGTAAAGAAAGACAGTGATGTTACTTTAGCGGATTATTGGGGGCTTGATAAAGATTTTGAGGATAACAAAGGCACGTCAATGGTGTTTGTTAATAGTAAAAAAGGGGAAAATATTATTTCAAAAATTAGTGATAAAGTATTATTGATACCTCAGAACATTATAGGAATGAGTACCAAAAATCCTGCGTTACTATCGTCAATAAAGTTATCCGAATATAATGACGAGTTTTTGAGTCAACTAGATAATATGCCGTACAGCCGCGCGTATCATTTGTATACTCAAAAGAATAATGTTTCAAGGTTTAGTGTACCAACCCCAAAAAATCTAATTATTTTTATTAGAAATAGAGTTAAAAAGGAAATGAGCCGCTGGCTTTACCATTTTAGAGGTGTGAAATACACCAATAATGGTTTGCTGTTTCGAGGCAGAAACACCTGCATTTCATTCGGTAAAAACTGTACTTTGGATATTGGGCAAGCTTTGAAATTAAATGATAATCTTCCACGTCATTCAAAGAGATCAACTTTATTAAGAATGGACGATGATTCAGTTTTTACGGTAAAAGGGAGTGCTTCAATTTACTATGGAGCGGATATTATTTTGTTTAGAGGAGCGAAATTTCAAATCGGTGATAGCTTTATTAACAGTAATTGTAAAATTAGATGTCATGAGAATATTGTAATAGGCGATAACTGTGCTATTTCACATGACTTTACTGTTATGGATTCGGATGCCCATGAGATTAATGGATCAAGAGGTACGAAAGAAGTAATAATTGGCGACCATGTATTAATTGGAACAAGGGTTACAATATTAAGCGGAGTGCATGTAGGAGATGGCGCAGTTATTGGCGCTGGTGCCGTAGTAAAAGACGATGTGCCTGCATATAGCATGGTTGCCGGAATCCCGGCAAGAGTCAAAAAGGTTTGTGTTGAATGGAAATAGGGGGCAAGCAAATGTGTAATTGGATGCTTGATTTAATAGTTTTACTTTCGGATTATGTAAATAATAAGGCGTCATTAGGCATAACAGTTACACATGAACTTGTCGAATTAGCCCAGGATCATCAGGTTGCGCCTATTGTATTTTTTCAAACAAAGGATAAATCATTATATCAATACTATCTTGGAGCTATCAGTTCGTATACCAAAAGACAAAATCTGTTATGCCAAATAACAGATGCACTGGGGGACATTCTATTTTATTCAGTCAAAGGCCTTTCTGTAGCACAATACTATCCCATACCGCAACTCCGTACTATGGGTGATTGCAATGTTATTGTTCACGAAAAAGATAAGGAAAGGGCTCGGGATGTTCTTATTTCATTGGGTTTTACCGACAATACTAGCGATTGGAAAGAAAAAGAATGGGTTTTCAAAAAACAAGGTTTAGAGTTTGAGCTACATCATCGCCTTTTATATGAGCAAGTAATGAATGAGCCTCAAGAGATAGCATTTACTGATATGGCATGGGATTATGTGAATAATCATGAGCTTAATGTAAACTTTCATTTTGTTTTCTTGTTACTTCATTTAAAAAAGCATTTTTTGTATCAAGGAGTCGGCATCCGCCAGTTTATGGATTTGGCAGTGATGTGTAAGAATGCTTATTTAGATCGTGAACAAGTGCAAACTTTTCTTCATCAAGCCGGAATTGAAAAGTTTGCAGGAATATGTTCTGCTTTGTGTTTACGGTGGTTTGGAATTTCTTTTCCGATAGAAACACCGAAAATATCTGATGAGTTCTTTGATTCTGCGACGGCGACGATTCTTTCAAATGGTGTGTTTGGCTTTGAAACGCCGATTAATGTGGAAAAACGATTGCTCAATAATATTAGAAAATCAGGGAAAGTGGGTGCCGTTATTGACCATTTGTTCCCGTCTTATAAAGATTGCTCCATCACTCCCAAATACAAATGGATCAAAGGGAAACCTTATTTAATGCCTGCTTTGTGGATTTACCGCTTCTTTTGGGCATTGTTCAGCGGGAAGGGAAAGACGAGTATGGAGTATGTTTCAACTGTTGCCAGCAGTGATAAAGCCATGGCTGAAAGAGAAAAAGAATTGGCAACGTGGGGTTTGTGATGCATAACATATTTGAGGTGAAGAATGATTTTTCACATTATTTATGCACAATCGTTAATAACGATATTTGCATTTATGGTTTTCATTTTGTTCGTGTGGACAATGTTGGGGATTAATATTAAAAAAAACAAACGCCTATGGCGAGCGATTAACGGTGTTGTTGCGTTACTATCAGTCATTGTGATTCTATATTCTACGATAATTCATAGAACTGCGGATGGAAACCATGGTATGCCCTTTATCCGAACCATCGAGCATATACGGCAGCAACCGGAATTGATCAGAGAAATGGTCATGAATGCCTTTCTGTTCTTCCCGTTCGGGTTAACTTTGCCGTATGCAATTGATAAAAAAAGAAAGAAAACTGTTATTATCACAATCCTATCGGCTGTGTTACTGACGTGTGCCATTGAATTTCTTCAGTATCTTTTCGATTTTGGCAATGCCGAATTATCTGATATAGTGATGAATCTGTTGGGAGCAATAATCGGAAGTGTATCTTATATTGTAAGTCGTAAGATGTATAGAAAGAAAAAATAGGATTAAATAAAAATGTTGAAAAAACATTTACGAATAGAACAAATCAAGAAAAGAATAAGGACCAATATCAATAATAAAAATACTCATAATTGTGATTTATGCTTTTCAAAATAAAACACATGATCAAATTATCACCTTATACAAATTAGGAGCTTATATGACAACACAAAGAAACAATTCGTTAGATCTATTGAGAATTATTGCTATGCTTATGGTAATTCTGTTACACCTAAACGGATATGGTGGTATAGTAGATTTAGTTGATTCGAATAGATTGTCTGGGGGGGGTACTCAGTTTACCTGATTATCCATTATTTTGATATCTTGGCCACTGTTGGTGTTAATGTTTTTGTTATGATCAGTGGATATTTTCTGTGTGAATCTGGTTTTAAAATTAAAAAACTTTTTAAGTTGTGGTTTGTGGTTGCATTTTATTCTATAGGTATATGTGTTCTGTGCAAATTAACAAGAATTGCCGATGTGGGTGCTTCCGATATTTTTAAGAGTTTTTTACCGATTAGTTATAACCAATATTGGTTTATGACAGACTATTTTCTAATGTTCTTGTCTATTCCAGTACTAAATAAACTTATTTTAACATTTAACGAAAAACAGCATAGGATATTTGTGATTTGTATTACTGCTGTTTTATCAGTATGGGATGATATAACGCCTTTAGTTGATACGACTGATTTGAATGGCGGTTTTAGTTTTGTATGGTTTATTGCGTTATATTTCATAGCGTCATACTTAAGAAAATATATAAATTTAGAAAAATGCAAGTGTGCGTGGATTATATTTTTTGGTATAGGTGTACTCTTGCTGATAGTTCACTCTGGCATTGATTTATTGATACAAATCAAACCCACTTTAAGTAAGTATATATATCCTAATTATTTTGAAAAATACAATTCTTTTCCGATTCTGCTAATGTCATTATCATTGTTCCAGGCTTTTAGAAGAATAAATATATCGTGCAGAGCCGCAAATAAGCTAATTTCATATGTTGCTCCGCTTACAATAGGAGTATATCTTATTCATGATAACAGGCTTTTGCGTTCGGTTATCTGGTCGAGAGTTTTTAAAACAGAAGAGTTTACATCTGATAGTATGCTGATTATTAGAATAGTACTGATTATTCTTATTATATTTTTCATTTGTGTATTTGCAGAATACTTGAGAACTGTTATCTTTGATTTGATATGTAAAATAATCATTAGAATAAAAACAAGCACAAAAAGAGTGTAAAAATAAACTGAATAGAAAGAAGATAATTGTTAATATGTCTAAAAATAGTTATGCTTAAAATATAACCAATTATTATGGTGTTAACAACAACACTCTCTTATTCGGATCTGGCATAAATCACCCAATGGGGTTGCTTTGGCTGGACGCTAACATTCTTATGAATATAACTCATGAGGACAAAATAAAGTTAATGCATTAATATTATATTGGGTAACTTTATATTAATAAGTAATTGCGAGGATGTAGAATATGGGCTACAAAAATGTAAAATTTGAAAAAGACACAATGTTTTTAGTAACAGGTGGTGCAGGGTTCATTGGTTCTAATCTTTGTGAAGCCATTTTGAAACTAGGTTATAAGGTTAGATGTTTGGATGATCTTTCTACTGGTAAACAGGAAAACGTCGACCTGTTCATCGATAACCCTAATTATGAGTTCATAAAGGGCGACATCAAAGATCTCGATACCTGCATGAAGGCGTGCGAGGGTGTTGACTATGTCATGAATGAAGCCGCGTGGGGCAGCGTTCCGCGTTCCATCGAAATGCCGCTGTTCTACTGCGCTAATAACATCCAGGGCACCGTCAATATGATGGAAGCCGCAAGACGGCAGGGCGTCAAGACGTTCGTTTATGCGTCTAGCTCGTCCGTTTACGGCGATGAGCCGAACCTGCCGAAAACCGAAGGCAAGGAAGGCAACCTTCTTTCGCCCTATGCACTGACCAAGCGCGCGGATGAGGAATGGGCAAAGCAGTATTCGAGGCATTACGGACTGAAAACCGTCGGTCTGCGCTATTTCAATGTTTTCGGTCGCAGACAGGATCCGAACGGCGCTTATGCGGCTGTTATTCCGAAGTTTATTAAGCAGCTTCTTGATGGTGAAACGCCGACAATTAACGGCGACGGTAAGCAGAGCCGTGATTTTACCTATATCGAGAACGTTATTGAAGCCAATCTCAAGGCCTGCCTCGCACCCGATAAAGCCTCCGGCGAAGCGTTTAACGTAGCGTTCGGCGGGCGTGAGTATCTGATCGATATCTACTACGGACTAACAAAAGCGCTGAACCTTGATGTAGAGCCTATCTTCGGGCCTGATAGAGCTGGTGATATAAAGCATAGCAATGCGGATATCAACAAAGCACGAGAATTGTTGGGTTATGATCCGGAGTGGAGTTTTGAACGCGGAATCAAAGCGGCTATTGAATGGTATAAGAATAATTTGTAATGATACTATCTATAAACCGATTCTAATTGTGTTTAATCTGCTTAAATAAACAACGATAATCAAAAATGGATTAAGAAGGAATTATCCGATGTTGAGCAATAATGTACAACTTTGCAATAAAACTATTCTTGTGACAGGTGCTGCCGGTTTCATCGGTTCCAATCTGGTCATGGAACTTCTTCAGTCGGTCGAGACTGTGAACATCGTGGGCTTTGATAACTGTAATAATTTCTATGATGTGTCGCTGAAGGAGTATCGTCTTTCTGAAATAGAAAAAATGGCGGGGCAGTATCCGAATAGCAAATGGACTTTCATTAAAGGCAATCTTGCGGATAAGGCGCTAGTAGACAGGATCTTCGACAAATACAAGTTTTCTGATGTAATTATCGCAAATCGATATAACGATGATATTGCGGATGTGCTTGAAAAGGTATATACAAGGGACTTGTATTTTAGGGATTGAGTTTTGCTGAAAATGAAAAATGCCATGAAAAATAGCACCCGGTCGTTGCTCATTTTGAAATATCTTCTTGAACAGACCGATGAGTCACATATGCTTACCATAGCGGAAATCAATGATCGCTTACAGCAACATGGTTTATATGGTGATCGTAAGACAATTCGTGAGTGTATTGATGAGTTGCGGGCAGTAGGATACGATATCAAATGTGTTCGCAAGACGCAAAATCATTATTATATTAACAAGCGTGAGTTCTCTCTCGCAGAAGTGAAATTACTTGTTGATGCCGTTCAATCCAGCCGGTTTATTCCGCAGGATAAAAGCCGTGAGCTCGTAGAGAAAACTCGCTGGGCTTGTCGGTGAACACAAAGGCGAAATCCTTAAACGTCAGCTTTACATAGGAAGCAGAGCAAAAGCAGATAATGATGAGATTTCCGATGCGGTCGAGAAGATTCATCAAGCGATAACCGATGAAAAGAAAATATCGTTCCAGTATTTTGAGTACAATCCTTTCAAAGAGAAAGTATTGAAACATGATGGCGAAAGATATGTTTTTTCACCGTATATTTTGATATGGAATAACGATCAATATTATGTTGTCGGCTTCTCTGACAAACATAATACAATAACAAAGTTTCGAGTTGACCGGATGACGACGCTTGAGATACTGAACGATTTCCGTGTTCAAAAGCCGGATAATTTTGATATATCAGAATTCTTTGAAAAGGAATTTTCAATGCTCCACGGTGATACCTGCGAAGTCGAATTGCTTTGTGAGAATCAATTGATGGACAGCATTATTGATAAGTTTGGCACAAAAGTACATACGGATGTAGTCGATGACGAACATTTTAGGGTTATAGTAAATGTTGATCTCGGGGGCACTTTCTATGGATGGGTTTTTGCTTCTGGTGGTAAAATGAGAATAGTAGAACCGATTGAGGCTGTGGAACGATTTGAACAAACATTAAAAAATTATGTGAGGCGATAAAATGGGGAATCGATATAAGACAATACCGATAAAAGCCAAAGAATGCGATAATAGTTCCAATAGTGTCAATGAGAAGCGCTTTGATTATTTGTTTAATATTTATCTGAAGCATCAAGATCAGTTCCAACAAGTTTTTAATATTGTAACAGCAATTGGACTTGGATGGCTTGCTGCCGAATGTGTTTTGATAAGTGTTAATATCGATATACCCCAGTGGGTTATTCCTACTTCCTGCTTTTGGGCGTTTCTGAATCTTACGCTAGAATTGCTTGGAATATTTCATTTTCGTTATAAAATTGAAAAAGAAAGAGAAAAGCTAATACGGTTATTTAATAGTACATATCCTAATGAAAAGAATGAAATATACCAAGATTTTTATTCAATGCCTAATGCAATAATTTCAATATCGATTTTTCTTATAGTTATTGAGTGTATTGCTTTTGCAGTATTGGCGATTGTTCATATTTAATAAGTGTTAATATAAAGAAGCATAAGGCTATTTCATGCTTTTAAGAGGTGCCTATATGAGAAATGATATTGCCGATTATCCGGACTTTTTGAATGCGATTCGGAATAACAGACTTGTTTTTCTTTTTGGTACGGGCATTTCTTCGGCCTTATCCTGCGGCAAATCGTATAATTGGTGGAAGTGGATTTATCAAGGCACTTTGAAAATAAAAGATGAGACCGTGGCTTCCGCTTTGGCTGAATCAATCGAGAATGACAAGTCTACAAATAATATGATCAGAATTGTCGGTGAAGTAATAAAACACACGAAAGCAGCCGGCACTTATGACTCATGGATGCAGGAAAAGATAGAAGCTCCTGCGTTGGAGAATCACGAATTATCTACGGTGCTGAAAAAACTTCTTATTGCTCAGGATATCTTTGCCACGACAAATTATGACCGCCTTTTGGAAAGTGCCACCGGTCTTCAGGCTCTTTCTTATGAGGAGCCCGGAATTGCTTATGAAATGATTGATAAGCAAAAGAGCAGTGCCGTGCTGCACCTTCACGGCATCTATGATTCAAAACGCGGTATCGATAACATAGTTGCGGACAAGGAGCAATACGATGCCGTTATCGGGAATGAGGGAGCGCAGTTTATCCAGAATATTCTCGGAACACGGACGGTTGTATTTATCGGATGCGGTCAGACGACAGAGGACGGAAATATTTCCCGGTTTATTGAGTTTTCGGAAAAGCATCATCACATAAAGCAAACATATTTCTTGCTGCATGATGGCAGCAGTATGCCCAAAAATCTTCCGAATTTTATTCAGCCGATTCTTTACGGAGATACTTTCAACGAGCTACCGGCGTTTCTCAATGATATTGCCGAAGAACGGCTCCGATTTAAGATCGAAAACAATCCCATAATTGACAGAAGCATATATACAAACAAGACGGATGCTTTTGGCTTATCGGAATATCATTTTTCACAGGAAAAATTGAATTTTTGTGGACGTACAGTTGAATTAGCTCGGCTGAACAGTTTTTTGGAAACAGACAGCCAGTTTAAATGGTGGGCGATTACCGGTCAAGGCGGCGCAGGGAAAAGTCGATTGGCGTTAGAGTTGCTGAAACGAAGTAAGATCGACTGGTATGGCTTTTTCCTGAATCATACCGCAGATAAAGCGGATGTTGATCGTTTTGTTCCGTTCAACGATACGATTATCGTTATAGACTATGTAAAAGGGAACGAAAAACAAATTGCCGGTCTTGTCTCACTTATGATCGACAAATACCGTTCTGTTTCGTTCAAACTCAGGATACTGTTTTTGGAACGGGATAATCTGCTCCTTTCCGGTTCGTGGTTCAGCACTTTGAGCGACAGTTTTGATTTTTCGCATCGGGCTGCATTCAATAACGCCGAATATAACCGAAACATGATTTCAAAAGAGCATCGTTTTTATATCTTGACGATTTGGACGACGGTGCTGTTTTGGAATTGATCGGCTTGATTTGTGAAAATAAAGGTCTTCCCAAAGATCCAGCAAGAGATCGTCGGCTGAAAGACGACTATTCAAAGAAATATGAGCAACTCAAGTTCAGACCGTTGTTTTTGCAGATGTATATCGAGGCTTGGATCGATAACGGATGTATAGCGATAGAGTATCAGAATTACAAGGCGCTACTGGAGGTCGTCGTACACAGAGAGCAGGAACGCTTTTTACAGATTTTCGGCAATGATGTTTCGGTTGTAAATGCGCTGATCATTTTGCTCATTCGAGCATCGGTTTCGGACGGCGAATCAATGCCGGAATTGTCGAGAGCATATCCTAAAGAGTGGAATACTGTCCGCTCGTTTGTCACTTCGCATTCGCTCGGCGGCAAACAGACGGATGAATCCTTGCAGACCCTGTTCCGTGAAGCCGAGCACGGCTTCGCGCAGAATGATATTCTGCGGCCTTTGTACCCGGATTTGATCAAAGAGTTTATGTTTATATATTATCTTGATGATGAATCCGCAGCATCGCTGTCCGCAGAGCTTTGGAAAACCTGTCCGATTGAATACAATACTTTTTTGAGTCGCTGTATTGTTGATTTTCAAAATGAACCCTTGCTGATAAAGCTTGTAAGGGATGCGACTGAGGATTACTCGAATCTGAACGCAATGCAGGTCAGATGGGCGTTGCTCCAGGATAAAATCATCCACACTACTGACGAGGGCGGTATATTCCTGAAAATGGTGACAGATGAACACACATACTGGTCATCTGTCCCGGTAAACCGGGATAACGAGGCAATTGTTCTGAGAGGGCTGTATTACAGCGTTTTTCAGTATTTTGCATGGTCGTTGGAAAAGGAAAGTCGTGCTGCTATAGAGCAAGTGATACAATTCTCGTGCAGTGAAGAATTGAAGCCGATAAAAGCTACATATTTGACCGAATTCATTCATTATTTGGTTGACAGAAAATCCATACCGTTTGCAGAGCAGTTTGTCAGACCGACGTCAAAGCTGATAGAAGAGATCAAGGATAAAAAATGTCGCAATGAATGCCGACTTACTCTCCAACGTGAGATCATGGTTTGTCTTGCATATCGTAAAGAACTGGGAAAAGCACGGCAGCTTCATTGTAAAATCAAAAAGAAAATTGATTGGAGTGTTGAAAAACAAGTCGAGCAATATGCCTACATTTGCTTTTCCGGGGCGAATCAATGCTATCGTAAAATGCAGTGGAAGGATATGCTGACATTCGCTGATTGGATTCAGGACTTGGCGGAAGAGTGCGGAAAAGGAAGAAAGCGGATCTATTTTAATGATAAGACACATTATTACTATCTGCATTCAAAACTGATGAGAGCCGAAACAGTAACGATCAATGCTTTTCTTAAGGACGTAGGTTATTACGGAATTCAGTTGATTGATAGCCTTATCGATGAAATAGAAAGCAATGAAATGTTTTCTGATTTGTCCGGATTGCTTATAGGGGCAAAAACATTGAAAATTGGATTTGATGAAAGCGTATCAGATGCCGAAGCGCGAGATGTTTTGTCCGAAGCAGATGCACTGCTGCAAAAATATCCGAATAATGCTTTGCTTGTTGCAAAATCAATTGATTTATGGAAGACGGCTTATGAATCTAAGTTTCATAAGGATGTTCCGAAAGAATTAATTGAACGGGCATATGCGTTGGTTTTACGTTTTCCGTCTGATGAAGATGTCTTGTTTGAGTTTTTTGAAATGCTGGAAAAGTCTTCGGAGGCATCGAATTGGCTGAAATATACAAAGAATAAAGCTGTTGTATGTGGGTTGATTCAGCACGGAATGACAGAGCATCTTATTCCGAGATAAATGTAAATGACGATTGACAGCACAATATGACGGTGAAGGGGCTTTGGATAGTTTGTGGCAGAGTATGGCGGTGTATTTAAAGACATTATGAAGTTGCGATACGGCAAGACAAAACCGATGCAACGATAAGCAGAATTATTTGAAGCGGTGTCCTATCTTGGAGAATCATTTAATTCACCGGTTCCAGTTTCTGTATGCAGAAAAATATGATCTGTATTTTAAAATACTTTGATAATTAATGCAAAAAGGATGAAGTTACATATGAAAGCAAAATCATTTATAGAGTATGGTAGAAATCCAAAAGAGACAGTTGAATTAAACGATTTTAATAAAAATGAGCTTGAACAGCATAAAAAGGACGTATGCAATAGATTATTTGAGTGTTATTCTCAGTCGTTTAAAGATTGGGATAAATACTATTCATTGGCTGAATCAAAGAAAATATCAGGGATATATACTGATCTTATTTCTGAAGATGAGCAAAAATATTTGTTTGCAAGAGCGGGCATCGTAATTCTTTCTGCAAATAAATATGAAATGAATATCTTACATCAATTTGCCCATAAAAAAAGTGGGGAACTAATAAAGCAATTTACGATAAAATTATCAAGTGCAAACGAAAAATATAGCCAAGTATTCGGATACTATTTCGAAATGGAAGGATGTTCAATAATTCATTTGAATGCTAATGTTTGTGGTGCATATACAATAGGAGGCACAGCAGATTTAATTCGATGGATTAATAGTAACCCTTTATTGTATCCAACGGTGATTGTTTCATTTGGGATTTGTTTTGGGTTTAATTTATCAGACAAGATTGGAAAAGTTGTGCTTTCGAAAAAAGTATATCCGTATTTTATTGGCGCAAAAGTAAAAGGCAATGATCTATTTGTTGTTGATGATAATGTGTTTTCTACCAATAGCCTTTTAATGTCCAACATTCAGCGAATCAGTAGCATGAACATTCTTCCAGGGGAAGATGATTTTGAGATAGGTAATTTCGCAACCGGAGAAGCGGTAATAAGTTCAGTCGAGGCAGTAGAAAAGATAAAAAAGACTACGAAGCAGCATTTATTGGCGGGAGAAATGGAAGGATATGGTTTGTATAAAGAATGTCATGACATGGGTAGAAAGATTCCTTGTGTAATTATTAAAGGAATATGTGATTGGGGAATCGAAAAGAATATTGATGTTAAAGATGAAGAAAAATATTCTCTATTTTGCAGTGTACTAAAAGATAAGGCGTTGAAAGATAAGGAATTAAGAAATAGATTTAATACGTTAAAGGAACGTAGCCAAGCTTATGCAGCAGCGTGTGCATTCAATATTTTAGATTTGATCCTAAAAGAAAAAAGGATTGCTTGCTTTCCGCCGTCATTGTTTGATACAATTAAAGAGAAAATGACCTATGATAAGAACAATACGGTAAGAGACTGCAATGAAGTGTATCAAGAAAGTAAGACAAAAGCACTGGAACTATATGGATTTTCTATCTCTAGATATTTTTTCCATACCTGTTGTAGCCTTTTTGAACAGGAACAAATGATATCTTTAAATTCGTCTTGCAAGGATTACATCAATAATGAGACGACGGAACTCGACGGCTGTCAGGGAGCTAGAAATATTACAATAAAAGGAAACATAAAATGAAGTATTATGAAAAACAGAGTCACATTTCCGCTAGCGAATTCTCGCTATATAATGCTCTAACAGCAGATTGTTATAATAACAATGTGATAATAAAAAATCGAAAGAATCACGGAAAAAAGAATGCAGTAAATGATCGGTCGACTTTTTTTAAAAAAATTTATTCTGAACCTAAATGTTTTTCTGCATTTGATCCTATAAAATGGTTTAGCCTGGATCAAAATGGAACTGAGAATTCTAATTCATTGGAAAAAAAGGAAAAATCTGTAGTCGTATTTTTGGAAGGCTTTGCTGGATGTGGCAAGTCAACATTTGTTCAATATCTTTTGTGGAAAAAAGAACTTCTTTCAGATTCGTTAGAAAGTTATAATTGTATATACAATTATGATTTGGAATTACAATTCGATTTGTTGTATAAGGAAGAGAGCCAAAGTAGTTTATTTGCTGCGATTATCAAATCGTTTGTCATTCAGTATAAGACACTAGCAGAAAAAAATCCCCATGTATTAGATGAATTTGATAGAATACTTGAAGAATTAGGTAATAACCATAATCGAACTTTTTATGATATTTATCAAAATATCCGTGCATCAAATGGGTACAAGGATGTTATTAATACTCGCCATAAAGGGAAGTTGAACAAATATGATTTGGAAACAATAGAGAATATAATTTATACCTTATGTAAACAAAAAGAAATATGTGGAAAATCAACAAATATTTTCGCTCTTGATTTTTTGCTTAGAATTGCATTGTATATGAATGGGCAAATAGATTATAATCAATTATATGTGTGTTATGACAATATTGATGCAATAGAGGACGCCGGTGATTTAGAGGAATTTGATGATAAAATCATTGACTTTATAACAGTCTTTAATGAGTATTTAGAGTGGTTAGATGACAAGGAATTTTTTGGGGATAAGGCGATGCCTCGATTTATTCTTATAGTTACATACCGTAAAATTACTGCAAGCAGAGTGAATTTATCTAGAGATATCAATAGAGAGGTTAGGAATGATGAGAAGATCTCATCAGCAAATGATATCGTTTTTAAATTTGATATGTCGCATGTGTTTGATTATACCGATATTATTCAAAAACGCGTGCAATTTTTTAAGGACAACCTTTCGATTGTTTTATCAAATGAAAATCATAAATCAAATGAGATCGTTGAGCAGTTGACTAAATGGGGATATTTCTCAGATAAAAGCAATATTATGAGAAATCGCTATGCAGGTATATGGAATCATAATTATCGTACATGCTCGCTTGTTGCTAGTGAGTTGCTTTCCAACAATTCATTTGGCTTTGATGATTGCATTGATTTCGGCAAGAAAACGGTTGTAGATGGTGAATATGAAATTAAAGAAGAAAATAATGATATAATTGCCTCGTCGTATTATGGGAGTAGTGCTATTCTGCTTAATTCCATATGTAAAATATTCAACAAAAATGGGATATGGGGTTCCAATAATTTGAATTTGGTGAGTCTAAATTGGAAAGACAGCTTTTCTCCGAATTATCGAAATGTATCACTCACAAAACTAGTATTAACGTTTATTTATAATGCAAACAACCAAACAGGCATCGCATCCTTGAAAGACTTGTGCTATACATTTTGTATTGGGGGTAACCTATATTCTTGTGAAGAACTTTGTCAATGTTTAGCTAATCTCTTGGCAAGAAATCTAAATGGAGTTTGGCGGAGACCGATTTACTATTCTTCAAGTGCAACCATATATTCAGATAATAATCAACAAATTGCTGGCGAATTACTAACTCAATGTAAGAGACTGCAAAACGGGGAAAAGGAAAGCAAGATCTTCGAATTTATTATATGCGATTGTGGAAAAACTTATGTCGAGAAGATACTACAAGAATTTGAATTCTATTCTAATAGGATAGATCAAAATAATAAACCATTATTTTTATGTACTCAACTTGATGAAGTAAAACAGATTGTTGACCAAGTTTATGCGTGTGTTGCAAAGTGTTGTGACAATATGTTAGAACTAAAAAATGAATATATGAAGGCGTTCGGTATTCAAAAAGACGAACAATATATTAATTTACAGTTTAACCCAAGGACCACAAAAACAGGAAGACCACAGCTGCATAGCGAACGAACAATCTTTTCTCACATATCGTATTTGAATCAATATAGATTATATATTAGGGATGCGCAAGGTTATCAAAAGGAGAGGTATAACATCAATAAATATTTGGTTGCGGCAATTATTCGATACTTAGATTTGTTTGAGAGAAAAATTGCTCCCGTTTATGCGGATCGAACAATTGTTTTTAAGTTGCTTAAATCGAAAGCATCCTCCATCTATGATGCTATAAATAATGGCTCGGATGACGATGATGATCTATTTGGTTCTATTGCGAATTGAGAATATATGTAGCCGTTTTGAATTAGAAAACAATAACCCGAAAGTTGTTATTGTACATTCATCGAATCTTTTTTCGTTGCGTTCGCAAAGCTTAATATAAATGGGCTTTATTATGTTTGAATAACCGGGAAATTCGGGCTTCAGACCGATTGCCATAAGGAGTACATTCGTTTCGGTTCTTTTAACTTTTTCAAAATCTGGCTCGATTTTGCCCTCAAACTTGTAGGTGGTATTTTTGCTTTCACCGTTTTCGCTGTATTCCAGATTCATTTCGGTTATGTAACATTCAAGGTCTTTTCTTGCAGTTGAAAGAACAGAGGGAGCAACATCGGAATACTTGCTCATATATGAATTGATAAAATCATAAACCTCATCTTTATTTTTTACGGTGCAAACACGGGTTGAGCCGGGCTCATCGCTTTTTGCATTGCTTTCGATTATTAAAATATTATCATCGGTTTCACAGATGAGATTATTTTTACTGTCATAAACAGCATAGTGAGAGGCGGTGTAGGGGGTGGACATAGAATAACCGTTCAGATAAAAATGAAGCTTATTATTTACATAGTCCTTTTCAAGCTCAGGCGTTACTCTGCTGTTTTCGGAAGTGACCGTTTTTGCCAGCATATTTACCATAGAACTGTTTTGCGTTGTAATCTGCTCATCAAAGGTAACGCAGGCGTAAAAATTGGCTCCTATTGTTGCAACAAAATTAAAAATAACAAGTATAACCGCAACTATTGCAATGGTTTTTTTCATAAAACTGTTCCCTTATTCCTCGTATTCGTAGTAGTATGAGTAATCTATGCCTTTCATTATTATTTCTCGGCTTTCTGTGTCGGTGGTTAATGCGGATTTTATCAAAGCCGTAATCTTGCTTGAGTCAGTTACGCTGGCACGCATAGCATTCAGATAGCTTGTTTTATCAATTTTGCTCCAGTCAACACATACTTTCAGCTTGCTTTTGAGCAGCATATCAAGCCATATTCTTGTGCTTCTGCCGTTGCCCTCCATAAATGGGTGAGCAATATTCATTTCGATATATTTTGATATTATTTGTTCAAAAGTGTTGTCGGGCATTGCTTCAATGTTTTTCAGGCTTTCATTCAAAAACATTGCGGGAGCAAAAGCAAAACCGCCCTTGGCAATGTTCAGAGTGCGAATTTGACCGGCAAAATCATAAAGGCCTCCGAAAATGTAGCTGTGAATTTGCTGTAATCCTTTAACTGTGCCGATTTCAATGTTATTGATAAATCCGCTTTCAAATAACTCGTATGCTTTTTGCTTGCTTTTTTCATCAAGCGTTGTTTCAAGATTTTTCATCCACCTTGAAAAAATATCGTTATTCTTGCCCGGAATGAGAGCAATAACGGTGTTAAGTCCTGATTCATCCACAACATCTGTATTGTAAAATTTACCGTCTTTTGCTTTTAATTTCAGTTGTCTGCAAATTGAGGACAACTCACTTTTACGGCTTTTGATATTGTTCCAATATTTTCTCGGATTTTTTGATTTTGTCAGCGCTTCGGCAATATCCGTTGCGCAAAACCACCATTTTGCGGTTTCTTCGTCCCATATGGCACGCACGGGGACATCCTCAAAAAAGCGTATTGATGTTTTCGGCACGGTATCACCTCACATAAATTTCATACAGTAATTATACCATATTATCCGATTGTTTGCAATATTCCGTAATCGCTTTTGCGGTGAACTCCGCTGTTCCTTTTCCGCCGGCAGAATCAATATTATCTGTCATTTCACCGCCTGCGGAATATATCTGCCCTAATCCGCAGAGCGTTTCATTTGTGCAGGTGTAGTAATTATCCGTAATGAAATTCTGAAGCTTTTTTACGAGACTTTGAATTTCCGCATCTGCCGGAGATAAGTCTGTTTTGCTGCCGAATTCTTTGAAAATATTCATCAGTTCATTTGCAACACTTTCTTGTTTTTCGCTTGAATAACAGGCAGTTTTCTTTTCATATTCACGGTATTCTTTTGTGTTACCCCATAGCTTCTTTGCTTCTGCTTTATATTTTTCGTTATCAAATATTTTGAAATCCATTTTATATTCTCCTTTGGCTATTATTCTTTCGGCATAAGATATTAAGTTTTCAAAATGCTCCGTTTTAATTTTAAGGAGCCTGATTTGTTCCGCTAATGCTCTTTTTCTGTCAAAACCGGGGCAGTCAATAATCTTCTTAATATCTTTTAATGAAAACTCCAGCTCTTTGAACAGCAAAATTTGTTGCAGACGCTCAAGGCTTGCATCGTCATACAGCCTGTATCCTGCATTTGTTGTAACAGCCGGGCGCAGAAGCCCTATTTCATCATAGTAGTGAAGCGTGCGCACGCTTACGCCAGTTAATTTGCTTACTTCATTTACCGTTCGCATAACCGTAATCCTCCTTAACCGTATCAAATTATAAACCATAACGCTGCGGCAGAGTCAAGAGAAAAATAAAATAATTTCGCAAAGCACAAAACTCCCCGACTTCAAAAGAGGTCGGGGAGCAGGTTTGTTTATATCGCTTTATAATTCAAGTGAATTTTGTTAATTTGTGGTAATTTGTTTTATATATTTGTGGTAAATTGTTTTGGCTATTTGTTAATGGAAGAACTTATCAGAGGCTTATGGTATTATACAGTTTGAATGTGATATAATAGCATAATCAGATAAATGCACAAAACTCCCCGACTTCAAAAGAGGTCGGGGAGCAGGTTATTTATGCAACTTTATAATCAGATTGATTATTTAGCCTCGGCAATAGCTGCCTGTGCTGCTGCAAGTCTTGCGATGGGAACTCTGAAGGGTGAGCATGAAACATAGTCAAGGCCAATCTTGTGGCAGAACTCAACTGATGTGGGGTCACCGCCGTGCTCGCCGCAGATACCGCAATGGAGAGCGGGGTTAACGGGCTTACCGAGCTTAAGAGCCATATCCATAAGCTTGCCTACGCCGTTCTGGTCAAGTCTTGCGAAGGGGTCGCTCTCGAAAATCTTGGTGTCATAGTAAGCACCGAGGAACTTACCTGCGTCATCACGGCTGAAGCCGAATGTCATCTGAGTAAGGTCGTTTGTGCCGAAGCAGAAGAAATCAGCTTCCTTGGCAATCTCATCAGCTGTAAGAGCAGCTCTGGGGATTTCAATCATGGTACCAACTTCGTACTTAAGGTCAGCGCCTGCAGCTGCGATTTCAGCATCGGCAGTTTCAACAACAACCTTCTTAACGAACTTGAGCTCCTTGATTTCACAAACAAGGGGAATCATAATTTCGGGCTTAACATTCCAATCGGGATGAGCCTTCTTAACATTGATAGCTGCACGGATAACAGCCTTTGTCTGCATTGCTGCGATTTCGGGGTATGTAACAGCAAGACGGCATCCTCTGTGACCCATCATGGGGTTGAACTCATGGAGTGAATCAATGAGAGTTTTAATTTCTTCAACCTTCTTGCCCTGTGAATCTGCAAGAAGCTTGATGTCTGCTTCTTCAGTGGGAACGAACTCATGAAGAGGAGGATCAAGGAATCTGATTGTAACGGGGCAGCCTTCAAGAGCTTCATAAAGAGCCTCGAAATCTCCCTGCTGATAGGGAAGAATCTTATCAAGAGCAACTTCTCTCTCTTCAACTGTGTCAGCACAAATCATCTCACGGAAAGCAGCAATTCTGTCTGCCTCGAAGAACATATGCTCTGTACGGCAAAGGCCGATACCCTCTGCACCAAGCTCACGGGCTTTCTTTGCATCTCTGGGAGTATCAGCATTTGTACGAACCTTGAGCTTTCTGTATTTATCAGCCCAAGCCATAATTCTGCCGAATTCACCTGCGATTGTTGCATCAACTGTGGGGATGATGCCCTCGTAGATGTTACCGGTTGTACCGTCAATTGAAATATAGTCGCCTTCAACGAAGGTCTTGCCTGCAAGTGTGAACTTCTTGTTTTCTTCGTCCATAGCAATATCGCCACAGCCGGAAACACAGCAGGTACCCATACCACGGGCAACAACGGCTGCGTGTGAAGTCATACCGCCACGAACTGTAAGGATACCCTGAGCAGCCTTCATACCGGTGATGTCTTCGGGTGAGGTTTCAAGACGAACAAGAACAACCTTTTCGCCGTTTGCCTTCCAGGCTTCAGCATCCTCTGCTGTGAATACTACCTTACCGCAGGCAGCGCCGGGCGATGCACCGAGACCCTTGCCGAGAGGTGTAGCAGCCTTGAGTGCTTTTGCATCAAACTGAGGATGAAGAAGAGTATCAAGGTTTCTGGGGTCAATCATTGAAACAGCCTTCTTCTCGTCAATCATACCTTCGTCAACGAGGTCGCAGGCAATCTTAAGAGCAGCCTGAGCTGTTCTCTTACCGTTACGGCACTGGAGCATATAGAGCTTACCGTTTTCAACAGTAAATTCCATATCCTGCATATCTCTGTAATGGTCTTCAAGGAGAGCACAAACCTTAACAAACTGTGCATAAGCATCGGGGAAGAGCTTTTCCATCTCCTTGATGGGCATGGGAGTACGAACGCCGGCAACAACATCTTCGCCCTGTGCGTTTGTAAGGAACTCACCCATAAGCTTCTTTTCGCCGGTTGCAGGGTCTCTTGTGAAAGCAACGCCTGTACCTGAATTATCATTAAGGTTACCGAATACCATGGGCATAACATTAACGGCAGTACCCCATGAATAGGGAATGTCGTTATCACGGCGGTAAACATTTGCTCTGGGATTATCCCATGATTTGAAAACAGCTTCAATAGCAAGCTTGAGCTGTTCAACGGGGTCTGAGGGGAAGTCCTGACCGAGCTGATTCTTATATTCAGCCTTGAACTGTGAAGCAAGCTCTTTGAGGTCAGCAGCATTAAGCTCAACATCAAACTTAACGCCCTTCTTTGCCTTCATCTCATCGATGAGCTGCTCAAAATACTTCTTGCCGACTTCCATAACAACATCAGAGAACATCTGGATGAATCTTCTGTAAGAGTCGTAAACAAATCTCTCAAACTTGGGGTCGGGGTTGCCGGCAATCATAGCGGCAACAACATCGTCATTAAGACCGAGATTAAGGATAGTATCCATCATACCGGGCATGGAAGCACGGGCACCTGAACGAACGGAAACAAGAAGAGGATTCTTGAGGTCGCCGAACTTTTTGCCGTTTGCTTCTTCCATAAGCTTAACGTATGACATAGCCTCAGCCATAATTTCATCGTTAATCTTTCTGCCATCCTCATAATACTGAGTACAAGCTTCGGTTGAGATGGTGAAACCGAAGGGTACGGGAAGACCGATGTTGGTCATTTCGGCAAGGTTAGCACCCTTACCGCCAAGGAGCTCACGCATTGTTGCGTTACCTTCCTTGAAGGAATAACAATACTTTTTAGCCATAAGTAACCTCCAATTAGGAATTTTAATTATAAATTGACCATTAAGTATTATAACAGAAAAATAAAATATGTAAATATGTTTTTCTCATCTTTTTCATTTTTGAGCAATATTTTATGAAAAACCGTTCGTCAAAATGCACAAAATGGCTGAAATACTTGTAAAATAAAGGATTTTTATACTGTAAAGCAAATCACTTTACAAAGATGTAATAATCGGAAAAATCTTGCAATTTCCTGCATTTTTCTTGCAAATGAAAATGTATAAAATTATGCTAAAACAGAACAAAAAACGGCCGTAAAGTGAAAAACTTTACAGATATTATTTCTAAAATCGAAAATAAATGCCGAGTTCTTCACTTTTTTCACCGAGTTATTCACATTTGAAAGGTCTTTAACTTTACACTTTTTGCCGTAAAGCAAAAATACTTTACAAATGAATATTTATTCAAAAATGCAAGTCCGAAAATAAAAATGACGGAAATTTTGCAATTTTTCCGTCATTTTATAAAAACTTTTTTATAAAATTGAAAAAAGGGGACATCTGTTCCGGGAAATCGGACTATATAATTCTGCGTCCTTTAACGAATACGGCAGAGATATTTTTCAGCTCATTGTCAATAATGACCAAATCCGCATTCTTGCCTTTTGCGATGCTTCCGCAGATGTTTTCCGCTCCGATTGAAGCCGCCGGATTTATGGAAACGGACTTCAAAGCCTGCTTTTCAGGTATGCCGAATAAGATTAAATTCAGCAGCTCGCTGTGGAGATTTGTAACGCTTCCGGCGAGTGTTCCGTCCGGGAGAGTGGCACGAAAACCGCTTTTTATGACTGCTTGCCCTCCGAGAGAATATTCACCGTCAGCAAGTCCTGCCGCCATCATTGAATCGCTGATTACAACCGTCCTGTTTTCACCGAGTATTCTGAATGCGGTGCGCAGAACAGGGGGTGCAATGTGTATTCCGTCACATATCAGCTCACAGCAACTGTTTTTATCATCAAAAAATGCTCCGACCGCACCCGGCTCACGGGAGCCGAAGCCTGTCATAGCGTTGAAAAGGTGAGTGGCGTGACTTAATCCGCAGGATATTGCTTCTGTGACTGCTTCATAATCTGCGGTGGTGTGTGCAGCTGAAATTACGCATTTTTCTTTTGCGGATTTTATGAACTCCGGTGCTCCCGGCATTTCAGGGGCAATATCGCAAAGCATAACCGGGCAAATACTGTTCAGCCTTTCAAAAAACTCAATATCTGGCAGGGTAATATATTTTTCGTTTTGTGCGCCTTTTTTAGCCGGTGAGATGAACGGCCCCTCCATATTTATGCCGTGAATATAGGCGCCGTCTTCATTGCCCATTGCAGATTTCACAAAGGAGAATGACCTTGCAAGCTCGGTTTCGGGCAGGGTCATTGTTGTGGGACAAAAGGAGGTTACGCCGTGAGCGGCAAGGTAACGGCTCATTTGAGCAACGCTCTCCGGGCTTCCGTCTGTGCAGTCGTGATTATTACAGCCGTGAATATGAATATCAACAAAGCCCGGTATGATTTTTAATCCGGTGCAGTCCGTACCGTCACCGTCAAGCTTGCCGACGGCAGTGATTTTTTCACCTGTTATTTCAATATCCGCATTGATGAATTCAAAATTCTCATTGCAGACAGATGCGTTTTTCAAAATCATAATTTTACTGACCTTTCCTGCGCTGAATAAAAAAACGGGCAATCAACTGCGATTACCCGTTTTCTCTTTTACTTGTTTTCTTCAACGAATTTTGCCAAATCGCCGACTGTTTTGATTTTATCAAGGTCATCATCGGGAAGCTCAATACCGAACTCGTCTTCAATGGACATTGCAAGGTCAATCATATCAAGACTGCCTGCACCGAGGTCCTCGGAGAGGGTGGAGCTTTCTTTGATAACGCTCTTATCAAGCTCAAGCTGTTCGCTGATAATATCAATTATTTTTTCAAGTGTCATTTCTTAAATCCTCCGCCGGAAATTTACTTTGCACAGGCTTCACAGCATGAGCATGAAACATAATTTTCTTCGGAAGATGCACATTTCTTCTCTTTGAATTTTTTGATTGCGACAACAACGCCGGCAACTGCGGCGGCTATAACAGCAACGATGGCAACGATTTTAATGATTTTTTTGAAAGTATCCATATCAATTCCTCCGAGCTTTTTATTAACAAACATTTCCCCTCAAGGGTATTCTGCAATTGGATTATACCAAAGAGAATTGTGGTTGTCAACAATTTAACAGCCGCAGTCATAAAAAATTTACAACTGCGGCTATTGATTATCTGATTAGGTTACCCGAAAACAAATTACTTTGCAAGACGGGCGAGAGCAGATTTTTTACGGGCTGCATTATTCTTGTGAATAAGACCCTTTGCTGCTGCCTGGTCAACCTTCTTGATTGCTTCTGTGATGAGAGCATTTGCTTCGGGAGCACCTGCTTCAACAGCGGCATTAGCCTTTTTAATAGCTGTTTTGAGAGCTGTATTTCTTGATTTGTTTCTTGCTGCTCTGGTCTTGTTAACGATAACTCTCTTCTTTGCTGACTTAATGTTGGGCATATCGACACCTCCTTCTTCATATACCCCGACATCTTAACACACTTTTTTCAGCATTGCAAGAATTTTTTTCAAAAAAATCGAGAAAAGTCAAGAAATTATAGTATTCCGCACATAAGCAAAAATATATTTTGATATTTTTTCAAATTTTGACAAAAAAACACTTGATTTTATCCGTGGTCTGTTTTATAATCAGCCTACAAGGATGCAATTGGGGACAAATGGGGGTTCAAACCGGAAGCTCCGAAGCGAATTTTTTGAAAGGAGAAAACCTATGGCTGACGATATTCTCAAGTGTCTGGGCGGCAGTGAGCTGCGAAAGTTTGACCAGGTCAACAGAATAACAATCCCCGGCCCGTTCAGAAGCGGACTCGGCAAGCAGGCTTATCTCCTTAAAAATATTCAGAGCACCTGCAAGGCGAATAACTGCATCATTGTTTATTCGGCAGAGGAATATCTGAAATTCTTTGAACGCCTCGAAACAATATACAAGGGCGAGGTACTTGCAAAGGCACAGAGAAAGATTTCAGCCTCCGTTGACAGAGTGGTAATTGACAAGGACGGCAGAATCACATTAAAGCCCGATTTTATGAGCTTTGCGGAGCTGTCTGATGAGGCGATGATAGTTTGCCAGCCGAAAAAGCTTGAAATATGGTGCCCGAAAAAGTGGAACGACCTGTTCGGCGATGAGGAACAGACAGAGGAAGATGAGGGCGAACAGCCTGACTTTTCACAGCTCGTTCTCTGATGAGGTGAAAATATGGATACTGAATCCTTTCACCATATTCCCGTTCTGTTTGACGAAACAATAGATTCTCTCAATATTAAGCCGGACGGTGTTTATGTGGACTGCACAGGGGGTGGCGGCGGCCATTCAAGTGCGATAGCCTCGAAGCTTACAACCGGCAGACTTATAACTGTTGACAGAGACCCCGAAGCGATAGAAACGCTCAAAGCAAGATTAGGTAAATTTGATTGCGTAACGGTTGTTCACGATAATTTCTTTAATATCAGTAATATATTATCCTCATTAGGCATTGACGGTGCAGACGGCATACTTGCGGATTTAGGCGTAAGCTCCCATCAGCTTGATGATGCGGCAAGAGGATTTTCATTTCATAAGGATGCTCCCCTCGATATGAGAATGAGCAAGACGGGTATGAGCGCTGCAGATGCGGTAAATACTCTGCCTCAAAAGGAGCTGCAAAGAATAATATTCACATACGGCGAAGAAAAATTAGCTCCTGCAATTTCAAGAGCCATAGTTAAGGCGAGAGAAACAAAGCCCGTAGAAACTACTCTTGAGCTTGCGGATATAATTGCAAATTCCGTTCCTGCGGCGGCAAGGCGTGACGGTCACCCCGCACGGAAAACCTTTCAGGCACTCCGCATATTCGTAAACGGCGAGCTTGACGGACTTGCACAGGCGGTTAAGGATATGTTCGACTGCCTTAATGCCGGCGGCAGATTAAGTATTATAACCTTTCATTCTCTTGAAGACAGAACGGTTAAACAGGCTCTTGCACCGCTTGCCGTGGGATGCACCTGCCCTAAAAACTTTCCTGTTTGCGTGTGCGGAAAGAAACCGAGGGCAAAACTGCTTAAGCCGGTAACTCCCGGCGAAAATGAACTGGAAGAAAACTCAAGAAGCCGTTCCGCAAGGCTCAGAACTGCAGAACGACTAATCTAACAGATATTCGGAGGGAAAAGAAAATGGCAAATTACGCAGCTGCATATATCCCTGCTCCGTTTACTTCAACGGCCGCACCGAAGCTTCCGGATTATTATCCGGAGCCGGAGGTCAGAACGGAGCAAAAGGCTCAAGCAAAAGTAAGGCAAAGAGCAAACGAAAAGGCGATAATTGAGCAAATCAAAAAGATAGGCATAACATTTGCCCTGGCTTGTGTTGCCTTTGCGATGTTAGCTGCCATTATAATGATGAATAACAGAATAATCACTAATGATAAGGCGATTGCCGAGCTTAACGGCAGTGTTGCACAGGCAAGTGCGGAAAATGTCAGGCTTAAAGCCTCTATGGAAGCATCTGTTTCCGCCGATAAGGTTCAGGATTATGCCGTATCTGTTTTAGGTATGCAAAAAGCAGAGCGTTATCAGATACACTACTTTGAAGACAGGGATGGCGACAAGGTAGTTATAACGAATGGCAAAGCTCTGAATGCAGATAAACAGGGTTAAGCTATGCCCTGCGGATTTCTGTCCCGGATGCTCACCCGGGGGCAGTGATTGCTATGGGAAACACTTTTATAAGAGTGTTTCCCATAGATTATATTATTTATATAAATAAAAAAGAGGCACGAAAATCGGAAGGAGGCAAAGAAAAATGGAGAAAAACAAGACACAGGAAAAGAAAAAAGATTTTGTAACAGAAAATGTTAAAATCATTGCCGTTCTTCTTGCCGTTGCAACAGTTATTGTTTCGGTTCGCCTTTTCGATATTCAGATTATCAATGCCGATAAATATAAACAGGCGGCAACCTATTCACAGTGGACGGAAACACCTGTTCCCGCATTGAGGGGCACGATTTATGATGCTGACGGCACCGTGCTTGCTCAGAGCGCCAGGGTGTGGAAATGTTATGTTATACCCGAATATTTTGAGGGTAATGACGGCTTCAGACAGGCGGTATGCCGTGACCTGGCTGAAACGCTTGAGCTTGACTATGAAGAGCTTATGGAATTGACCTTCGTTAAGAAAAATGAAAACGAAGATGAAATTCAGTATGCGCAGAAAAAATACATCAAGCATCAGATGGAATATGACGAAAAATGTCTTATTGACTGCGGTGATGAGAATGACAGATATGTTGTGGATTCCGAGGGCGTAAAGCATAAGAACCCCAGCCCCGATTGCCTTTGCCACAAAACCTATCTCACATCTGACGGAAAATCACTCAAATACAGCAAGGTCATTAAGCTTGAGGAGGACAGCAAAAGATATTATCCGATGGATTCCCTCGGCTCTTCATTCCTCGGCTTTGTCAACGGTGACGGTACAGGCGCTTCCGGGCTTGAAAGATATTATAACTCCGCTCTCTCCGGCGTGGACGGTAAAATTACCTCCTACGGCAGTAATCTTGATACCGATACCGAAACTGTCTATGATGCAACAAACGGCACAAGCCTTGTGCTGACAATTAACGAAACCATTCAATACAGTCTTAAAAGAAATCTTGAAGCGGTTTATGAATCGAGCGGCGGAATCGGTGCATACGGAATTGTTATGGATGTAAAAACCGGTGCAATTCTCGGTATGGAAACCGTGGGCTACAAGGGCGGTTATAATCTTAACGAGCCCGATGAGCTTAATCCGTATTATGATAAAATTGCCGACAGAGCCTCATCAAAGGATAATTTTGAATACATTGAAGAAATCGCCAAGAACTCCAGAGTACAGGACAGAGAAAAGGTTTTAGAGGATATTGCTCAAATAAACAGCGCTGTTTCCTATGAGGAAAGGGCGGCTCTCCACAAGAAAAAGCTTCATTATTATTTTAAGCTTCAGCAGAGAAATAACTACTGCGTGGCTGAAATCTATCATCCAGGCTCGGTATTCAAAATATTTGTGGCTGCGGCGGTGCTTGAAGAGGATATTCTTGAGGATGACTACACCTATTGCTGTAACGGTTACAAGGATGTTGAGGACAGAACCTTCCATTGCCATAAAAGAAACGGTCACGGTTACCAGTCCTTAAGAAAGGGACTTATGAATTCCTGCAACCCGTTCTTTATAACAATGGGCTTAAAGCTCGGCAGAGAGAAATTCTTTGAATATTTTGATGCCTTCGGCTTTACGGAGAAAACAAGGTTTGAATCCTACGAGGAATCTTCACCCTATTATTACGATGTTGATAAGCTGACAAATGTTAACCTCGCTTCTTCATCATTCGGTCAGGCGTTTTCAATTACACCGATTCAGATGATAACCGCAATTTCAGCCATTGCAAACGGCGGATACCTTATGCAGCCGTACATCGTTGATAAGGAGCTTGACTCTGACGGAAATATTACAAATCAGACACAGCCGGTTGTCAGAAGACAGGTTGTTTCAAAGGAAACGGCATCCGAGGTTGCTTCAATGATGGAGGATGTTGTTAAGAGCGGAACAGGTAAAAACGGCTATGTTGCAGGCTACCGTGTTGCCGGAAAAACAGGAACAACACAGAAATATCAGGAGGCAGGCGTTTATATTGCATCATTCGGCTGCTTTGCACCTGCCAATGACCCCGAAATTGCAGTTCTGATTATAGTTGACGAGCCCGTAAGTGAAATCAACGGCAGTACGGTTTGTGCTCCCGTTGCGGCAAAGGTTGTTGAGGATGCGCTTGAAAATCTCGGCGTTGAAAGACAGTACACAGAGGAAGAACTTTCAAAGCTTGATACTACAACTCCCGGTGTAATCGGCAGAAATGCCGATGAGGCGGAAAATATACTTTCACAGGCAGGCTTTAAGGTCAGAACAATAGGCAACGGCGAAAGGGTTATCAGCCAGAGCCCTGCCGGCGGTCAGACGATTCCGCAAAACGGAGTTGTTGCAATTTACACAACAGATGATGAAAATGAAAAAGTCACCGTTACCGTGCCGAACCTTGCAGGTATGACAGGCTCACAGGTTAAAAAGCTTGCCGCCTCCGAGGGCATAAATGTCCGCTTGAGCGGTAACACAGGCTCCAGCGATATGGTATCCTATGACCAGAGCATTGCGGCAGGCTCCGAGGCGGAATACGGAACAATAGTAACGGTTTATCTTAAATCCTACACAGGTGTTGACGACACCTGATTATCAACCGGAATATTATCACTCTACCCATTATCACGGAGGAACATCAATGAAGCTTTCGGCAATCCTTGCAGATTTGAAGCTTAACGGTAAATTCAAAGATGCAGAAGTAAATTTTATAACAGATAATTCAGTCAGGGTTTGCCCGGGATGTATCTTCGTATGCGTAAAGGGAAAACATTTTGACGGCCATACAAAGGCACAGGAGGCGCTTGCCAACGGTGCCGTTGCGGTAATTACCGAAAGAGATTTAGGGCTTGAAAATCAGTTTATAGTTGATAATTCAAGAAGTGCCTATGCAAAGCTTTGCGCCGCCTTTTATTCACACCCTGAAAAGAAACTCAAAATCATCGGTATTACCGGCACAAACGGTAAAACAACCACGGCGTTTATCCTTAAATCAATCTTTGACAAGATGAACATAAAAGCCGGAATGATTGGTACGGTTAAAAATGTTGTGGGTGATAAGGAATACCCTGCTTCGCTTACAACTCCCGACCCCTTTGAGCTTTACGGTTATTTTGCTCAAATGGCGGAGGCAAAATGTGAATACTGCGTTATGGAGGTTTCTTCACAGGCTATTGACCTGCACAGGGTTGACGGCATTGAATTTGAAACGGCAGTTTTCACAAACCTTACACAGGACCACCTCGATTATCACGGTACAATAGAAAACTACAAGGCGGCAAAGCATAAGCTTTTTGAAAATTCAAGGCTTGCCGTTATCAATGCGGATGATGAAGCAGGGGAATATATGATGACTGACACTCCCTGCAGAAATGTTACATATTCGGTTGCAAGCAACGAAAGTGATTACAGCGCAAAGAATATACGCATCAATGCACAGGGCGTTAAATATGAAATAGTCAGCAACGAAAGAATCGGCAGAGTCAGCTTTGCTGTTCCCGGTGAGTTCAGCGTATACAACTCAATGGGCGCCGTTGTGTGCCTTGTTGAAATGGGATTTGACTTTCACAGCGTAATAAATGCTGTTTCGGAGTGCAGGGGTGTTCCCGGCAGAATGGAGGTTGTTTCCGTTGATAAGCCCTATTCAATACTTATTGACTATGCACACACCCCGGACGGTCTTGAAAATGTTCTTAATGCATTAAGAAAGGTGGCAGAGGGAAAAGTAATTGCCGTTTTCGGCTGCGGAGGGGACAGAGATAAAACAAAAAGACCGATTATGGGAAAAATCGGCACAAGCCTTGCAGATATTGCCATAATCACCTCGGATAATCCGAGAACAGAGGAGCCGCAGTCCATTATTGACGATATTGCGGCGGGAATAGGCAAGCATCACAGCTCAAAAGTTATCCTTGAGGTTGACAGAACAAAGGCTATTGAAAAGGCAATGTCAATCGCAGGCGAGGGAGATGTTATTCTTCTTGCAGGTAAGGGTCACGAAACCTATCAGATTATCGGCAAAGAAAAGCATCACTATGATGAAAGAGAAATAGTATCTTCACTTCTTTAAGACGGGAGTATTCTTATGGAAGGCAAAAACAAAATCAGCGCATATCCAAGTTATTTTTTGCATAAATATTTTGTGCCTGAATTAAAGCAAATCGGAACAGGACTTAAAACGGGTGCTCTGAACATATTGCCCCTGCACGCAGGCCCGATTGATTTTCTGTATTTTGTTTTGGTAATGGTTTTGACGGTGGCAGGTCTTGCGGTGCATTATTCGGCAAGCTATGAAACGGCTCAACAGCTTATTTTTGCGCTTATAGGGCTTGCTGTTATGCTGTTTGCTTCTCAGGTGAGCACATTTGTAATAAAGAATTTGGCATCCTTTACCATGGCTGCTGCCGGCATTCTTATGCTTATCGCCTTGTTTAAGGAGGATTATAACGGCACACACCGCTGGGTATTCGGTATGCAGCCTTCGGAGCTTGCAAAAATTACTTTTATTATGTTCTTTGCATATCTTATGGAGAAATATCATAAACAGCTCAGTAAAAGGTCAACTTTTTATGTGTTTCTGGCTATGACTGCAATAATGTGTGCCATATTGATTGCACAAAGCCATCTTTCTGGCTGTATTCTGTTCTTTATTATCGGCGTTTCAATGATGTGGATGAACGGAGAAATGTCGAGAAAAAGATTTTACGGCTGGGGTGTAGTCGGTATTTTCGGCACGTTGTTGATTATATGGAAGCCTGTTTTACTGAGGGGTTATCAGGCAAAAAGAATTGAAATCTGGAAAAAGATTTTATTTAACGGCACTCTTACGGATAAAGAAAAAATAAACGATGCAAGACAGGTTTTGCAGTCCCTTTACGGTATAGGTTCGGGCGGACTGTTAGGCAAGGGCTTCGGCGATTCCGCACAAAAGGTTGAAAATCTGCAGGAAAAGGCAAACGACTTTATTTATGCCGTAATCGGTGAGGAGCTTGGCTTTATCGGCGGTCTTGTGCTTCTGTTACTTTTCGGCTTTCTTGTTTACCGAGGAATAAAAATCGGCCTTGAAGCAAAAAGCAAATTCAGCCGTCTGCTCTGCCTCGGTGTAAGCGTACAGATTGCTTTGCAGGTTTTAATCAATGTTGCGGTTGCAACCTCTCTTTTACCCAATACGGGCATAAGTCTTCCTTTCTTCAGCGAGGGTGGTTCTTCAATGCTGATAACGATGGTCAGTATGGGCTTTGTGTTGAGCGTTTCAAGAGAAAACAATTTTCTGAAAAAGAAAAAATAATAACGAGGGTAATGACTGAAATGAAAGATGATATCAGAGTTTTAATTGCCGCAGGCGGTACGGGCGGACACATCAACCCGGCACTCGGAACGGCAGGCTACATTAAAGAAAAGCATCCTGATGCCCAAATCCTTTTTGTCGGTACGGCTGAAAAAATGGAAGCCCGTCTTGTTCCTGCCGCAGGCTATGATATTAAGTTTATTAAAATTCAGGGCTTTTACCGTTCGTTGTCAATAGAGAGTATTAAGCATAACATCAAAACCCTCCGGCTTCTTCTGACGGTTTCAAAAAGCGTTAAAAGGATTATTAAAAATTTTAAGCCGGATTTGGTTATCGGCTTCGGCGGATATGTCAGCGGCCCTGTTTTAAGAGCAGCCGCAAAAATGAAAATACCCACCGCAATTCACGAGCAGAATGCATTTCCCGGTGTAACAAATAAGGCTCTTGCAGGTGTGGTTGACAGAGTGATGCTCACCAACGAAAAAGCCGGTCACTTAATGAAATGTAAAAATCCCTGTGTTGTAACAGGTCTGCCCGTAAGAGGCGACCTTATGAAAAAGACAAAGGAAGAAGCGGTTAAGGATTTACAGCTTGACGGTAAACCTCTCATTCTTTCAATGGGCGGCTCACTCGGAGCGAAGCCCGTTAATGATGCGGTTTTCGGCTTGATTGTTAATAAGCAGAATGATAACGACTGCGTATTCCTCCACGCAACAGGCAAGGGAGGGGCAGAGGATTTCAAGGCAAGGCTTAAAGAAGCCGGAGTTGATGTTGACAATAAGAGCAACATCAGAATTGTTGAATATATTGATATTCCTGTGTGTCTGCCTGCGGCTGATCTGGTTATAAGCCGTTCTGGTGCAAGCACCCTCAGTGAGCTTCAGGCTCTCGGCAAGGCTTCAATTCTTGTTCCGTCACCCTATGTTGCAGAAAACCATCAGTTCCATAACGCAATGGCACTTGTAAATAATGACGCCGCAACCATCATTGAAGAAAAGGATTTGACGGCTGACAGACTTACGGAAACGGTTAACGGACTTATTGCAGATGCCGGCAGGCTTGAACAAATCGGGCAAAATGCTCTTGCAATGGCTGTTACCGATTCGGCAGACAGAATTTATAACACGCTCTGTGAGATAGTATAATATGGCTGATAAAAAAAGAAAAAAGAAAAAGTATAAGCTTAAAAAGATTATCAAAAGAACAGTTACGGTTCTTCTTGCGGCTGTTGCCCTTGCACTCGGAGCATTTTTGCTTTTCAGAGTTCACTCCTTTAAGATTGAGGGTAACATTCCCTATTCAAAGGAAGAGGTAATTACCGCATCAGGCATAAAAAAGGGTGACAGCCTGTTTTCTCTTGATACGCAGACGGCAAAAAAGAATATCGAATTACAGCTGCCCTATGCCGATGATGTGCGTATAAGCAAAAAATTACCGTTTACCGTTGTCATAAAGGCAAAAAAAGCAAAGCAGACCTATGCGGTTCTTATGGGCAAGGGCGTTTATGCCATAACCAATGAAAACACAAAAATTCTTGAGGTTTCTTCCGTTATTCCCGAGGGAACAATAATGGTAGAGGGCGGTATCAAATCGTCAAACTACGCAATCGGCACAAAGGTGGATTTTGCACAGGAAAACGGCGATGAGGCAATCCGTATGGCTCTGACCGATATTTCAATGGCAACCGAAAGCAGTTCACTTGAAAATATAGATTACATAAATGTTGCCGATTATAGTAATATTTACCTTATATATGAGGACAGAATTATAATCAAGGTCGGCGGAGCAGGTGACCTTATTCAGAAAATTTCTCTTGCAAAAAAATCACTTGCGGAGGAAAATAAGCTTTCTTCAACCCAGTACGGCGAGCTGGATGTTTCGGCGGTTTCAAAGGCTGTTTTTATGCCGAAGGATTACAAAAATATGGATGCCCTTGTTGCCTATGATGAGAATATGGCAGCGGTTGAGGAAAAAATCCTTGATATTGATAATAATATGTGATAATATTAAATTGTATAAATAGTAATATGGAGGTATTATTATGGCATTTGAAATCGACAATGAATTTGAGAGTGCAGTTCAGATAAAGGTAATCGGTGTTGGCGGCGGCGGCGGAAATGCTGTCAACAGAATGATTTCAGCAGGCGTATTGGGTGCTGAATTCGTTGCCGTAAATACTGATAAGCAGGTTCTTGTTCATTCAAAGGCAACCCATAAGATTCAGATTGGTGAAAAATCAACACACGGTCAGGGTGCCGGCGGCGTTCCCGAGGTTGGTGCAAAGGCTGCGGAAGAAAGCAAGGAGCTTATTTCCGAGGCTATTAAGGATACCGATATGGTGTTCATCACAACCGGTATGGGCGGCGGCACAGGTACAGGCGCTGCTCCCGTAATTGCAAAGATTGCAAAGGACCAGGGCTGTCTTACAATCGGCGTTGTTACAAAGCCCTTCAAATTTGAGGGCAAAAAGAGAATGCTTCAGGCAACACAGGGTATTGCAAACCTTGCCGAAAATGTTGACTCTCTTATAGTTATCCCCAATGACAGACTTCGTACACTTGACAATTCCAAGAAGACCATTGCAGAGGCCTTTGCACAGGCTGATGAAGTTCTTCTTCAGGGTGTTAAGAGTATTTCAGAGCTTATTAAGGTTCCCGGCTTTATTAACCTTGACTTTGCCGATGTTACAAGCGTAATGAAAGATGCCGGCTATGCTCATATGGGTGTTGGCAGAGCAAAGGGCAAGGATAAGGCTGAAAATGCCGCTCTTGCCGCTGTTTCAAGTCCTCTTCTTGAAACCTCAATCTCCGGTGCAAAGGGTGTTATCATTTCATTCACCGCTTCACAGGATGTTGACCTTGAAGATATTGAAAGCGCAGCAGAGATTATCACCGAAAAGGCTCATGAGGATGCAAACATCACCTGGGGTATCGCATTTGACCCCGACCTTGATGATGAGCTTGTTATAACCGTTATTGCAACCGGCTTTGATTCAAAGAATAAGCCCGAGGCAAAGGTAAATGATGATGTTCTCGTAAATCCTTTCTTCGCTGCGGCAAAGAAAGCACCCGAGGAGATTAAGTCAGCACCTGCCGTAGCACCCGCTTCGGCACCTGCAGGTATGCCCAGCATCCCCAAGTTTGATGCTTCGGCTGTTGATGTTTCTTCAAGCTCTGCTCCCTCTGTTCCCTCTGCTCCCAAGGCAGAGCCCAAAAAGGCAGACGGTGCATTTGATGATGACCAGTTTTTCGTAATGATTAACGATATCATCAAGGATAACAAATAAGTAAATCATAAAAGACAAAACTGCTGATTGATTTTGCTCAGTCAGCAGTTTTTGGTTTTATTATAAAAAATCGGAGGGCTGAATACGAATACTCAGCCCTCTTACATTATATTATTTTCAGATAAATCAATAAAGGAAATTTACGCACATCTGATAATCAGGAGTCATGAACAACATAATCACTTGAATAAGGAACATAATAGCATACGCCGTTGTATTCTTCTGTTTCTTTTATGTTGCATCCTCCGTTTTCGGGGCTGAACACGAAAAGACGGGAACCCGTATCATAAGCAGGACAGTCATAGTCCTCCGATGTACTTTTCATTGAGCAGGGTGCGGCTGAATTATTTGTAATTTGCAGCCTATAAAGCTTGCAGGTTGGTGCTACATAAGCTTTCATTTTATTTACGCCCCTTTCATATCAATCCGAAGAGTTTTTTGAAGAACCTCACGATTCTTTCCCAGAATGTAAGCTTTCTGATTGTCAGCTTGCCACTCTTTATGTTTTCACTCTTCATTTCATTTTCGTCTGTGAGTTTAATGTTAACTTCTTTTACGCCCGGATTATCCTCTGTATAGGTGATTTCCCATGTCTTTTCGCCGTTCTCGGTTTTAACAAGCTTCATTGCCTTTCCGTCTGCTTCAACCTTGACAATGTTTTCGCCTGTCTTAACCGTGAGCGTTGCGGATTCATACTGCTTAATCTTATCCGTGCTCCATTTGATTATAACGCCATCGGAATCAACTACATATTCCTCCGGGGCAGAAACAAGGAATTTTTCAGCCACATCTCTGAAATGCTCTGGGTTAAACTCAAGATGAACATTTCTGCCTGTTTTTTCCGGCTCACCGACTGCCGAACGGTTAGAAATTGAAACGGCTGAGTTTTTGTGGTTTTCCGCCTCACCCTCATCACAGTTATAAGAAATCTTCAACTTGGTGAGTGAGATGTTTACATTGCCTGTATTCTCAATGATAACAGTTGATGTGCCGTTGTCAAAGGTCAGGTCTTTAAGCTCCCTGAACATATCGGTTGTTGAAGCAAACGCCATTTTTTCACTTGAACTGTTGCCGTAAATTGTTAACTCTGCGTTTGCTTGCTTCTCTTCAACGGTATCAGCAGATGTTGCTAATTTTCTTGAACCGACAGCAACTCTTGCCGGCGCACCGCCGGAGCAAACCATATCAAATGAAATAGCCTGACCGGGTGCAAGATAAACCTCATTATTGGGGCCGATGCTTTCAAAAACTTCTATATAATCTGTGTAGTCTTTTCCGTCATATAGCGTTCCGAGGAATGCTACGCCCGGTGTTTTTCCTGTAATCGTGCCGGAAGTAATCAGTTCATCTCTGATTTCAAGGTATTGAACATCAAATTCGTTGTTCTGCTTGTAACACTCGTTAACATCCTCATCTTCATCATTTATGGGATTATAGATTTTTACGGAATCAAGGTAGAAATCATAGCTTCCCCTGTCTTCAATATCCATAATTTTTGAATATGCAGGATAAATGCGGACCGTATATGTGCCGTAGGGTAAATCCGTCTTGCTGATTACGGGAACCTGATAAATCGTTACGGCGTTATCGTCTTCAACCGTTTTCCATTCGCCGTTAACATACTGCAAGCCGTTATAAGTGTTGCAGGGAATCTGGGTATATAAGTCAGGATCAGGATGCTGAGGATTATCAACTTCATGAATAGAATAATAATCAGATTTTTCTCCGGGCGCTATATACAAATTAAAGAAGCCTGTTTCGTTGCTTACAATACTGTTTACATCAAAGCCTGTTCCGGTGAATGTAAACTGAACATAGGCTTCATAATTTTCACGGCTGTCTTCTTTTGAAACGGTAATCTTCATGGCGCTGCCCATCGACAGATTGCCTGTTGCTTCGTAAGATTCATCGCCGCCGAATACTCCGGCTTCCTCTGCCCGCTTTAAAGCTATAACAGCCTGTGCATCCTCTGTACTGCCGCCTTCGGGGTATTTTTTCCATACAAAATGTTCTGAACTCGTATATTCAAACATTTCTGAGTTTTCTTCATAGTACACATTATTTGCCGGGATGATGGTGACTTTTGCGGTGCTTGTATTATTGCTACTGTCTTTTGCCTGATAATAGAACGTAACAGTACTGCTCAGAATCTTTTTAGGTGTGAAAACAAGCTCGTTGTTGCTGATTGATACGGTATAGTCTGAATTTTCATCACCGATTGAATCGCCAAAACTTGAATTATCTGCTGAAACTTTTTCAATGCTCAACCCTGCGCCGTCATTGCCCAAAACATTGAGTGTTGCCGCTATGCCGAAATCCATTACAAATGTATCGTCAACGGCAATGGATGCCCAAGTTGAACGGAGTGTAATACCATTCGGATAACTTGAAACAGCCGGAGAATTTGCCACCGCCAAGCCGGTATCATTATCAACCCAACCGGTAAATAAATATCCGGGCTGACTTGTTGAAGCTGTTGCTAAAGTACCTATTGTGGCGTCTTCAACAGTATATGTGCTATCCTGCTTATCATATGTTACCGTGTTAACAGGAAGTGAACCACCTGAGGGAGTTGTGAAATCACTAAGTCGTGTAAGAGAAATTTTGCTGAATGTTACGGTTTCGTTTGCTTTACTATCTGAACCAAACTTAACGGTTATATAGTCTGTTCCGTCAGGCGTAATAAACAATATCGCCGTATTATTTATCGCATAACTGCTGTTCAAATAGTTTTCCTTTGTCCATTCCCAAGGTGTATACTGACTTTCCAATTCAGTTCCGGAAGCACTCTGCCTACCCACCAAAACACTTGTTATTTGTTCAGGATGCGAAAGATTTTTGTTGTCCTCTAAATCTGAGTTGTAGTTCGTTGTACATCCGGGTTCCTGACCAAGAACAAAATACGGGCAATTATACTTTGCATCTTCCGGCCTTATTGGATTGTCGGCTTTGTCATAGCAAATAATGTGATAATCACCCCAAAGCTCAGGGTCACTTGTTGAAATGTTACATTTGAAAATGTATTTTGCGTTTTCATCAACTTTAATTCTGTATGATTCTGCATCATCCAAATGTAAATCAGTTGTATTCGATGTAAACTGAATAGTTCCGTTATCCACATTAACAACAGTCTTATCATCATTAACATCAGATACAGCATTTGCAAAACTGTTTATGTTAAACAGATTATCATATGTTGCATGAATAGCGACAGCAGTCCAATGTGAATAGAGAACACTGAGTTCTGTTTCTTTATCCCACGATCCTATGCCTTGACCGTCAGCATCATAATACTGTGTTCCGCCGTTAGGCTGGTCATAATATCCGGCGAATGAATAACCGTTACGGGTCGGAACGGTTACTTTCGGCATTGCAGACCCGTAAGTCGCCGTTACAGCACCGGGAGTGCCTGAACATTCTTTAAAGATTTTTGCAACATCAGCTGAATTTGAATCTTTTTTCAAAAGACAAATATTGCTGTAGGTTACATTTGAATTTGCTTCATTTATTCCAAATCTGATTGTTAAATATTTATCAATATCTCTTGTTGTAAAGCTTACTTCATTATATTGTTTTGTTGAAGTAAAGTTGTATTCTTTACAGACACATTGATTGTTTCCATTAACATCATAAGTCAAGGCAAGCAATCTTCCCTTACCTGAATCACATACAGAATCAAATGTTAATGAATATGTTGTGTTCGGCTCTACAGTAATACGGTAATATTCAGATGAACCGCCAAAGCTTGTATAAATATCATTACTGCCTTTATAGGATGAACCTCCGGCTATTTTTATTGTTTTGTTTATTGTATCTTTGGCGATAGTTGCGTTTGGTTCTGCACTGTTATATCCGCCACCGGCCAGGTTTGAGCTTTTGGCGTTTGAGCTCCACGCCGCAAAATCAAACATATTATCAAACGCTACTGTGGATTTTTTCACTATCCACTGTGCAGCAAAAGTAACATCGCCGTATTTTTTCAGTTTAACAGCAAGTTCTTCAATATTATCGCCGTAAACCTTGTTCATTGTCCAGTTTCCGTCTGTTGATGTTACTTTCCAGCCGGCAAATGTATAACCGGTTTTTGTAACCGGACCCGGCACTGTAAAATTCTGCTCAGTATAATTCTCTTGCTGTTTGCTTTCGCTTGAATTATCATTCCATTTTCCGCCGTTCGGGTCAAACGTTGCGGTTGACGGATTCAATTCTGCAAAAAGCATTGTATTGCTTGAAACGGATGATTCTTCTGTGTAAGCAATTTCGTCAGCGTTATGCCAGCTATACCCTTGAGCCGGGAATTTCGGCTTTAAAGCGTTCAGCTGAACGGATGCTTCGGGCTTCGGATTTGCCGTAGTATCCTGAATAGTGATGTTTGAGAATGTACCTTTGCTTGCACCGTCTGATTTCAGCGCAAGGCGAAGAGAAATAGTTTTGGCATTCTCTTTTGCTGTGATTTCAAGAGTACAGGTTTTAGTTTCGCCGGGGGCAACTGAAGTGCTTGCTTCATTTAGCGGTGTAAGATAACCGCCCCAGACATCATATATTTCCGGCCACTCAAAAACCAGAATATTATATTTTTTACTGTCTGAATTTGATTTATCCGCCGTTATATCGGCAGAAACTTTATATGTGTGACCGGCAATAACCGGAATTCTGTAAGCATTGTTGCCGTTTGCTGTGCTTGTTACTTCGCCTGGTTTTGAACCGTTCGCAATAATGGTATAGCTGTTTGAGTTTGAATCAACAGTGGTGATGTATTCGGTATTTGTTTTATTTTGATCCGGTTTTGAACTCCATTCATCAAAGTCAAAAATCGAGTTGTACATTATGTCGTAGCCATAGTGTGCCTCATCAATAACCCTGATATTGCTGTAGGTTCTTGCTTCTTTTCCGCTGGCGCCGAAACGCAAGCCGATTTTTGTTGCTCCTTCCGGTGCAACAAAATAAAATGAATATTCCTGCGCATTATCTCCCGACAATGTACCTCCGATATATGTTTCACTGCTGTGTTTAGTCATATCTGTTTCGGCAGCAATACCGTTATCAAATTTAACAAATACATTTCCGCCCCATGAATAGGCATAAAATGACAGATAATACTTTGTTCCCGGGGTTACCGGTATTGTATAATAGCCGTCCGAAGTGTTCCAGCTTGTGTAGGGAGAATTGCCTGCTTGATTACCCGGCACGGTAACAGAGCCTTCAAGAACATCAACATCAGCCGAGCCGGTTATTTCGTTTAAGGTTATAGATTTTGAAGCCGCATATTCCTTAACTGAAAACAGATTTTCATAGGCTTCTTCGCTTTTCTCTGTCCATTTTGAATAGAGCGTGATATTGTTTGCTACAACTGCATTTATATCAAGTCTGTTTGTAAGAGAAGCATCGGTGTACCAACCGTCAAATTCATAATCCGGGCGGGTCGGGACAGGCTGTTTGCCGTATGCGGCACCGTTAACTGCAGATGAATAGTATTTCGGATATGATATATAATCATCAAGTCTGTCAGCAACGGATTTTTCTATAAACCTTACATTTTTATAAGTCAGCGTTGAGCCTGTTGTTTTATTGCTGAATCTTATAGTGGCTTTTGTTGCCCCTGCCGGAGCGTTATATGTGTTTGTAATTATTTTTTTGCTGTTGTTATATACATATTCTCCTCCGTCGCAAAGTGCAGTATATTTGCCTTTTCCGCTATCATCAAACACAAACAACTGAAAATTTGCCCAGCCCTGCGTTGCGTTGGTTGCCGAAACCTCAACAGAGAATGAATAGGTCGTGCCGGCAGTGACGGGCATTGTCATATATTCTTCGTCTGACTTTGTTGTTACCTCACTGCCTGATGCGCCTTGAGAATTAGTATATGTGAGCGAAATGCTGTTATCTTCCTCGTTATAAACAGCCGGTGATTCAGTAGGCTTACTCGGATTATTTCCGCCCTTGCTGACCCATAATTCAGGATTAAAAAGGTTATCGTAAGAAATAAAGTGTTTAGAATCTGTGTAACAGGCGTAAAGAGTTTGATCTTCGGTGAGCTCAACGGTTGTTTCCGCTGTAACGGCATCACCGCTTCCGTCTGCTTCGGTGTTCCAGCCTGCAAAGAACTTGCCGGACGGCGGTGTTACGGCTGCAAGCTCACCGTATGCATCACCGTTATAAACATTTTTGCTTAAAAAACTTAAATTACTTCCGCCGTTTGCATAAAAGGTTACCTTATGCGGGTTCTTTAACTTTGCAATTGTTTCTTTTATTACGGGCACAGATGCCTTCGGTGTTCCGTCATAATTAAAAATACCGTATTTTGTTTCAAAGGGGCACCAGCTGTGGCCGCAGTTAAAGCAAACATCGTGGTCATTACAGCAGTAAATAATCATACCTGCAAGGCAGTCAAGATTTCTGAGCTCTGTCATAACCTCTTTGAAGTATTCGCCCTGCCCCTCGGGAGTATGTGGAATATTGTTGATGGTTTCGGCAGAGGTTTGACCGTAAAAATGGCTTGAATAATTTTTGAAAACTATTTCTGGCCACTTTGAGTCCTCACCCGGATGCTCCTGCTGAAGTGTCTTTCGGAACTGACTCGGCAGTTTGTTAATAAAATTCTCACCATCAGCTATTGCCGCCGCCTCTGAAAGATAGCCGTAGTGTTCATAAAGAATTTCTGCTTTTTCGTCAGCAGATTTAGGGCCGCCCTCACTCCAGAAGCCGAACTCAGTCATAATTACAGGCTTTCCGGTGCGCTCATTAAGCGCTTTTATTTTTACTGCATAATCATTTACGGTTGCTTTACCCTGAGCACCTGTGTAAAGGTCAATAGCAGTATAATCACAATACTGATAATAATCCTCCAGCTCTGTCAAAAAAGTCGTATTTGAATCTATATCCGCAAGGTTAAAGCCGATGGGGAAATCATCATTATTATCTGCTTTTTCTTCATCAATTGCTTTAAGCTGAACGCCGACATATTCTGCCGCCTGTTCAATGCTCAACGGGTCGGTAAATGCCACTATGCCCATTTCGTTGGTAATCTGAAAAGCATCAACATAATCCTTAAGGTCATTGTAAAGATACCTTGCAGCATTAGCGGCAATTGTATTCAATTCGTCAATTTTATCATTTATATTTTCAGTTGTTATTCCAAGACCCATATCGGCAATAATATCCTTTGGATAAGGAGTTACCGCCAAAATCTTAAAGCCATGGTCTCTGTACGCCAGACATTCTTCCTTGAAATCTTCATATGCTTTTCTTACATATTTAATATTACCGTTATTGTATCCTCCATTGTCAAACGGAAACGGCACATCAAATCTCACCCAGTTGAAACCGATATCACTGAGTGCTTCATAATCACCGTTAGGCTGACAAACGCCGTAAATATATCCGCCTAATCTATCAATAAGCGCTTCGGTATCTGTCTGCGCTCCGGCGGCGGTGTCTGCACCGCTTGCCCTTGATGCGAATACACTGCTCAAGCCCTCTATACCCGTAACCATTGTACCGGTAATCATAATCAGAGAAAGCAAAGCAGCCAAAATTCTCTTAAAGCTTTTCATAGTCCCTCCATATATTGGCGTTTATTTACAACAATACCTTATATTTATACAAATTATATTATATAACAGAAAAAATAAGAAAATCAACAAAAAACTGAATTTAATTCTGAAACTGTAAAAGAAAAAATCACCCGGATTTTTCAAAAGAAATTTCCGGATGATTAAATGTTATAAGTTTTTAATTATGCTTTACCTGCACAGCCGAGAACCTCGGTCATCTTATGCTCAACAACACCCTGGATGGCTGCTCTTGCGGGCTTAAGATACTGTCTGGGGTCAAAGTGTGAGGGATTTTCAGCAAGGTGCTTACGGATTGAAGCGGTGAGAGCAAGACGAAGGTCAGAGTCAACATTTATCTTGCAGACTGCCATTGAAGCTGCCTTTCTGAGCATATCCTCGGGGATACCGATTGCATCGGGCATATCGCCGCCGAACTCGTTAATCATCTTAACATATTCGGGCATAACAGAGGATGCACCGTGAAGAACGATGGGGAAGCCGGGAAGTCTCTTGCTGACTTCTTCAAGAATATCAAAACGAAGCTGGGGCTTCTGACCGGGCTTGAACTTATAAGCACCGTGGCTTGTTCCGATTGCGATAGCAAGTGAATCAACACCTGTTCTCTTAACGAAATCCTCAACCTGCTCAGGCTTTGTGTAGCTTTCGTTACCGCTTTCAACAACAACATCGTCTTCAACGCCGGCAAGAGTGCCGAGCTCGCCCTCAACAACACAGCCGTGTGCGTGAGCGTATTCAACAACCTTCTTTGTTAAAGCAATGTTTTCTTCATAGGGGAGTGAAGAACCGTCAATCATAACTGATGTGAAACCGCCGTCAATGCACTGCTTGCAGGTTTCAAAATCGGGGCCGTGGTCAAGGTGAAGAGCGATGGGAACATCGGTATCAGCACAAGCTGCCTCAACCATCTTTACAACATAGCCGAGACCTGCATAGTCTCTTGCACCCTTTGAGCACTGAAGAATAACGGGAGCGTTAAGCTTTTTAGCCGCACCTACAATACCCTGGATGATTTCCATGTTGTTAACATTGAATGCGCCGATGGCGTAGCCGCCGTTGTAGGCGTCTTCAAACATCTTTTTTGTTGTTACAAGTGCCATAATATATCTCCTTTGAATTTTTATCAAAAATATTATATCAGCATTTTGAAAATTGTCAACTTTTTTGCCGCTTACTTTTTAAGTCTTTCGCAAAGTTCTTTATCGGGAGTGACCCACATTGTGTTATAAGTGTGGTAAATTACCATTCCGGGCTTGCCGCCCTTTGGTTTTTTCAGCTCCCTGATTTCAGTATAATCAACGGCAACCTGTGAGGAGTCACGGGCAGAGCTGTTATACGCCGCAATTATTGCCGCCTGGCGGCAGGTCCTTTCCGGCAGAATATCGCCGTTACCGACTACCACAACATGTGAACCGGGGAAGGACTGAACATGAAACCAGCTTTCATCCTTTCGGCTGTCTTTAAGACTTAACTGCTCATTCTGAATATTGTTTCTGCCAACAAGAATCAAATATCCGTCATCTGAAACATATTCTATGGGCTTCAGCTTTTTCATCTGCTTTTGATATTTTATGTTTTTATTTCTTTTCAGATAACCCTGCTGTGCAAGCTCTGATTTTATTTCTGCAATTTCCGTAAATCCGTCAGCCCTGCCGACAGCATCAATAACGCTTTCAAGGTATTTAAGCTCTGTTTCGCTTTCTTCAATCAGGTTATCAAGGAGCTTTTCGGCATTTTTCAGCTTGTTGTATTCCTTAAAGTATTTCTGGGCATTTGCGGCAGGCGAAAGAGCCGGGTCTGCCTTTATTCTGACCGGCTTATATTCATCATAGAAATTCTGCAAATCATACCACAAAGCACCCTTTTCAAGGGCATACTGATTTGCAAGAATCAGCTCGGCGTATATTCTGTTTTTATCCTTATCGGCGCACTCTGAAAGCTCAAGCTTTCTCGTTTCAAGCTTTCTTCTGCTTCGTGCAATAAGGCTGTTAAGTGTCTTTTGTAATTCTCTGCCCTGCTGATTTGTTCTTTCAATTCTTGTTTTTTCACCGAAAAACGAATCAATCAGTTGAGAATAATTTTCAAATTCCCTGTTTTCCGTTGCAAAGCCGAATTGCTTAATATCGGTAAATGAAAAATCAAAGGGCTTTCCGTCTTTTATAATCAGAGTAGGTGTTCCGCCGCCGAGCAGAGTGCTGCGGAGCCTGTCAAGTGAATCCGCAAGGCGAATACGGTAATGCTCGTTGATTTCATCAGTCTGCATATCGTTTCCGCAAACATCACAGGCAATTTCACGGCAAATAAGGGGTGAAGCACCCTCCAGCACGCTCAAAAGGGCTGATGAGAGTAATTTGCCCTTCTGCTCTGTTATGAGATTACAGAGTAACGCCGTTTCGGTTTCAAGAATATTATACTTATTCTGAACAGGGGGCAGAGTATATAAGAAGCCGGGCTGAATCCGTCTGTCAACGGTTATGGTGGATTCCGTGTGCCTTACGGCTTCAAGAATGTTACCCTCCGGGCTTATAACAATAAAATTTGCGTGCTTCGGCATAAGCTCAAGGGCAAGGCGAAAATCAACCGTATCACCGATTTCATTTGTGCCGGTAACATCCATAAAAAGAGTTCTGTCAAGCCCCTGCTGGGTTATATTTTTAATCAAACAGCTTGTCAGATGCTTTCTGAGAAACATACAGAGCATCGGGGGAACGGCAGGATTTTCGGGCGTGTTATCCGTCAGACAGATATGAGGTATGCCGGAGGAAAGGGAAAGAAGAAGCTTATTTGCACCCTGACGGGAACGCAAAAGTAATACCAGCTCATCCTTTGCGGGCTGATATACCTTTTCTATACGGCTTCCGATTAGCTTTTCGGCAAGCTCGTTTTTTACAAGACTTAATGTGTAACCGTCAAGTGGCATAAATTAACCTTTCTGTCTGCCTGTATATTTAACAGGTCTTTCCTGCTTAATAATTACAGCTTCAACGCCTGCTTTTTCTCTTATTTTTTCTGCAAGAAGAGGTACAACCGGGTTTTCGGTTTCAAAGTGCCCTGCACAGAAAACGGAAATCCCGATTCTTTTTGCATCAAGGTATTCGTGGTGATGCACCTCGCCTGTAACAAAGGCATCAATTCCCGCCTTTGCGGCATCGTAGAGATATTCACCTGCGGCACCTCCGCAAACTGCAACCGTTTCGATTTTTTTACTGCCGTCTGCATAAGAAACACAGGTGTCAAGCTTTTCGGATATATATTCGGCAAATTCCTTGGGTGACTGCTTTTTTATTTTGCCGACCCATAAAATCGTTTCACCGCTTGAAATATTTTTAACATCTTCTAATTTTATTTTGTTTGCAAGGGCAAAATTTACTCCCTCTTTTGCAACATCAAGATTTGTATGGGCTGAAATAACAGCAAGAGAGTTTTTTAATGCAAGACCGTAGGGCGATGTAAAGCTGATTGCCTTTACAGCATTGAAAATAATCGGGTGATGTGTTACAAGCAAATCACAGCCCTGTGAAACTGCCTTTTCAATAACCTTATCGGTTGCATCAAGGGCAACGCCGATTTTGTTAACGCTGCCGTTCATATCACCGATTATAAGCCCTGCATTATCCCATTGAAACTGTGTATCAAAGGGCGCAAGCTCGTTTATGCAGTTAAAAATATCCTTAACCTTTGCCATATAGCTTTTCCTCTGTTTCTTTGATTGCACGGTTAAGATATTCGCTTTGCGCAGTATCTCCGTGCTCTGAAAGCGCATCAGCCTTTGTTTTCAGCCGTTTTAGGACTGCAAGTGTGTATTCTGCCGAGTATTCGTCACCGCATTCGGGAATGTTGCCGATATAGAGGTAACCCGGCGAGCACTCATATTTTTTGCCTGTATATTCTGCGGCAAAAGCACAGTAAAGTTTTTCGTTATCCTTACAGGTTCTTTCTCCGAAAATCGAAAAGCCGTTTTCACTTAAAAACTTTCTAATATCCTCACAGTGTGATTGTGGCTGAAAAATAAGGCGGTATTTCGCATCTTTTATCCATTTTGCTCTTGAAATAATATCTGTTATGAGTGTTCCGCCCATTCCGCAGAAAATAATATCATCCGCTTCATCCGGCTTGACATTATCAAGCCCGTCTGAAAGGCGAAGCTCAACCTTATCGTTTATTCCGTATTCGTCAACGGTTTTTTGCGCATTTGCAAGAGGACCCTTGCGTAAATCACATGCAAGAGCCCTTTCGGAAATGTTATTTTTAATCAGCCATGCAGGCAGATAGGCATGGTCTGTGCCGATATCACAGCAAACCTTACCTTTTCTGACAAGCACTGCCGCCATTTTCATTCTCTGTGAAAGTTCAGCCATTGTGAGAAAATTTATTTTGCAAGAAAAGCGTTGATTTTTGCAACGAGCTCGTCTGCGTCAACACCGTGAACCATACAGGCCTGTGCAACTGTTTCGCTTCTTGCGGAGGGACAGCCGAGGCAATGCATTCCCATTTCAAGGAAGAAGGGAGCAACCTCCTTTGCCCGGTCAAGGATTTCACCGATTTTCATATCTTTGTTAATTTCTTTCATTTCAGTAAACCTCTCTTCGGTTAAATTTTTCTTTATGAGAATTGTAACACAGGCATAAAGTTTTTTCAATATTATCTTTATATTAATCCTTATATATATTTGCAAAAAACTAACTTGAAAAAAGGGGTGAAAAATGCTATCATTCAAGGGTAAAATGTTTGTTTGAAACCGTAATTCACGGCAGGGGGGTGAATAAATGTATTACGATGTTATAATTGCAGGGGGCAGTGCTTCGGGTCTTTCGGCGGCAATAAGCGCAAAAAGAAAGCATCCCGAATATACTGTGGCTGTTCTTGAAAAACTGCCGAGAGTAGGTAAAAAGATTCTTTCAACAGGAAACGGCAGATGCAATTTGACTAATCTCAATGCTTCAGAGCATAATTACAGGCATAAAAAATTCACCGAAACTGCCTTTGAAAAATATCCTCCCGAAAAAGTAATCGGCTTTTTTGCCTCCCTGGGCTTACTCACTTACTCCGATAAGGAGGGCAGGGTCTACCCCAGAAGCAACACCGCAACGGCTGTTCTTGACGCTCTCCGCTTCGGTGCGGAAAAAGAAAATGTTGTTTTTATCACCGAAACGGGTGTTGAAAAGGTAAAAAAAGCGGAAGAAAAATTCATAATAAACAGTAAATATGAATGCAGATATTTTATCCTTGCAACAGGCGGAAAATCCTCCCCTGCACAGGGGTCTGACGGCAGCGGCTTCCCCGTTGCAAAGGGATTTAGCCATAAGGTTACGGCTCTTTTCCCTGCGCTTGTGCCCCTTTGCGCAAAGCCGGAAAGTGTCCGTTCCCTTAAAGGCATAAGGGCGACTAATGTCAGGCTTCAGCTTGATGATAAAATAACCGCAGGTGAAATTCTTTTTACCGACAGCGGTGTTTCCGGCATTGCCGCCATGGAGCTTGCTTCAACGGCTGAAAGACTTCTTTATGATGCCGAAAAGCCGGAGCTTGTTATTGACTTTTTGCCCGAAATTGATAAAGAAACTCTTATTTCTTATTTGGAAAATACGATTGCGGTTAAAAACGGTCAGCCTATGGAAAATCTGTTAAGCGGTATTTTACCGAAACAGCTTGGCGTATTTTTAATGAAAAATTGCGAGATTTTCCGTGGCGATGCCCTTATTACCGTAATGAGCAGAAATATGGTTGAGGCGCTTGCCGATGAAATAAAATCTTTCAGCATTGATATTATCGGCACAAAGGGCTTCAGAGATTCACAGGTTACCTCCGGCGGTGTCAGAACAGACGAAATCAATGAAGAAACAATGGAATCAAGGCTTGTGAAAAATCTTTATTTTGCAGGTGAAATAATTGATGTTGACGGTGATTGCGGCGGCTTCAATCTTCAATGGGCTTTTGCCTCCGGGCTTCTTGCAGGTGAACTGAATGATTAAGATAAACGAAATTAAACAATCCCTTGATGCAACAGAATATGATTTGAAATCCGCCTGTGCCAAAATTTTAAGGTGCGGCGAGGATGAAATATCATCTGTCAGAATTGCAAAAAGGTCTGTTGATTCAAGAAAAAAAGATAATGTTTTCTTTGTCTGTAATGCGGTTGTAACGGTTAAGGGCAATGAGGACAGTATAATTAAGCACAGCAGAAATGCAAAGGTTGAAAGGTTTGAGCCTTTTATATATGAACAGCCGGAGCTTCGCAGAACGAGTAAATTAAGACCTGTTGTTGTCGGCTTCGGCCCTGCCGGATTTTTTGCAGGGCTTATACTTGCAAGGGCAGGCTTAAAGCCTTTGATTATTGAACGGGGCAGCGATGTTGACACAAGAACGGCAGAGGTTAAAGGCTTCTGGGCAACCCGTAAGCTGAATACAGAGAGTAATGTTCAGTTCGGTGAGGGGGGAGCAGGAACATTTTCCGACGGAAAACTGACAACAGGCATTAAGGATGCCCTTTGCACAAAGGTTGTTGATGAGCTTATTGCCCACGGTGCTCCCGAAGAAATCGGTTATTCCGCAACACCCCATATCGGAACCGACAGGCTCGGCGAGGTTGTTAAAAATTTCAGAAATGAAATAATAAAGCTCGGCGGTGAGGTCAGATTTAACACAAAGCTTACCGATTTGATAATTGCAAATGAGTATATTCAGGGCGTTTCCTTTCAAAACCCCGACGGCAGTACAGAGGATTTTGAAACCGATACTGTTATTCTCTGTATAGGCCATTCGGCAAGAGATACTGTTGAAATGCTCCACAGGCGAGGGCTTGATATAATGCAGAAGTCCTTTTCGGTGGGTGCAAGAATAGAGCACCCGAGAGAGCTTATTGATAAAGCACAGTACGGCTCCTTTGCCGGACACCCGAAGCTTGGTGCGGCGGTTTATAAAATGGCTTGCCACCCGGAGCACGGCAGAGGCGCTTATACATTTTGTATGTGCCCCGGCGGTACGGTTGTTGCGGCAACAAGCGAGGAGGAGCAGGTTGTTGTCAACGGAATGAGCGAATATGCCCGAAACGGCGAAAATTCCAATTCGGCAATATTGGTGGGCATAAATCCCGAGGACTTCGGCTCAGACCATCCCCTTGCCGGAATAGAATTACAGCGTAAAATAGAAAAAGCCGCCTTTAAATTCGGCGGCGGTGATTATTCTGCTCCCTGTCAGACTGTGGGAGATTTTCTTAATAATGTTCCCTCAAAAAAACTTTCATTTGTTAAACCGAGCTGCCCCACGGGGGTAACGCCCGGTGATATAAGAAATGTACTTCCCGAAAAGGTGACGGATATTATTGCGGAGGCAATAGTCAAAATGGGCAGAAGCCTTGAGGGCTTTGATTTGCCCGATGCCGTTCTGACAGCACCCGAAACCCGTTCATCATCTCCGGTCAGAGTAATCCGTGATGACCTTTATCAGTCAAATATAAAGGGAATTTACCCCTGCGGTGAGGGTGCCGGTTACGCCGGAGGCATTGTATCTGCGGCGGTGGACGGCATACGCTGTGCCCATGCGGTAATTTATGACGAGCCGGATTATTGATTTATTTGCCTACGCAAAATCTTGAGAAAATATCGTTAACTATTGTTTCTGAGGCTTTTTCTCCTGTCAGCTCAAGCAGACAGCTTATTGCACAGTCTGTGCATACATTAACCGCATCAAGAGTGATGCCGAGGTTAAGGGCGTTTATTGCTTCATCAAGGTGCTCCGTTGCCTTTATGCAGCAGGCTCTCTGCCTTTCACTTGTGAGGCAGGCGGCGGATGTATCAAAATCTCCGTTTATGAGAAGCTCGGAAAGCGCCCTTTCAAAATCTTCTCTGCCTTCACCCGTAAGGCCTGAAATATTAACTGTTCTGTCGAAATTTGCTTCGATTTCGGCAGAATTTATTTTTTGCTCCAAATCGGATTTATTGATAATCGCAATTCTTTTTTTATCGCCCGAAGCGTTAATAATATTTATGTCTTCATCAGATATTTCACGGCTTCCGTCAAAAACGGCAATAACAAGCTCCGCACGGTCAAGTCGCTTTTTTGCAAGGCTGACACCGAGATTTTCCACAAGATTATCCGTATTGTGTATTCCGGCTGTGTCCGCAATGCGAAGAATAATATCGCCGACTGCTACCCGTTCCTCAACAACATCTCTGGTTGTTCCGGCAATATCCGTAACGATTGAACGCTCATAGCCTGCAAGCAGATTCATAATTGTTGATTTACCCACATTGGGCTTTCCCACAATGGCGGTATCAACGCCGTCCGTCATCACTTTGCCGTTATCATATCTCTTGATTATGGCGTTAAGCTTGCTTTTAACATCAAGAAGAGTGCTTAAAACCTCTCCGCTTTCAAGCTCTTCAATTTCATCATCCGGGTAATCAACCCATGCCGAAAGGGTGGCTGAAATGTTAACGAGCCTGTCACGGCAGCTTTTGATTTCACCGCTTAATTTACCCTCAAGGGTGTTAAGGGCGCAGGAAGCCGCCTGCTTGCCGGAGGCTGAAATAAGCGACATTACGCTTTCACTTTCGGCAAGGTCCATTTTGCCGTTCAGAAAGGCTCTTTTTGTAAATTCACCGGGGCCTGCCGGCTCCGCACCTGCCTCAATGACTGCACGAAGCACCTGCTTTGTAACAAACAGACCGCCGTGGCAGTTTATTTCCGCAACATCCTCACCCGTATAGCTGTGAGGGGCTTTGAAAACAAGGCAGACGCCCTCATCAATTTTTTCTTTTTTTGCAACTATATCGCCGTAATATGCCTTATAGCCCTTGCTTGATTTTATTTTGGCTTTGCTGACCGGAATAAAGACCCTTGAAGCAATTTCAAGAGCCCTGTTACCTGATATTCTTATTATTCCTATACCGCCGGGAGCGTTTGGGGTTGCAATGGCGGCAACTGTTGATCTGCTGATATTCAAGGCTTTACCTCATTTCATCATAAAAGAAGAGAAACTTTTTCGCCGGTTATTCTTTTTGCTATTCTGTAAAACGCCTGGTCGGAAACGGAAAATTCACCCGGAGTTATGCCTGTAACAGAAGAAAAGGCAAGCTCTCTGTCCATCGGAATTACACCGAGCAGCTGAACGCCCGTTTCATCTATACATTCATCAATATTCAGAAGCTTTCCTCTGCGCACGGGTGATTTTTCAAACATATTTATTACAAGCCTTGCACTTTCGATGTTAAGCTTTCTGATTTCTTCAAAGGCTCTTTCACAGCTTCTGACACAGATATTATCCGGGGTTGTAACAACAATGGCTTTGTTTGCACAGCCTGCGGCAGTTAAAAAGCCCGAATCAATTCCGGCAGGTGAATCAATAAAAATATAATCATAGCCGATTTTAACCGTATCAATAAGCTTTTTTAAGCTTTCCGCATTAAATGAGCTGTCAAAAAATCTCGGCGAAGCAATAAAATCAACATTTCCTCTGATTATTACATCATTTGCTTCACAATGGCCGAGAACATAATCTCCCCAGTCAAATACTATTTTTTCATCACATTCAAGCAACAAATCAAGGGAGCGGAGACCTATATCGCAATCAATGGCGAGTACCCTTTTGCCGAGATTGGAAAGGGCGTTTGAAGTGCCGGCAACAAAGGTTGATTTACCGACTCCTCCTTTGCCTGAGGCAACAACAAATATTTCTGTTTTTTCAGACATATTTTTTCTCCTGTCAGGGAATAATAGTGTTTTCGGGCTGCATTTCCGGGATTGAGTCACTCATTCCGCACCAGTATTCAACAATGGCGGCAACAACGGGGGCAACATATACGCCGGAAACCATACCTTCACCCACAACCGCAACTGCAATTTCCGGCTCTTCATAGGGGGCAAAGGCAATAAGGAAACCGTTATTGATTTTAACCGATATGCCGTTAAGCTTTCTGATTTCCTGGCTTGTACCTGTTTTACAGGCAACCTCAACCGGCAGATGATTGAAATACTTTGCACAGTAGCCTGTTACACCGACTTCCCTCATACCTCTTTTAACAATATCAAGTGTTTCCTCGGAAATGCCTGTGTCACATACAACCTCCGGGGCTGTTTCCGAGATGGTTTTGCTGTAATCCGCACTTTTTATGCTCTTGACAAAATGTGTTCTGTATCTTGTGCCGCCGTTGGCAATGGTGTTGACATAGTTCGCAAGCTGAATGGGTGTGAAAAGGTTGCCTGCCTGACCGATTGCGGACTGAACGGTATAACCGGGCAGCCATTCCTGATTTATGGAGGCTCTGTATTCGGGGCTGTCAAGCACGCCTACCGCCTCGTTAAGCTCACAGCCTGTTTTTGCACCGAGTCCGAGCTGTGTTCTGTATTCGTTCATTTTTTCAATGCCCACAATCTTACCGACCTCCATGAAGAAGGTGTTGCAGGATTCGTCAATGGCGTGAACAACATCAACAAATATGTGCTCGTGCGCCTGCTCGCATTTGAACTTCTGACCGAGATATGTATATGAGCCGTTGCAGTAAACGGTATAATCCTCGTCTATAAATCTCTCTTCAAGGGCGGCAATGGCAACGGAGGGCTTTGCAGTTGAGCCGCAGGCGTAGGTTGACATAAGCGCTCTGTTCCAAAGGGGAGCGGCTGAATCCTGACTGAGCTTTGCAACATCCTCACCGTAGGTTGTGATATCGTATGTGGGGTATGATGCACAGGCAAGAACGGAAGAATCCGCACAGTTCAGAACAACCACGGCACCGGCATCACGCACCATATTTTTCTGATTGGTTGAATATGATTGCAGGGCATCTCTTAAAGCGTCTGTTGCAACCTTCTGAAGACCGCTGTTAATTGTTAAAACAACCGTGTTTCCGTTTTCCGGTTCCCTGGTGATTTTAGTGGTTTTATTGCCGTTGTCATCGGTGTAAACGGTTTTTTCGCCGTCCTTACCCTTGAGATATTCCTCCATTGCAAGCTCAATTCCGCTTTTGCCCACAAAGTCATCCATCTTATAGCCTTTATTTTTATACTCTGCGTATTCCTCGGCATTTATTAAGCCTGTCATTCCGAGAATGTGAGGTGCGAGCTTGCCGTCACTGTATGCCCGGATGGGTGTAACCTCAACATCAACGCCCTGATAAAAGCCGCTGTTTTCCTTAATATACGAAACAATATCATCGGGAACATTTTCGGCAAAAACATAGGTGTTGTTTACATCAAAATAGTTCCGCTTCATATCGTAGCAAACGGCGGCGATTTTTATTGCATCCTTCGGCTCGAATTTTTCAAGCTCATAATCCGAAATCAGGATATCATAACAGTTTTGTGCCGTTGCATATTCGTTTACATTGAGCATATCACTGCTCTTCATAACTTTTATTTCTTTTTCGCTGTCTTTTTTGAACTGAACCGCACCCTGTTTGTCAAATTCAAGGGGCAGGTTGTTATTCCATTCAACATTTTTCTTTTCAAGAAGCTTTATGAGCGAAAGAATAATTTTATTCCTTTTTTCCTGTTCCTTTGATGAGGGGAAATAAGCACCGTCAAAAATCAGATTATAGCTCTGGTCGTTGTATATGAGCTTATTACCGTTGCTGTCAACAACCTCACCTCTTGAAGCGGAGATAACGGAGGATTTTGCCGTAACCGCAGAAACGAGCTTTTCATAATCCTCGGCGTGAATAAGCTGAACGGAAATCAAATCAGCTGCGAGAATAATAAAAAGGAAAGAGATTATGCAGGCAACCGTAATCCGTCTGCCCTTTGAAAGCTTAAAACGCATAATGACCCTCCTTTGTAAAACACAGCTTGATAAAGTCTGTTGGTGAAATTAAATAAATTCTTCTCTGAAAGTCTTTTCAATGCTTCTGACAATAAGAAAAATAAAGGGAGAAAAGACCGATGTGTAAAGAATACCCGGCAGATAATATCTGAAGAGCAGAAGCACAGAGCTGTCATAGCCTTTGAAAAGATAATGGAAAGCCCAGTAGCCGAGGCTGTATATAAGCAGAAAAGCTGCCGAAATAATCAGGTGGGTTGCAATGTTGCACCGCATAATCGTGCTTATGAGCAGGGCGGCGGTGTAGCCTGCAATAACCATTATGATTGCATTGAAATTGTTGCCCGAAGCAACCGTATCCCAGAGTGCCCCTGCAAACAGGCCGTAAAAAATACCGGGAATTTCTTTTTCAAACATTCCCACGGCAACAACTGCGGGTATAATAATCAAAGCCCTGATGCCGAAAAACTGCGGAAATCTGCCGCCGCCGCATTGAAGAAATGCGACAAGGAAGATTAGCAGTCCCAACAGGACTCTGCGGATTATCAGATTTTTTTTCTGAATTTCAAGTGTCATTTTTCAAAATCCGTAATTATAAATACATCCGTGAGTTGAGCAAAATCAACTCCGGGGGTGATAATTGCCTCTGCGGAAATATCAATGGTACTGTCGATAATATCATCTATTGTGCCGATAATAAGGTCCCTCGGATATATTCCGCCCACACCGCTTGTGCAGACCATACCGCCTGCCGTAACGGCTGTTCTTGCGGAGAGAGCGGGAATACAGCACTGACCTTTTTCGGCGTGCTCAACGGTGGAGGTTACAAAACTTAATTCCTTTGTTCTGACCTCGTATGCGCTGACATTTATTTCCGGGCTTAAAAGAGTTGTTACCGTGCTCTGCGTCGGAGTAACCGCCGTAACAACACCGACAAGATATTTGCCGTAAATAACAGGGTCATTGACCTCTGCACCGGAAGAGGAGCCTCTGTTTAATATGAGTGTTTCGTTTCTTCCGGCTGAATCCTTGCCGATAACTGCAGCTTCTCTGAAGCTGTAATCCGAATGCTCCTCTTTAAGCTCCAGAAATTCCTCATAGATTTCGTTCTGATGAACAACCTGCTCATAATCCACAAGCTGTTCCTTTAAGGAATCAACCTGCCCCTGCAATTCCTTAACCTGCTCTTCAAGTGCGGATGATGACCTGAACGAAATGGGCAGACGGGCAAGAACGGATGATACTCCGCCGGCAAGTCTTGATGCGGGTGCAAAAACTACGGATGTAAAAGCCGTCAGAGGTGATGAACCGCTCCTTGAAGCAACGGCAAATCCGCTGCCTATGAACAGGGCAGCCAGCACAATTATCAAAACCCTGAAGCCGGGTGTTTTAACAAAACGAAGCATATTTCAATTCCTTAAATGTATTTCTTCTGTGATGAGGCGGTAATATCAGAGCTGTCAAGGCAGATGCCCGTGCCCTCAACAACGCAGTCAAGAGGATTATTTGCAATGTGAACGGGAATTTTTGTTTCTTCCTCAATAAGCTTGTCAAGTCCTCTGATTAAAGCACCGCCGCCTGTGAGAGTAATGCCTCTGTCAATAATATCGGAGGCAAGCTCCGGGGGAGTTTTTTCGAGGGTAAGCTTGAGAGTGTCAACAATCTGTGAAATGGATTCTGCGAGTGCCTCACGGATTTCTTCGCTTGTAACATCAACATTTTTCGGCAGACCGTCAGTTATGTTTCTGCCCTTGATGTTCAGCGTGCCTTCGCCCTCATAGGGATAAGCGGAGCCGATTTTTATTTTAATATCCTCTGCCGTTCTTTCACCGATAAGAAGATTATATTTCTTTCTGATGTAGGTGATTATAGCTTCATCAAAATCGTCACCGGCAATGCGTGTCGAGTTTGCGGTAACTACTCCGCCCATTGAAATAACGGCAACCTCACTTGTTCCGCCGCCGATATCAATAACCATACTGCCTGTTGCTTCGCTGACGGGCAGGCCTGCGCCGATTGCGGCTGCCATAGGCTCTTCAATAAGACTGATATAGCTTGCACCGGCACTCTTTGCGGCATCGTGAACGGCCTTTCTTTCAACCTCCGTAACGCCGGAGGGAATACAGATGAGCACTCTGATTTTTGAAAGGGGCTTTTTCTTTACCGTTCTTCTGATGAAGTTTTCAATCATTTCGGCGGTAATATCAAAATCGGCAATTACTCCGTCTTTAAGGGGACGGACTGCGGCGATTGAGCCGGGAGTTCTGCCTATCATTTCCTTTGCCTGTGTGCCGACTGCCACAACTCTCGGGGGATTACCCTTTCTGTCAACGGCAACAACCGAAGGCTCTCTGATAACTATACCCTTGCCTCTGACATAAACAAGGGTGTTGGCGGTACCGAGGTCGATACCTATATCCTGTGTAAATAACATTGCTGTCCTCCGGTTAATTGTAATATTCTATCTGGTCAAGAACATCGGTAAAGGTTTTAGGCTCATTTGTTAAATCTCTTTCGGATGTTACGGTGAATGAATAACATCTGCCGGAGGGAGCTTCAAAATAAATATTTGCAAGGTATGCGGAAACGCCATGACCGTTATCGGGAACAAAGGATGAAATCATCGGGCAGTCCTGACCCTTGATTGTTATATCCGTGTTGTGAGTTACAACACCTGCATAGGTTTCATAAACAGCATTCTGCATTTCGTTGCCCTGCTTGATAAGCTCATTGATGTTCTTGTTTGAGGCTGTGAAGTTTATGCAGTCATAGGTTTCATCGGGGTTCTTTTCATAGTGTTCCTCAGAGGTGCGCTTGAATGCACAGGTACCGAGTGTGCAGGCACACATCCAGCCATCGGGAATGAAGATTGAAAAATCTGTGTATTCAACTCTGCGCCCGATGATTATTCCCTTTGAAAGGTCGGCGGGCTCTTTAACATAATTGCCGTTACCGTCCTTCATTGCCTTGCCGTTTTCGTTTGTAACGATAAGCTCGATTTCACCTTTTGCATTTCTTGTAACGCTTCCGTCCTTTTCGGTGGCAACGGGGTAAAAGGCGCCTATCTGGTCGGTTACAACCTCAGCACCCTGAACCTTGGGAATTTTAATCTTTTTACCGCAGGCCGTGAAGCAGGCGGCAATAGTAATCATTGTTAAAACCAGTGCAACATATTTTTTCATTTTGTTTTCCTCCTCTTATGCGTTAAGTGAAGCAAAAGCTTTCTTGTTGTTAATGTAAAGTGTTTTATAGACCTCAAAGTTTCTGTCATAAATCTTTTTATTTTCAAAATTCGGCTTAAAGGTTTTCTTTGCCGGAACAAGCGAATTTGCGTTATCAACATCGTCAATTATCCCGAGGCCGACTGCCATAATAACCGCCGCACCGACTGCACCGACATTCTGGGGGCTGTCAACCGTTTCAACGGTTTTGCCGGTGATATCGGAAAGAATCTGGCAGGTTACATCGCTCAGAGCACCGCCGCCGACAAAACGGACTGTGTCGGAGGTCTTGATTTTTTTATCCTGTGTTTCAAGGAACCAGCGAAGATGCATACAAACGCCCTCAATAACCGCTCTTATCATCTGCGTTTTGCCTGTTTCAAGTGAAATGTTGAAGAACATTCCTCTTGCGTTGGGGTCTTCAAAGGGACAGCGGTTGCCGTGAAGCCAGGGGGTGAATATTATTCCGTCACAGCCTACGGGAGTTTCGCTGATAACCTTTGAAAGATAATCGTAAAGCGAAGTGTAAATGGCTTCCTTTGATTCTGCAACATGCTCTTTTTTGAGGTAGATTCCGATTTCGTCAAGTGCAAGATGGTCCTTGACCCATTCAAGGCACTTGCCTGCGGTTTCAAGCTCTGCAAAATAGTTGAATGCACCCTTTTGAGCACCGACTATTGCGGCAATCATTGCAGAGGTGTCAACAATACTCTTGTCAACAACGGTTGAAACCCAGCCGGATGTTCCCTGATAAATGTGAGTGTCACCCATTTTTGTGCTTCCTGCACCGACACCGATAAGTGAAGCATCACCGCCGCCGCCGAAAACTGCCGTTCCGGCTTTAAGACCGAGCTGTGAAGCGGCTTCTTCCGTCAGACCGCCGACCTTATCGGTACATTCAACGATTTCGGGGAGATGAGCCGGGTTAACATCGAGAATTTTGCAGATTTTTTTGCTCCATTCTCTTGTCTTGATATTGTAAAGCAGGGTTCCGAATGCAGAGTCGGGTGTCATAATGAATTTGCCCGTCATTCTTGCAATGAGATATTCCTTAACATCGAGCCATTTATGAACTCTCTTAAAGCTTTCCGGCTCATTATCCTTAAGCCAGTGATATTTATAAACAGGGTCTTTTACCGAACAGGAAACGGCACCTGTTTCAATCAAAGAGGGGATGAGCTTGAAAATGTTTGCTCCGGCAATCTGCGGGCCGTAAGCCATATACTTTTTAATCTGCTCCTTTGCTCTCTGGTCCATATAGCTGAATGCTCTGTGAACGGGCTTTCCGTCCTTATCGACAAGCACAAGACCCTGCATCTGTGAGCAGAATGAAATACCCTCAATCATATCCGGAGTAACATCACAATCGGCAAACACCTTGTTGGTGGTGTTGCAAAGAGCTGACCACCATTCTTCGGGGTCCTGCTCTGCACCGCCGTCCGGGAAAATATAAAGCTGATAGCCCTCCATGGCTGCGGAAATCAGTTTAATTTCTTTTTCAATCTCAAAAATGCAGGTTTTAACACCGGTGGTTCCGATATCGTAAGAAATTACATACTTTTTCATATTGCTCAGCACTCCTTGAATATTTTACAAAATGAGAATAAAACTCACCTTGACCATTATACAGAATATATTATATATAAAAAGGCTGAAAATTACAAGGTAAAATTTTATAATTTTTCGGCAATAATAAAAGACTGTGGCGAAGTGTAAATTTCACCACAGTCAGGAGTTAGTCTTATTCAGATAAATCAGGGATTTTCGGCTATAAATTCCTTGATTGCCTCGTATGCCGGCTTTGGTGTGCCGTCAATGTTGAATATTCCCCATTTTGTTTCAAAGGGGCACCATTCGTGGCCGCAAACCCAGCATTTTTCCATATCCTGGCAGCAGTAAATAATCATACCGGCAAGGCATTTCTGCTTTCTGAGTTCCGACATAACCGATTTGAAATACTGTGCCTGTCCCTCGGGTGTGTGGGGTATGTTTTCTATGGTGTCAGGTGATGTTTCACCGTAAAAATGGCTTGAATACTGGCTGAATACAAGGCTTGCCCAGTTTTCCTCCTCACCGGGATGCTCAAGGCTTAAGGTGTTGCGGAAGGATGACGGAAGCCTGCTTATAAATTCGGCGCCTGCACCTATTGCCTCTGCCTCTGTCGAATAGCCGTAAATACCGAGAATTTCCGCCTTTTCTTCTGCCGATTTCTGTCCGCCAACACTCCAGAATCCGAATTCTTCAAGGATTATGGGCTTTTTTGTCATTCTGTAAAGCTTCTGAACCTTTTTGGAGTAATCCTTTGCTTTCGCCTTGCCCTGAACGCCTGTGTAAAGGTCAATGCCAACATAATCGCAGTATTTAAGATAGGGCTTCATAAGCTTATGCAGCTCTCTGCTGACCTGAATTAAATCAGCCGAGTTATAACCTATCGGAAAGCTTTCATCCTTTACTTCGCTTATGGCTTCAAGCTGTATGCCGATATACTCAGCCGCCTGCTCAAGGGTGAGGGGATGCATAAAGCCGACAAGTCCCATTTCGTTTGTAATCTGAAATGCACCCGTAATATCCTTCAGGTCGTTATAAAGATAAACCGCAAGCTTTTTTGTCTTTTCGGTATCTTCAATGGGGTTAAAGCCCATTGAATTTATGTAATCTCTCGGATAGGGCGTTACCGCCATAACCTTAAAGCCTCTTTCGGTATATGCCTTACAGCGCTCCTTGAACGCCTTGTATTCCGTTCTCTCATAGCCCTCAATGTAGCCCTTTGCATCAAAGGGGCAGGGGATGTCAAATCTTACCCATTTAAGCCCCGCTTCGCTGAGCTTTTCGTAATCCTCGTTCGGGTGGCAGATACCGTACATAAATCCGCCGTTGTTTTCAATAAGTGCCTCAACATTTTTATCGGGCAAATTGAAAATACTGCAAAAGAAGCAGGAAATTGCGATTATAATACTTTCAAAAAATGCGATTACTTTCATTATATATTCTCCTCTTTTTTTTGCTGAATACAACAATTACTCAAAAGAAATCAATGGCCGGTATCGTCATAAACTGTGCCCTCGCCGACCTTTTGATAAAGGCGAATCCAGTCAATACTGTATGTTATGGGCCACTCTGTTTTATCGTTTACGGGCGGATTTTTCCACGAGGAATTTTCGGTGAAAATGAAATTGTTGAAAATGATGTAAACCGGGTCATGGAAGCCCTGCATTCCGTCACCTCTGTCACCGAAATCCTGTGATAAATCATATCTGCAATAAATCTTTCCGTCAACGGTAAAATAGATTTCATCGGGTGTCCAGCCGAAGCCGTAACGGTGATATTCATTATTGAGGTTATAACTCTTTTTGAATTTATAGCTCCATTTTCTGCCGCCTGCATGATAATGCTCTTCACCGGAATACCATTTATGGATATCGGAGCTGACCTCGTTTTGAGTATCATAAATTTCAAACACATCTATTTCCGTCATATAGGGAACGGAACGGTGAATATCCTTTGACTGCATCCAGAATGAGGGCCAGCAGCCTTCAACAAAGGGCACATTTGCATTTATTTCAAGGTAGCCGTATTTAAAGCTCATTGCTCCGTCTGTTGTAACGGATGTGTTTGTTGAGTATTTACCGTCAGCCTCTTTCCATGTTCGCATAACAAGCTTGCCGTTTTCAACTGCTACATTGCGTTCATCCGTGCTGTTTTTAATATCGCTCTGATTCATCTTTGCACGAAAATTCCATTTAGCACTGTCAATAGAATCCGAGTTAAATTCATCATTCCACATAAGGCGCATTTCACTGCCGTCATGGGGCGCTGAAATCGTTTCGGGAACGGCGGGAGCCTTAAAGGTAATGTAAAGCATTGAACCGCTTTCGATTTTTTCGGGGAGCGGAATTTCAACCCATTCACAGTTTTCATTAACCGTCATTACCTTGTCAACCGTGTATTCACCTGCATCAATTTTAAGCTTTCTGTCTTTCTTTTCGGATACATTTGCAATAAGCATTGCCTGTCCGCTATTTCCCGTTGCGGCAAGGGCATATAAGTCCTTGCGAAGCTTCATATTCTTTATTTCAGCCTGATAGCCCAGTTTATAAAGCTGACCGAATGCCCAGAAGCTGTAATATGCCGTGGAGGGTGTGCCGCCCTTCAGGAACATACCTGCGTGAAGTGCGCCTGTGGCAATTCCGCAATAATAATATGCCGAATCAAGCCCCTCATTCTGGAACATACACAGCATTGAGGCTTGATTTGCACCGTAGCGGCGGTCAAGCTTATCGTTTTCCGTGGGATTATAGTTCCACTCGTCGCAGATTACTTCCGAATCGCCGTAGCCTGCTTTTTCAAGATTTTCATTAACATATTTTATCCAGCGTGTATTTACCTCGGTTGTTGTGTAACTGTGCCAGCTGAAGAAATCCATTGGCGGTTTATGTTCTTTTATATAATCCATAAATCCCTGAAAGAATTCGACAAAATATTTGTTATAAGCGGGAGCACCCGATTTTACATTATTTGTTTTTGTCAATGCATAAAAACCGCAGGAGCCGTAGCCGCCTATTTTAAGCTTCGGGAATTTGCTTTTCAGATAGTTTGCAGAAACATCATAAAGGCGGTAAAATTCTTCGGGTGTGCCGTGCCAGAAAACATTCTCCGTCACAAATTCCGTTTCGGAAATTTCTTCATATTTGCCTCCGTCCGGCTCGTTCCATATTTCCCAGTATTCAATATCATAATTGAAGCCGTCTGCCCAGCCCTCGTTATAATGCAGGATTATATGCTCGCAAATCTGCGCCCACTTGGTATAATCCGTGGGCGGTAAAAGAAGAGCGTGGTCTTTTTGTGCGTTGCTGTAAGAAATGCCGAGGCGGAAAAACGGCTTCATACCCGTATCAACAATAGCGGCAAGCACCTTGTCGCTTTCTTCAAAGTGATAAGAGCTTTCATCGTTTACATCTGCCGAAAAATCGGGGAAAATACGGTGAATATCCGTGCAGTTTATATCGTGAGTTCTGCATGAGGTCATATTCGCCTCGGTGAAAACCTTATTTATTTCGCTGTTAAGCTCATATTCCGGCATTCTGCCGACATTATGAACGGGTCTGATTTCATCAACAACATTGTCAAAGTCAACTCTGATAACATTCGGTGTAAAAATAAGCTGTGAAAACGAGGTCAGAAACGCAAGAATTGTTGCTATTATTGTTTGCAGCATAAAAATCCTCCCTGTCAGTCAAAAATGCTTTGCTGTCTGCTTCAAGTTTAACACATAATATATTCACAGTGCAAGAATTTTTATTGCGGAGGATTTGCAAAGCACCGATTTTTGCTTACATTCACATTTTTTCTCAAATTTATTGACAAATTCGGCTGTAATGCATTACAATGACCTTAATATAAACAGGGATGGGCTGATTAAAAAAACAAAGTGATATATCGGCTCAATGCCAAAAGCCGCAAACAAAAAGAAAGGAATGATTTATTTAATGGGTAATGTCTTTTTCTTTGACTGGGAGCTTCGCCTGATGGAGACGATTCAATCCGTTGCAGGCAGCTTTCTCACCGCTGTTGCAGCATTTTTTTCAATGCTCGGAGAAGAATATCTTATCATAGTTGTTCTCGGGCTTGTTTATTGGTGCTTCAATAAGGAGTTAGGCCGCAAGGTTTCACTTGCACTTTCCGGCACAATGATTTTCGGAACAATTATCAAGGGTCTGGCTATGCGCCGCAGACCCTATATGGATAATAAAAGTATCAAGTGTATTCGTGCCGCCCACCCGGAGGATGACATTATGTCGCCTGTGACACAGGGCTTCTCTATGCCGAGCCTTCACGCTTCAATGTCTGTTGCGGTTTACGGTACTCTTGTATACAGAATAAAGAAGCTGCTGTTTGTTCTGCTTGGAATTTTTCTTCCGTTGTTTATCGGCATTTCCCGTGTTTACCTCGGTGTTCACTACCCGACTGATGTTTTGCTCGGCTGGATTACCGGCATAATTATGGTGTTCGTTTTAGGTGCGGCAGAAAACAAATTCGGTTATAAAATCGCTTTTGTCGGTATTCTTCTGATTGGCAGTGCAGGATTTTTCTTCTGCCGTGATAATGAGTTCTGGTCATCCTGGGGTCTTACCCTCGGCCTGCTCCTCGGCTTTGTTTACGAAGAAAAATTTGTCGGCTTTGAGCCGGCAAAAAAATGGTGGAGCTACATTTTAAGACCCGTTCTGGGCGTTGTGGTTTTTGCTCTTGTAAGTGCATTGCTGAAAATCCCCGAAAAGGCAATCACCGCAGAAATGCTCTCACTTGTTTTCCGTTTGGTAAGATATGCGGTTTCCACCTTTGCCATCATTGGATTGTATCCGCATTTGTTCAAAAAAATCAAGATTTAACGGCGTACAGAGTACTGATAAACTTTATCACAAAATATCCGCTGCTCTTAATTGAGTGGCGGATATTTTGTGCTGAATATTCAGAGTTGTTTTGGATTATTACGGCTTAATGTCAATTGTTGCAAGCGAACCAAACAGACCTTTGAAAAATGCAATCAGTTTCTTAAAGAAGCCTGCATTTACATTGATAACAATTATTTTTTCAAGATTACATTCGTTATTGTCTTTTTGAACTCTCCCGGCTACATCAATAATCTTAACGCTGTATGTTTTGTTTGCGGTAAGGTTTTCTGAAGTCCATTCAACGCTTGCTTTTTTGTTCTCATCGGCAACAGCTTTTGCTTTAACCGATGAACCTTCGTAAATTGCTATGGCATAACCTTCAGGTAGTTTTTCTGCGTAAGCAATTATGTGAACTTTTTCCTTGCAGTTGATTGCTTTTGTACCGCTGAATGATTTTATTACCGTATTTTCCGTAGGATTAGGATCTTTAAACTGAGCTGTAAAGGTTATGTCATTTGCAGGCATAGTTGACGGAATGGCAGGACTCCAACCTACAAATATTTTGCTTTCTTTTTGTGGATTTACAGGCTTGATTATTGGATCTCCGTAGGTAACTGAATCTGTTTTTATGATTTTGCCGTCCGAAACCCATTTAACGGTATATGTATTTATCTGCCATATAGCAAAAAGAGTTATGTTTGCATTACTATATTGCTAATTTCAAAACTGAATAAATAACGCTATATATTGCATATAATCGTTTGAAATACATAATATACAGCGTTTTCTTTGAATATTTATTTAATCGTCAAACGGGCTTGCAGCTTATTTGTCGCTTAAATCTACAAAGAGATACTAAAAGATAATAGCCGATAACACAAAAATGTTACGAACGGACTATTGAAAATCGGCGGGTTTCGGCTTATAATGAATATGGAGTTTTTTATCCTTGCATTACAGTTTTTGGAAATCTGAAAAATTTCAAAAAATCAGTAGCCCTTTTTCCGTTTCGTTCGTATAAAGAGATGTAAGAAAAAATCTTGCCGAAGCTGTAACAATTTTCGTTCTGCTGCGTACTAAGAAATGAAATCAAAATCTGAAAGGAGCAAAACCTATGAAAACCAAAGAAGAACTGAACGCCATGAAAGAGGAAGTGGAAACCGTGTGCAGGAAGCTGCATGAGCTGACGGATGAGGAGCTTGCGCAGGTCACCGGCGGCGTTACGATCGACCAGAAAGCTAAACTTAAGACCACCATTCTCGGTGGGGAGACATGAAATGAGTGCGTGCCCCGCTTTATAAAAATCCGGCATCTGACATCTTCGCATCTGCCGCCGCAGGCTCCCTTGTGTAAAGGGAGCTGTCAGCGAAGCTGACTGAGGGATTGTCGTTTATTCCGGCAACCCATCCGGTTTCGCTTCGCTCAACCACCTCCCCTTGCACAGGGGAGGCTTTTGAAAGGAGATACCCCCATGAAATCCAAAGAAGAACTGAACGCCCTCAAAGAGGAAGTCGAAACCGTGAGCAGGAAGCTGCATGAGTTGACGGATGAAGAGCTTGCGCAGGTCTCCGGCGGCGCATATGATAAATACGATCAGAGCGCGGGCGGCACATATGCCGGTGGTGTGGCCGATCAGTACACGAGCCATACCTATCCCGCGTCCGGATATCCCGGAGATTCCTCTGTGCGTTCCCATTGATATCCAAGTCGAATGAAATATGACCGGACATACCGAGGCGTATCGTTCGGGCTGCTGACGTGGACGACATATACATCGAAAGGAGAAAGCCCCATGAAAACGAAAGAAGAATTAAACGCCCTGAAAAAGGAAGTCGAAACCGTGAGCAAGAAGCTTGCGGAGCTGAACGATGACGAACTGGAGCAGGTAACCGGTGGCGCATATGAGGGAGGCGATATCTGCTTCCTGTGCGGCGGCGAACTGGTATTTATATTTGACACAAGTGGCGGTGTATCCCAGTATAAATGCACCGGATGCGGAAAGACTCTTTTCTATGATCCCAATACCGGCATCTGGCGGGCGAGATAGAATCAAATTTTGAAGGGAGATAGACAGTATGAAAACACCCGAAGAATTAAACGCCCTGATGAGAAGCGTGCAAAATATGATCTGCTGATCGGCTCGAACCGTGACGAGGTGAAATATTTTATGCCGATCGAAGGCGGTGAGGCGCCGTTCCTGGAAATGCTCCGTTATGTTGCCCGCAAGGACAGGACCTTCCTGAATGACGAAGAAAAGGTCATGTTCGATCAATTCATGGCAACCCTGGCGGAGGAAGACGAGCTGGAGCGGCTGCAGCAGTATGGCGCAGATCTGAACTTCCGTGCCGGAAATACGAATATGGCGATCCGGCACTCCGCAGCCGGCGGCAATGTATATATGTACTATATGGAAAAGCCCGGCGTGAACGAACTTTACGGTGTTTTTCACGGCGGCGAGTTTCCGTATATCTTTGATAACGATATGCATCATGTGGGAGAGACCTTCCCTCCGAAGGAGTGCGAACTCCGGCACGAGATCAAGGAGATGTGGGTCAATTTTGCCAAGACCGGCAACCCCTCCACCGCAAAGCACGAGTGGAAGAAGTTCTCCGGTGATGACCGTCAGACTATGGTATTTTCCGATGAGATCGGAATGCAGAAGGACATTCTCGGCAGAAGAGAAGATCTGATGATGTCATGGGCAAAGCGCCTCGGCAACGGAGCCTCCAAGCGTTCCTGCTGATCCATATCTGCAGCGAAAAACTGTACACGAAAAACATAAAAGGAGAATTTTTCATGAAGGTTGACAAAATCATCAAAAACGCAAAGGTATTCACCTCCGATGTAAAGCATCTGAACGCTTCCGCATTCGCCGTTAAGGACGGCAAGTTCGTCTATGTCGGCGATGAGGAAGGTCTCAAGGACTTTGAGGGCGAGGTCGTTGATCTCGGCGGAAAGTTCGTCACGCCCGCACTCATGGACTCGCACGTGCATCTTGCGTGTCCTGTCGGCATGAACTACTCGGTACCCGCTGCCAATATTATCTGTTCGAACAAAGCAGAGGCCCTTGACTTTATCAGAAACTACGTCAACGAAAACCCCGATTCGAAGGAATATACTTTTGTGCTTCGCCTTGGAGATCTTTGCGGCGAAA
>JAZLIZ010000063.1:0-1399 GCA_045617665.1 Acutalibacteraceae bacterium | reverse complement strand
ATATTCATCGCGGGCTTTGTGCCGTCTGATGACATGATTATCTGATTAAACGTGCCTGTGTCGGGTCTGCCGTCGTTAAGGTCATCAAAGCAGATGCAGTTTTCAATTTCCGCGTAAATCTTCGCCTGCTCTGCGTTGGGCATACCCGTCTGGCAGTCATGGTTGCCGAAGGTTAAGATGAAGGGTATTCCCGAAGCTCTGATGGGTGCCATAATACCCATAATCGCCTGACGGACATTCTTTTCAAGCTTTTCGCCCTTGCCCCATAATCCCACAACGTCAAGCTGGTCGCCTGTTAAAACAATCAGGTCGGGCTTCAGCTCGGGAATGGCGGCTTCAAGAAAATGAAGGGTGTCAACGGACGTCGCTTTTGTGTCCTGCAAATCGGAAATCTGAAGGATTCTGAATTTGCCGTTTTTGTTGAATTTCAAGGTTTTCATTGTTATTCCACCTTTTAATTTATTTACACAAATTAAGTATTGACGGATTTTTGATATTGCTTTATAATTAATCTATCAATTGAAAGGGAGTTTTTTTATGAGTAACGATAAAGAAAAGAAGTCGGGCGGCTTTACCGAAAAATACAAGGAGCTGTGGAAATTTATCAAATTCACATTTGCCGGCGCAAGCTCCTCGCTTATTGAGCTGGGCGTTCATATGCTTCTGCTTAACGTTGTTTTTGTAAATCTTCTGAACGTTAAAATCACAAATCCCACGCTTAATATGATAGGCATCAATTCAAAGGGCTATCTTTTCGCATATTTTATTTCAACAACAATCGGATATGCCATTGCTTTCATAATGAACCGCAAAATCACCTTCAAGGCTGATTCAAACGTTGCGCTGAGCACTTTCCTTTATGTTCTTATGGTTATATTCACAATATTCGCAAACGGCTGGATTGGCTCCGCTATGACAACCTTCGCACAGAACCGCAACCTTATCGGCGGCGTATGGGACCTCATCATCAAGGTTATCGGCATGGCAATCCCCACACTCTGGACTTATCCTCTCAACCGCTTTGTTATTCACAGGCACAAAAAGCCCGAAGCGGAAGCAGAAGAAAACGCAGCAGAATGATTACAGAAAGCTCGGCTTATGCCGGGCTTTTTTGTTTGCGCTCTTGTGATATGTTACCATAAAAAGCAAAATATTGCAATGTATTTTCGTTAAATAATAGTTTGCTTTTTGTTGACAGAATACGTCCTTTTGCGGTATAATAAACTGTATTTTTACGCAATGCGTTATTGACGCTTGTTTATATTTTTTGGAGGTGCAACCTTATGGTTAAAGCTATCGTAGGCGCCAACTGGGGCGATGAAGGCAAAGGTAAAATCACCGATATGTTTGCCGAAAAGGCAGATATCGTTATTCGTTTTCAGGGCGGCGCAAACGCAGG
>JAZLIZ010000062.1:0-1518 GCA_045617665.1 Acutalibacteraceae bacterium | reverse complement strand
ACGCCACAAAATATATGCGCACCCATTACAAAGAGAAGCTGACTCTGCCGCAGGTGGCACGAGCCGTCGGCACATCGGCGAGCTATCTGAGCAGGGTTCTCAGCGGCTTTAACGGGCTCGGCTTTGCAGGGTATCTTGATGAATTAAGAATATCCTACGCGCAGATGCTTCTTCGCACAACTGATATGAAAATTGCTGATATTGCCAAAAGTGCGCGGTATTCAAACATCCGCACCTTCAACCGAAAATTCAGAGAGCATTTTTATCAGTCCCCCACCGCCCTGCGTAAAGAAGAAAAGCAGGAATCAGAGAAGAATTTATAAAAAGATAAAATTGAGGGAGCTGCCTTTTTGAGCAGCTCCCTCACACTTTTTTATGTATCGCTTTTTATCAGATTCGTCCTGTCACGGCGTAGAAAAACGAACCAATAAAGCCGTATAAAATTGCCAGAATAAATGCGATATCAGTTTTTATATTTTCAAAAAAATCAGCGCCATTGTGAGCATAGGATTTCAAAAACATTTCGTTCTCGGCAAGAACTCTTCCGTCTGGCGCAACAAGCTTCAGAATGACTGTAGAATCATCTATGAATAACAGTTCAGCATTTTCACCCTTTGCGTTTTTCTCTGTTTCGCCGTTCACAAATCTGCTTTTGCCCTCAACGCTCCACACAAGCTCACAATCTTCATCAGCATACCAGTCGGCGTAAAGCTCAAGCTTCATAAGCGGATTTATCAATACCAACGCATCTGTCTTCTTTATTTTGCAGTAGGCTTCATCAGCCGCGAAGGCACAGTCCGTAAAGCCGATAGTCATAGCAGAAAATATCGTGATAACTGCCATTAAAACGCTAAAAAATCTTTTCATATTCTTTCCTCCGTTATATTATTTTCGTATTGTAAACTTAAATGAAAGTTGAGAACCTCTCAAGCCTTATGGTACAATGGTTTCACCACAAAAACAAAATACTCCTAAGAAAAGAGAGGTTCTCATGATGAAATCATATCACATTACATGCCCGAAATGCAACAACAATCATTCATTTTATCGTTACGGCAAAGATCCTGACGGTTATCAGAAGTATATTTGCCGGAACTGTCATCACCAATTTGCACCCGAACGCCCGAGGGCGGAGGGGGCAAATTGTCGGCGGAAGTATCCGCCTTGCCCTGTGTGCGGAAAGGCAAGCTTTCTGCATCACAATTATGAGCATTACTCTAATTATCGCTGTAGTGACAAACGGTGCAACCACTCTTTCTTTGAATGGAAATCCGCTGCTGTTACAGCTCCGTCTATGTCTTCTCTTTTCGGAAAACATAACTTCAAGCGTATGCGTTATCCCGTTCAAACCATTATTACGGCTTTATCAATGTTTTATCTTGGTAAAAACTCTTTTCGCAATATCAGTTTGATTCTGAAAACGGTCTTTAACATAAATGTTTCTCATACCACTATCAGCAATTGGTGTGTGAAATTCGCTCCGTTGTTTGATGATATGCGTATTCAGCTTGTTCCCTT
>JAZLIZ010000061.1:0-122316 GCA_045617665.1 Acutalibacteraceae bacterium | reverse complement strand
TTTTACTCTTTAATTGCAATATTGTGCCCTTTCTCGCTTCTTTTTTCCTTTTTTGACCTTTTACTTCTTCATCTTTCCCTTGTTTCTCAATGTAAATTCCACTTCTCTCCTACTGTGGAATTTACTTTGAGAAATCGCCTTGGCTGAAAAAGCACGGCAGTCATTTCTGACTGCCGTATGCGGATGTTTAGTGATATTTGGGAAGATAATCGCCGTGAGCAGCAATAAGGTCATCAACCATTTTCTTGATTGTATCAATATCAAGCTCGCTGCCTGTATGGGGGTCAAGCATTGCCGCCTGATAAATATGCTCAAGCTTTTTGGTTTTTGCCGCTTCAATTGTAAGAAGCTGAACATTGATGTTTGTCATATTCATTGCGGCACACTGAACGGGGAGAGCACCTACATGGCAGGGGTGAACGCCGTGGCCGTTTACAAGGCAGGGAACCTCAACACAGGCCTCCGCAGGCAGGTTGGTGATAAGGTGGTCCTCATTGAGAACATTACCGCCAATCTGATATGCCTGTGATGTAACAACAGCTTCCATAATGCGTGAAGCATATTCGTGAGAACGGTTATGCTCCTTGACGCCGTTTTCAAGCATTTCTGCATATTCCTTTTTCCAGCCTGCAATCTGATTTACACAGCGGCGGGGATATTCATCAAGAGGAATATTGTATCTTTCAATAAGCTCCGGATACTTTGATTTAATATAGAACATATTATATTCGGCATTATGCTCGCTTGATTCGGTGCAGTAATAACCGAAGTTCTTAATGTATTCAAGACGAACTTTATTATAACATTCGGGGTCATCAAGCTTATAATTTGTCTTTTCAAGTCTTGCCTTGATTTCGGGGTAAAGGTCGTTACCGTCCTTATCCTGAATTTCAAGGAGCCATGCCATATGGTTGATACCGGCAATAAGCTCTTTTCTGCCCTCAAGCTTATCCTGCATACCGACCTCGTTAAGGAGGGATTCACTGCACACCTGAACGCTGTGGCAAAGGCCTACTGTTTTTACACCTGTATATCTCTGCATATAGCCGGAAAGCATTGCCATAGGGTTGGTGTAATTCAAGAACAGGGCATCGGGGCAAACCTCTTCCATATCTCTTGCAAAGTCCTCAAGAACGGGAATAGTTCTCAATGCACGCATAATACCGCCGATTCCGAGAGTATCTGCAATAGTCTGGCGAAGGCCGTATTTCTTGGGCACCTCAAAGTCGATTATTGTGCAGGGATCATAAAGACCGACCTGAATGGCATCAACAACAAAGTTGGCACCTCTGAGGGCTTCCTTTCTGTTTTCAACACCGAGGTAACATTCGATTTTGCCGTAATTTCCCTTTGATTTTCTGATTGCTTCAAGAATAACACGGCTCTGCTCAAGTCTTTCACCGTCAATGTCATAAAGAGCAAAAACAGAATCTCTGAGTGCTTCGGAGCACATACAGTCACCGAGAACATTTCTTGCAAAAACGGTACTGCCTGCACCCATAAATGTAATTTTCATATTTTTAATCCCCTTTCGGATTTTATTTGTCAGTTTTTATTCCGTTATTTTTTTCACTCAATACACCGTAAAGAGTAACAAATGCAATAACGATAATAAAGCCGATAATTGCTTTAACGCCCATCATTTCATTGCAGAATATTGCAACGGGAATGGGATTGAAAATAGGCTCAATAGTCAGAATAAGAGATGCTTCAACCTTATCAACACACTTAATTCCCTTTGAGAATAATATATTTGCCATTCCGTACTGAACAACGCCAAGCACAAGAATCCAAACAATATTTTTTGCATCAAACACCATACTGTCATCAAAAAACATAAACGGTAAGCTTGCAGCAAAGCTGATAAGGTTACTTATTATCAAGCTGTCCTCTGATGAAACATCCGCCCTGTTCATTGTGATTATCTGGCCGGCAAAGGTGATGCCGGAAAGAACGCCGAGAATGTTGCCTAAAACACGGGTGGAATCAAGGCCGTCCGCAAAGGAAAGAAAAATGCCGAAAAACACCATTGCGGTAATCAGATATTCATAGGGCTTTGCCTTTTTCTTTTGAAAAATAACGGCATAAAGAAAAACAAGGATTGGTGCAATATACTGCAAAACGATTGCCGTGCCCGCAGTTGTGAGCTTAATCGAAAGAATGTAGAGAATACCGGTAAAGCTCATAAAAAGAGCACCGATAACATTGTTTTTCTTAAAGCTCAGTTTTTTATTTCCCTTAACGATAAACAGCATTATAAGGGAAATGAAGCTTCGGCACGCCATAAGGGGCATTGAATTCCAGGATATGGACTTAACGCATACCCCGGCAAGCCCCCAGCAAAGAGCCGCCAGAACAAGACATATTTTTCCTTTTCTTTTGCTCATCTTTATCTGTGCAGCTTGAATGTGCCCTCATACATTGTTTTCCATGCCATTACTCTTGAGGGATTGTAATTTTTCGGAATAAGAGCACAGGTTGTCATCGCTCTGCCTATACGGAGTCCGCAGCCCGGCAATTTTTTAAGAAGTGACTGATTCTGACAGACGAGCTTTGCTTTCTTAACAAGGTCAAGAACCTCAAAATTTATCTTTGTAATACTTGTAAAGCTACCGCCGATTGTAACATTATCTTCATTGACCATTCCGCTGCTGAATACATAATCTACCTCTTCGGGTGTAAGGTCAAGAAGCAGAAGCTTTGCCGCCGCAAGGGGAGCAAGTCCGCCGCCGAGGGATTTGAAGAAATTATACTGGTAAGCCCAGAGCGTTTCTCTTGAATAAAGCTCAAATTTGTCTGCAATAATCGTATCGGCAAGTATTCTTGAAGCACGCAGACAGTTTGCAATGCCGGAGCCGATAACGGGAACAGTCATAAATGCGCTGTCACCGATTGCGGCATAGCCGTCCGCAACCATAAGTGACAGTGGCTGACGAACGGGAATTTCAACAAACTGACCGCCTCTGACAATTTCCGTGCCGAGCCTCGGATTATCCTTGCGGAGAACCTCGCAGAAACGGTTGACCTCATCCATATCAAAATCTTCAAATCTGCCGATAAGAACATCCGTATGCTCCTCTTCGCTTGCAACCCAGCAAACGCCGAGCTTACCGTCCTTAAAAACGGTTACCTTGAATTTCGCATCAACCTCTTCATCGCTTGCCTTGTTGAAGAACGCTCTGTAAATGGTGATTTTCTCGTGCCTTGCAACATTCTTCTCAATGCCGAGGGCATCGGGCAGATTCATTCTGACAGGTGAATTCATACCGCATGCATCAATTACCATATCGCCGTAAAAATCGCCCTTTTCGGTCTTTAAGCCGATAACACGGCTGCCTATCATGACAGGGCCGAGAACTGCACACTCATAAATGATTTTAACACCGCATTTAAGTGCGTGATTTATGAGATGGTCGTAAATATCTTTTCTTTCAAGCTTGATTTCAAGGTCATCCTGCGGAACATGCTGACGGAGACCGACAGTTTCGGAGGGACCGAAAAATGTCATATCCTCTTTATATGACCATTTATCCTCATCCGGCATTGGGATACCCGCAATGCCGAGAGCACCGGGGGCAAAAATATCGGTCCAGTCATAACCGAGAGTGCCCTCTTTTTTTGCTTCATAAACCGTAACATCAAAGCCGTTCTGTGCAAGAATGGCGGCAGTTGCTATTCCGCCGTGGCCGAGACCGGCAACAAGTATTTTTTTACTCATAATTTTACCTCTTTATTTATCTGAGTGTGATTAACCATTTAATATCGTTAAAGAAATTTCTGAAGCCCGTAATAATCCTTATACAGAAAGCGAAAATTCTGTCCCAAACCGTAGGTGCGGCGGCAGGAGTACCGTAATCGGGCACAACGCAATCGGCTTCTCTGTCAAAATAAAGGAACTGCGGATACTGTTCAAAGGTGTCAACCGTTGCCTGACCGTCATAGCAAAGCAGTTCAAGCATCATTTCATCGAAGCTGTCGTTATTTTCAGAGTGCTTCATACCTCTTAAGAACCATGTCTGCTCCGGAAAAAGGCAGGTTGAAGCATCAACATTTTCATCGGGTGAAATATATTTTGAATCGTGGGAGGCAATGTAGCTCTTTGAAAGCTTTTCATTATATTTACCGCAGGTTGCACCCCATGAAGCATATTTAAGGTCAATAACGGAATCCGACATATTTGACCAGGAATCGGAGGTGGGAACGGAGCAGTAGCCGTACCTTGCAATGCAGTAAACATTTGCAATTTCATTCTGTGCAAGAAGTGTTTCAGTTTTATGTGCTCTGACCCTTGTGTTGTAATCATCAATCTTTGCAATAAGGCCGGAATGGTCAATGCCGTCATCCTTATAAATGTTGTTGAAAACATAATCCTTACAGGCATCAACATACCTGTCGGGAATCATTGCCCAGATACTCAGCCAGCCTGCAAACATAGGTGCAACAACCTCTCTGATAACGCTTGCACCGCAATATTTAACAATGTTGTTTGCAAGATTGCATATATCACCGGTTAAGCCGGATGCCTTGAGAATATCAAAAAGTCCGTTAAAAAGCTTGCTGTATTCGTTTTCACCGAGGGCTTCTTTAAGGAACTCCGTAACGGAATCATCCTCAACCTTTATGCCGCCGGAGAGCATCATTCCCGTATAATCCTCGCCGTAAATGGCGGTTGAATTATAGCAGACGCCCTTGACACGCTGCAAGCCGTAAAGGGTTAAATATGAAATGGTGACAACACCGCCGAATGAATGACATTCAAGTGTGACCCGGTCACAGCCGGAGGCCTCGCAGACATATTCAATATAATCATTGAGCTGCTCTGCAACATAAATCGGGTCAAGCCGCCAGTCATAATCAAATGAAAGCTGTGATTTTGAGTTGATAAGCTCTTTTGCCGGATAGTCAAAGCGAATACCGGAATTGTTGGGAATTTCTCCGTCATAGCCGAGATTACCCTTGCAGAGAAGCTGTCTGCAGGGCTCAATGAGAACCTCTGCAAGTCTGTCGTAATCCTTTGTAATAAGGAAAGAAAGAATGTTGCCTAAATTATCCTTTACAACAGAAAGTATTTCATCCGCAGACGGAGGAAAAGCAAGGATGCTGTCCGGGTCATCCTTATCAAGATAAACCGATTTACCCATAAAGCCGTGGATGTAGATAAACGGGCAATCCTGTGTACCCTCAATCACTCTGTAGCCTGCAAAGCAGGTTGCAAGGGGAGTTACAACCACAGCAAGGGCAATGATAACAGATAAAATCTTTTTTGTTAATCCGTTCATAAAATATACCGCCTTTTTTAATAAGGTTTAACCTTTACCGCAAAATCAATGGGCTCATAATCCCATTTTCTTTCGGGCTCAACATCTTCATAATAACCTCTGCCGCCACGGATATCCATTTTGTAATCGCAGTAAACAAAGGTTTCTTTTCTCGCCGAAAGCTCATCATTGTGAGCACATTTATCAAGGTCACCGGGGGTGAAATGAGAAGCATTGAAGAGGAATGCAGAGCCGTCAACCGCTTCAAAACAAAGCCCTGTTTTTCCGTTACCTACCCTGCCCTCAACCGTGCCGTAATGTGCACCGTTTTCAAGGGGGAAGATATAGGGAACAAAGTTTTTGGCTGCCGTTGTTTCAAATCTGCCGAAGCGCTGTGATTTATGCCTGTCGGCATAGCACTCAACGGGACCCTTGCCGAGATATTCCGTTTTTTCGTTGCCGGAGGGCATTGTAAACTTAAAGCCGAATCTCGGCAGCCGAAGCTCCATTTTTTTGAGAAGCTCACGGAGTTCGCCGCTGAAACGGATTTCGACACTGCCGTCACCGAAAAATGTATAGGTCATTTTTCCGCTTAAAACGGGTACAACCATAGGACCGCCGATTGAACAGTTGCACTCAATTTTAACCGCTTTTTTCGATTTCAGAATTTTGCAGTCATAGGCACGCAGGGTTGCACAATCCATTGCCGCACTTCTGCATTCATCAGCCCTGCCGAGCTCGTTATTGCCCGGTGCTTTCCAGATTTCGGGTAAAATCTTATCTGCAAGCAGCCTTTTGCCGTCTTTTTCAATGCCGGAAATTGTGCCGTAGGGCTTATCGAAGATATACTTTACATCCCCTGCGGTAATTTCAACAAATCTCGAGCCCTCTGCGATTTCGGGTGCAGGCTCCTTAACGACCTCTTTTTTAACATCGGCTGACGAAAGGTCAAACTGATTAAAGCCGATTTCGTAGCCCTTTGAAGCCCAGAATGTTTTCTTTGCAAGCTTCAGGCTGACTGTAAGATAAAGAAAATCGGATTTCGGAATTTTTGCGCCGATTTTGAAGCTCTGACTGCTTTGCGGAGCAACGCTGATATTTTCAAAAACGGTTGAGAATATTACCTTACCCCTGTTTTCAAGCTTAACCTCAAGGTTAACATTTTGCAGGTTTTCAAAATACTGTCTGTTAAACAGGGTCAGATTTCCGTTTTCAAATTTACACTCAAAGGGCTCATAACCCTTTTTCATATCATAAAAGCCGGGGCGCAGAGCTCTGTCGGGGAAAACTACGCCGTCAACACAGCATATATCATCATTCGGGTAATCACCGAAGTCACCGCCGTATCTGAACCTGCCCTTGCCGATTGAAACGGCGTGGTCGGTAAGCTCCCAGTAACAGCCGCCGAAAATTACAGGATATTTGCGGAACAAATCGCAATGGGCGTGAATATCTCCCGTTGTCATTGAGCAACTGAATTCGCAGAAGAAAAACGGCTTTTTCGCCTCTTTATTTGTTGCATAATCCTCTGTATAATCAAGGCTCGCATACATTCTGCTTTCAACATCTGAAATATCGCTGTAATTTTCTCCGTTCGGAACGGATTTGAATTCAAGGTGAGCATTTTCATAATGAACAATGCACTTTGAATCCCTTGACTTAATATATTCTCTCATCCGTCTGTGATTTTTTCCGCAGCCGGATTCATTGCCGAGCGACCACATTATTACACAGCCGAAGTTTTTATCTCTTTCAAAAAGGCGCTTTGCCCTGTCAACATAAGCCTCCTCCCAGTCGTCACTTCTTGAAAGGAACGACCATCTGGGCCAGTCCCATGTATCCTTATATTCAAAGCCCATTCCGTGGGTTTCGATATCCGCTTCATCGCAGACCATAAAGCCGTATTCATCGCAAAGCTCCATAAACAGGGGGCTCGGCGGGTAATGGGAGGTTCTGATTGTGTTAACATTGCCCTGCTTTAAGATGAACAAATCACGCTTCATATGTTCAAGGTCACAGTAGTAGCCTGTTTCGGGGTTACTGTCATGCCTGTTTATGCCGTAAAGCTTAATGGGCTTATTATTGAAATAAGCAACATTTTTGCGGATTTCAAGCTTTTTGAGGGCAAGTCTGAACGGAATATACTCGTTACCGCTGTGGATAATCAGGGTGTAAAGCTTCGGATTTTCCGTATTCCATAAAACGGGATTTTTAATTTTAATAACATCCGCATTGCCTTTTGAAACGTTTTTTCCGTCCGGAGCAAACAGTTCAAAGGTGAAATCTTTTTTACCCTTAATTTCCGCCTTGATTTCGGCAAGGGATAAATCAGCCGAAACATCTGTTCTCAGATATATATCCTCAATGCAGTCTGCATCCCTTTCAAGGATATAGCAATCTCTGAAAATTCCCGAAAGGCGGAACATATCCTGATCCTCAAGGTAAGTGCCGTCACACCATTTTACAACGAGAACATCAATTTTGTTTTCGCCGCCGACAAGATAATCCGTAACATCAATTTCGGAGGTGCTGTGTGAAACCTGGCTGTAAGCCGCAAAGCTGTTATTCACAAACAGATAGAAGCAGGAGGAAACACCCTCAAAGCTCATACGGTATTTTTTGCCGGGCTTCTTTTCGATTATAACCCTTCTGCTGTAAAGTCCGCAGGGGTTATCAACGGGAACACAAGGAGGGTCAAGGGGGAAAGGATATTTAAGGTTTGAATAAAGAGGTGCATCATAGTTCCTCTCTGTATATGTCTGCCAGCAGCGGGGAACATCAATTTTTTCTTTGAAGCCGAGAAAAAGAAAATCATCCTCAACATCTTCAAAGGTATTGTAAAATCTGAAATTCCATTTTCCGTTAAGCAGCTGAAAATAAGAGGAAGAATATCTGTCACCCCTTTTTGCCTCCTCGGCAGTTTTATAAGGAATAAAATATGCCCTCGGCTCAAGGCAGTTTTTATGAAGAACCTCAAGGCTCTTGTGATAAGCAATAAAATTCATAAGTTCATCCCTGCAGTTTTTATGATTATTTATCTTTGACAAAAATATATATTAAGATTATAATATTTTACAACAGGATATGCAATAGGACAATACAATGAAAATGAGAAAATTAAACAAAATAATATTCGCTTCGCTGTTTGCGGCGCTTATCTGCCTTTTCAACGCAGTGCTTCATATACCCGCACCGGGCGGAAACGGCTTTCTCAACATCGGTGATGCATTTTTGATTAACGGTGTTTTATTCTCCGGCCCTTACGGAATAATATCCGCAATAATCGGCGGAGTTCTTTCCGATTTGATTTTGGGCTACACCGTTTACATTCCCGCAACCGCCGTGCTCAAGGGAATCGGAGCACTGACAGTTTTTCTGCTTTGCCGCAACAACAAAAAAATATGGGTAATGATTATTTCAGCCTTAATCGGTGAAGCAATCATTACCGCAGGATATTTTCTTTATGAATATTTTGCAATGGGTCTTACAGAGGGGGCAATACTGAATATTCCCTTTAACATCATTCAGAGCGTGGCATCCCTTGTGTTTGCTGCTGTTCTCTATAAGCCCTTTGAAAAGGTTTTCAAAGCTGAAAAGAAATCACAGGAGGAATAAAAAATGAGTGCAATATTTGAACAGGCTGAAGCCGCAGCCCTTGAGCTGATTGAAGCAGCAGGTCTTATAGGCGGTGAGCTTGTAGTTATCGGCTGCAGCACAAGCGAGGTGCTGGGTGAAAGAATCGGCACAAGCGGTTCGCTTGAAACAGCAGAAGAAATTTACAAGGGACTTATGAGCGCCTTTGAGCCGCTTAACATTCAGCTTGCGGCGCAGTGCTGTGAGCACCTTAACAGAGCCCTTGTTGTTGAAAAAGCAACAGCCGAAAAATACGGCTATGAGCAGGTCTGCGTTGTTCCGCAGATTCACGCCGGCGGCTCATTCGGTACAACGGTTTACAAGAATTTCAAGGAGCCTGTTATGGTTGAAGAAATCAAGGCAGATGCAGGCATTGACATAGGCAACACCATTATCGGTATGCACCTTAAAAGAGTTGCCGTTCCCGTTCGCCTTAAAGCAAACACAATCGGCTCTGCAAAGCTCAACGCCGCCAGAACAAGACCCAAATTCATCGGCGGAATAAGAGCAAGGTATGAATAAGCCGATAATCAGTTCTTTATCTGCTTTTTGTTAAAGCCGATAAAGGCTATTATGAGGAACAGAGCAATATGTGCCGCACACAGAATTACACCGACCCCGGCGCTGAAGCCTATTGTGCTGTCTATTGCATCAAATACCGATATATCACCGCAGAAGGATTTTACGGCGTTGCCCATATAGCGTGACAAATCAAGATACGGCAAAACCGTATAGCTGATAACGGTTTTCAATGTGCCTGCAAATTCAGAACAAATCAGTGCCACAAGCCATGTGCCGCAAACACCCGCCGCACCGAACATAAGCGCCAATATTCCGCCCTTATTAAACAGGGCTGAAATCATAAATACGGCTGATATTATTACAAAGCCCGAAAAAATTCTTACACTCACTCTCATTACCGTATAAATAACGGCAGGAATTTTTATTATTTCACCGCTGTTGCTCATTAAAAGATACGGTATGCTCACATCGTTACCCGAATGGAGCAGAATTTCAAGCACAAAAATTATCAGCATTGATGCCGCCATTGCAGCTGCACCGTAAATAATAACCGTCAGAAGCTTTGAGAGTAAAATTTTTGACCTGCTTTTCGGTCTTATGAGCAAAAGTCTGATTGAGCCGGTGGTATATTCGCTGTAAAGTGTTGTGCAGGCGATTGCAACCATAAGCAGTTCAATCATAATCGCCATAATTCCGGCATTATCATAGAAGTCTGCCCTTTCCGAATTCTCCGAGCATTCGGGTATAGGAATATTATTTTCAAGAGAATACTTAACGAGTGTGATGGCTTCATCACACCGTTTTTCATTTTCCTGCATTATTTTAACATATTCATCATAGCTTTTATATATTTTGCTCTCATCACCTGCAACGAAAAGGCTCTCTTTCATTGCAACGCTGTCAGCATAAGAGTTTGCCGCATAATTAAGGGTATAATTTACGGCATCATACTGCCAGGAATCGTAATCGCATTTGTTATTTTTAAGGAATTTTGCACCCCAGAGCTGAGCTTCCGCCCTCTTAAGATTGGCGGCTGCCGAATCTCTCTCATATTCCGCCCTTGCATTTTCGGGATTTTTCTTGAAATCCGCTTCTTTTTTTGCAAGCTCATCCCTTGAAAGCTCTGCATCAGCCGTATATTCAACCAGATTTGACTCATATAAATCAAATATTGTGACCTTAAGAATATGTGCTTTTAATTTTTCAAGCATTGAATCAATCGCATTGATTTTTTCGTTCAGTTCATCGGGCTTTAAGGTGAAAATATCCCTGTAATTGTCACCGTCAATGAAAACATACTTATCTTCAATAAGGCTGATTTCCGAATTGAGGGCTTCATACATAAAATAGTTTTCAACATCATTCTTTTTATTGCCGGATTTTGCAAGCTCGCAGACCGCTTTTGCCGTTTCAAGTGAAAGGACTCTGTCATAAAACTCATTGTAACGCCAGTCATTTGAATAACTTATATCATTATCTCTGAAAAACTTTTCAACCCTGCCGTAGGTTTTGTAATATGCCTTGCCGACTGCACTTGTTTCACTTTCCGCAAGCTCGTCATAACCAAAGCTTTCAATCCCGTTTGTTTCGGACTTTCTGATTAGAAATTTACCGACAGGTATGGCAATTGATAAAACGAGAATAATGCACAGCGCCGCTTTGATAAAGCCGGATTTGTATTCCTTAATCATTTCATTTTTAATAAGTCCGCTCATACGCCCACACCCCCTTTTGCATTATGTGAGGTCGTTTCCATATACGCTTCCTCAAGAGTTTTGCGTTTGGGAATAACCGCATAAATCAAAGCACCCTTTTCCGTCAGCTCCTTTATGAGGGAGGGCATTTCACTCTTTTTGAAGCGGAACGAGAATTTTCCGTTTTCGGCAGAAACGGCTGTGATTCCCCTGCTTTCAAAAAACGCCGCCGCATCGCCGTCAAATTCAAGCTCAACCTCGTATTCGCCGGCATCCTCACGGGAAACATTTCTTATTTCGCTCATCGTTCTGACATCAACCATTCTGCCCCTTTCAATTATGGCAATTCGGTCGCACATCAGGTCAAGCTCTGCAAGCATATGGCTTGAAATCAAAACAGAAGCGCCCTCATAACGGGTAATGGTTTTGAAAATATCTCTTATCTGCTTAATGCCGTCCGGGTCAAGTCCGTTTGTCGGCTCATCAAGAACAAGCAGCCTCGGTTTATGGAGCAGAGCCTGTGCAATGCCTAAGCGCTGACGCATACCGAGAGAGTATTTTGCGATTTTATCATTTATTCTGCCCTCAAGGCCTACGGTTTTAACAACCTCGTCTATCCTCTCTTTACTTATGCCGCCGTACATACGGGCATACTGCATAAGATTTTCTCTGCCGGAAAGATTTTTATACATTTCGGGGTTTTCGATAATACCGCCCACATTGCCGATTGCCTTTTCAAAATCCTTTGAAACATCACTGCCGCAAATATATATTTCGCCCTCGTCAATGTTGAGAAGCCCCAGAATCATTTTTATTGTTGTTGTTTTGCCGGAGCCGTTGGGACCTAAAAAGCCGAATATTTCGCCCTCCTCAACGGTGAATGAAATACCGTCAAGCACCTTCTTTTTACCGAATGACTTGCTGACATTTTTTATTTCAAGAACATTTGCCAAAATGAATCCCCCCTTTTGACTTTTTTCTGACTTAATTTTACCACATCGCATATATAAAATCTATAAGAATTTATTTCCGTTTTATTAACTGATTGTTACAAAAGCACTTTAATTTTACAGTTGACAAAATTGAAATCTGTGTTAAAATAAAAACAGAAAGGCAACCGATAGACGGTTAGCCCTCAAATAGTTTGTTTATTGAAATAAACCGCCTACTTGTCAGGGATGGCGGTTTATTTCTTTTTTGTTATGTAAATAACAAGTGATATGATTTCAACAATCAAAGAAAGTAATAAAATCACTTCCGAAAGTGTCATCATCAGCACCGCCCCCTTTCCGAGGGCGAAAAAGACTTTTGCCCTCATCTGAGAGGGCTAACCGCCTACCGTTTTTCTGTTGCCTTTGGGGGTGCTGTTGCACCGGGGAACATCTTACTATTTTATAGCAATTTTGTCAAGCAAAGCATAATAAAAGTGTTTAAAGCCGGCAGTTCAAATGAGCTGTCGGCTTTGGGGTTTATTTGATTTTTACGGCTTTACTTCAATTTTCGGTAAAGTTCCGAATAAGCCTTTGAAAAATGCTACGAGCTTCTTGAAGAATCCGGCGTTAACGGTAACCCTGCTGTCCTTTGAAAGGTCGTTGTTATTGCTGTCTTTCTGAACATTGCCGTTACTGTCAACAATTTTAACCGTGTAATTTATATCGGTTTTAATTTCCCCGTATGTGTATGAAACGGACTTGTTGTCACCGTCCTTAACCTTTGCACCGTTAACATAAAGTGCAAGGTGATACCCCTCCGGAACATCTGTTGCCGTTGCGGTAATTGTAACAATACTGCGGTAGTCAAAGGTTCTTGCGGATGCAATTTTTATCTTTGAATCCGCTGTCGGGTTTGGAATCAATGTGTAAACAGCGTTAACTATAGCTCCGTTTGCTGTAAGCGTATATTCCCAATGACCTGTGTAACCTTCTTTTTCTGGAACAAGGGGAAGATTTTGCAGTTCCGTATCGCCGTAGGTATAATTTGTTTCCCCAATCTTTTTTCCATCGACAATAATATCAACCACAAAATTTTTAGGTTCAAAGACTGCATTAAATTCTAAATTTGCATCTGGCATTGTTGCAGGAACACTTGGAGACCAACCCGCAAAGTTATAGCCACTTATTTTCGGGTCATTTGGCTTAATTATGGCTTGGCCAACCTCATAAATAGCAAAACTATGAATATTATCATAAACCTTAAATATAGCAGTATGTGTTGTAACAGGTGCAGTCTCAACTATTACAATATACGAAGTCGTTTTATCTCCGTAATTTACTGTTATTGTTTGAATACCTTTGTTTTCAAGCGTTTCAGGTGTAAAAGTAAACCCATTTGAAATAATTTCTGTGTTACCATTATTATATGTCGCTGTCAATGTTAAGCCTGTGGTGTTAAGTGAATCACCAACATAATAGCTTGTTTTGATAGGACTAGTTTTTATGCTGATATCCGAAAGTGCAACAGCAGTTACATTAACAGTAAATGTTGTGCTCTTTCCACCGTAACTGACAGTTATCGCCTGTGTACCTGCCGTGCTAAGTTTTGTGGGCGTGCAGGTAAATCCGCTTGAAACAGTTTCTGTTTTGCCGTTGTTGTATGTTGCGGTAAGTGTTAATCCGGCTGTATCAAGAGAATCGCCGACATAATAGTTTTTCTTTGTTGCCTGTGTTTTAATAGAAATCGAAGACAACACAACCGCTGTAACGGTAACATTAAAGCTTGTTGTCTTTCCGCTATAGCTGACAGTTATTGCCTGTGTACCTGCCGTGTTGAGCTTTGTGGGCGTGCAGGTAAATCCACTTGAAACGGTTTCAGTTTTTCCGTTATTGTATGTTGCAGTTAACGTTAACCCGGCAATATTGAGAGTATCACCAACATAGTAACTTGTTTTTGTCGGATTTGTCTTTACGCTGATACTTGAAAGTGAAACAGCCGTTACATAAACGGTAAATGTTGTACTCTTTCCACCGTAACTGACTGTGATAGTCTGATTACCTGTTGCATTGAGTGTTGTAGGCGTACAAGTAAATCCGCTTGAAATGGTTTTTGTTGAGTTATCGCTATACTTTGCTGTAAGCGTAAGTCCGGAAGTTGAAAGGCTGTCACCCACATAATAGTTCGTCTTTGTAGGATTAGATTTAACAGAAATTGAGGTCAATGTAACCGCAGTCCAGTGAGCGTAAAGGGTTTGTGCTGCGGTGATAGAAACAGTAGTATCTGCTGTTATCTGTGTTCCTCCGCTCGCCGCCGTAAACCAACCGTTAAAGATATATCCCGAATAAGTAGGTGTGGGCAATGTGCCGTAGGTTGAACCGTAAGTAACAGTTTTGCTTGCGGTAGATGACGTACCGCCGTTTGCATTAAATGTCACGGTGTAGGTATTTGCTTTCCACTGAGCGTAAAGCGTTGCAGCAGAATTCGCAGTATAGCTTGCTCCGGCTGCGTAACTTGTTCCTGTTCCGTCCTTTGCTGTGTTCCATCCGTTAAATGTGTAACCTGTTCTTGTGGGTTTGGCACTGCTCAAAGTAAGATTTGTGCCATGTGTTTTAGTTTGATTTGCAGGTGCTCCCGTACCGCCGTTGGCGTTGTACGCTACTGTATACTTGTTGATATCCCATATAGCGTAAAGCGTAACATTGGCCGTTGCACTGTAGTTTGCCCCTGCAGCATAGCTTGTGCCTGTTCCGTCTGATTTTGTGTTCCAACCTTTGAAAGTATAGCCAGTTCTTGTAGGAGTGGGCAAAGCATATGCGGCGGGGTTAGTCCATTGAGCATAAAGCGTTGCACCTGCATTTGCGGAATATTTTGCGCCAGATGCGTAGGTCGTTCCGCTTCCGTCTGCCTTGGTATTCCAATTCTTAAAAATATAACTGACTGTTTTACTCGTAGGCGAAACTGTTCCGCTCTGAGGGTTCAGAGTGATTGTAACGCTTCTTGTGGGCATGGTCGAACTCAGGGTAAGATCTGTACCGTAAGTCTTAGTCTGATTTGCGGGTGCACCTGTGCCGCCGTTGGCGTTAAATATAATAGAGTATTTTTCTCCAACTGTAAAAGTATATGGATCACTACATGATGTTTTCCATTCTCCCTCTTCAGAAAAAGCTTCAACAAACACTGTGTAAGTACCTGCAGATAATTGGGCAGTATCAAAACTATACCTTATGCCAACATTTTGAGACATCATTCCGTCTCCGTCTTTATATATATTTAACCAATATCCGGTTGCACCAAAGCTTTGACTCCAAAAGACAGTAACTGCCGTATTGTTGGGATATAAAGACCTCGTAGTCCATACTCTTGGTTTCATAATATAGGTGTTTTCTATCCAAATCTGAAAATATTGGGAATCGGATTTATTTTCAGATGTAATTCTGATGTTTGCGCCTTCATTTGTGCTGCAGTTTTCTAAATCCAAAGCATTTCCGTAATTTGCAGAGCATTGAGAGCATAATGTGTATTTACCAGATTCACCATAAATATACCAATGCTGTGCAGAACTATCATTGAAATTCGATACATTTACATTTGATGTTTCCGAACCGGAAATATCCTCCTGTAAAACCAGTCCGTCTGATGCAGATTGAATCACATAGCTGCCATCAGGATACTTATCAAAATACCACAATTGATTTGCTGTACCGTTTTCAGAATATGAAGACACATTTCCTGTTCCTTCATTTGTAAGTTGTTTCCATACTTTTGTGTTAATTATCCGAGCGTAAAAATTCTCTCCAAGGTCAGCGTATTTTGTTGCATTACTCGCTCTTGATATGGTAAACTTTGTCCCACTGCTATAATTTCTTGTCCCAATATGAACTTGGCAGTTTGCTCCAGTATAGTTGCTATCAATAACTGTATAATTGTTTGAATTCCAACTTAAAACAAGCATTGAATGTCCTGAACTTGTTCTAATAACATCACCGGGCCAGACATAGGTATCAAAATTCGCCGATGTTAAATTGTATGTACCCATATTTTTACTATTTACAATATCCGATGTATTGGTTTTAAAAATATACCACATTGCAAAATTAGCAAATCCGTGACATGAATAACCCGCTCTTGATCCCTCACCACCATTTGGATAATACTGAATTGGAAACTGAGAAGTTGACACAGAACCGAATAGATTTGTGAACCATGATTTGGTTACTATATTTGATGTTAAACAGTTTGAACAGGAATGTCCACTTTCACGAGGAGACTTACAGTAGCTTTTGCTGCATGTAAAATATGAACCATTTCCGCCTAATAAAGAAAGCAACTCATTTGCTTTAGAAGAAACTGTATCAACGCTAACAGAAGAAGGTTCTGTATAAGCAAATGATGGCATACTAAGACACGGTGTCATTCCAAGCACCATTACTGCACACAAAAGCATTGAAATTAAAATTTTAATTTTCTTCATAATTTTCCTCCAAAAGGCATCATATCCCGAAATGGGATATTTTTATTATACCGATTTGGTATAATTTGTCAAGAAAGAAAATGTATGTAAAAAAATATTTTTGTATATCACATATGTTTTTCTCAAAATTGACAAAGGATAAGGGCTTAATAATGACTATCAGGCTCAAGGAATTGCGAAAACAGCGCAATATTTCACAGCTTAAAATAGCTATGGATTTGGGAATGAATCAAAACAGCATAAGCCGATATGAAAGCGGTCAAAGAGAAGCCGACTATAAATCTTTGATAGCCATTGCAGATTATTTTAATGTTTCCGTTGACTATCTTCTTTACCGAACAAACAACCCCGATATAAATAAATAACCGATTGCATAAGATAACATCAAACGCAATCGGTTATTGTGATTTTTCAGCATAAAATAAATTTTTAATTTTAACTGCATTTCGGCTTTATGTTTTCAGTTGAACAGCCGCAAAAGTGCATTCATTCCGAGCCCGGCAAAGTTTCCGCACGCTTCACCCAAAACACCCATCAAAACACCGATTCCGGCATAGGAGGGGTCAAAAGCGGAGGCGACAATCGGTGCCGAAGCGGAGCCGCCGATATTCGCCAAAGAGGCAGTCGATACCATACACAAATCCCAATGAAATATTTTAGAAAGAATAAACATCAGGCAAATATGAACGATAATTACAAACAGTCCGTAGATAATCCACATCGGTGCGGAAATCAGCTCCGTCAACGAAGCTGTGGATGCCAAAAGTGCCACGACAGCATACAAATACACGCCTGAAAGCTCTTCAGCAGCAGGCAGCTTGCCGAGCGGAGTGTTTGCACAAATAATTCCGAGAACGGTCACAAACAAAATTGAGCAGGTTCCGCTGCCAAACGCTTTCAGCCCTATACCGGCAAAGCCGTCTGACATAGCACCGCCGACCCATTGAGATAACGCCGAAACAGCCAAAGACAAGCCGAGCAGGAACATCCAGTCTGCCACAGTTGTACGCTTTTCTTTGTTTGCCGCTTCTTTGTTTGCCGCTTCTGCAATTTTTGACAGTTCGCTGACATTTGCTTTTGTTGCACGGTTCCACTTCGGTGCAATGCGAACCGACAGCAGAAGTATTGCAATCCAAAGTGAATACCAAACTGTATCCAGCGCAAGAGCACAGGCATAAGTGCCCGAATCAACATTCAGCGCCTCCTGCATCCCTGCCATATTGGCAGAGCCGCCCACCCAGGATGCATACAATGCGGAAACCGCACCTGACGACCCGTTTCCGATAATCGAACCGAAAAGCGGATAACCGATAAAAAAGCCTACACCGATTGTAAACGAGCCGGCTAAAAATATGGTGATTATTTTGCCGGATATTTTCATTATTTTTTTGAAATCGCATTTCAAAAGCATAACGAAAACCATTGCATACAAAAGATTGTTTTTCAGCGAGGAATATGTGTTTGCACAAACATTACCCGGGTCATTAAAAATACCGAGAGTGCAAAGCACCATAAGAATAATATACATCCATACAAGCGGCGGAACAATTTTGAATATTTTCCATTTTGTATATTTTTCGAGTGCCAAAAGTCCGCCTGCCACACCCATCAGCAGAGCAACATATGCCAAAGGCTCGTTGATAGTGAACATTATTTCACCGCCCTGATTTGTATTTTTCAATTAAAACTGCATTTTCGTTATTCCGTTTTCAGTTAAAAACCTTTCTTACTGCATCGGCACGGATTTTTTCCCTTTCGGTTATGGTGTTTATTCCGTTGCCGGAGGCTGTAATGGTTGCAGGCTGCATATCAACGATAAGCGAATCAATTTTTTCAATGGGATAATTCAGAATGCCTGCGGCACAGCTCATACGAACAAGAGAGGCAAGCTTCATAAATTCGTTTCCGCTGAGCAGCCTTGCATTTTGCAAAAGACCCAGTGCACGGAAAATTCTGTCCTGAACCTCCGGCTCTTCAATTTGACTTGCGGCGGCGTTTCTCTCCTGATTAACAAGCTGTAAAACGATTGATTTAAGGTTTGAAATTGCAACGCTTTCCGTAATTCCGAGAGTTATCTGATTGCTGATTAAATAAATATCACCTGCAGGCTGTGAACGGCTTCCGTAAGCCCCGGTAATGCTTAAGCCGAGCCTTGAAACGGTTGTTGCAAGCCTTGAAATCTGACCTGCGGCTGTCAAGGCGGGCAGGTGCAGCAGCACAAATGCACGCATTGCCGTGCCGAGATTTGCAGGACGGCTTGTGAGGTAGCCTGTTTTTTCATCAAAGGCATATTTAACCCTGCTGTCAATCAGCGAATCAATTTTATCAGCCTCTTCGTATGCTTCTTCAAGGGCAAGACCCGTTTTCATTGTCTGAATACGGATATGGTCCTCCTCGCAAAGCATAATACCCGCACCCTCGTTTTCGGAAATAATAAGTGCACCGCCCTCATTGTTTGTGACAAATTCCGGCGTAATCAGGTATCTCTCGGCAAGTGAAATTGCCTGATTCCTTGAAAGATTTTTCATTTCAATAAAGCTGAAATTGCTGTTATCGTTTTCAAAAATGATTGATTTGATTATTTCATTAACCTTTTCTTTACCGGCAGAATCAAGCCTTGAGGGGAACGGATATTCTTCAAGATTTCTTGCAAGGCGGATGCCGGAGGAAATGACAACATCATTTTCATTCCCTTTTTCCATATACCATTTATCCATTGATTTCACCCGCCTCCAATGCCTTGATTTCATCTCTGATTCGGGCGGCCTCTTCAAATGCCTGGCTTGAAACCGCCTCATTCATTTTTATTTTCAGTTTTTCAATCTTTTCCTCGGGGGATTCAATTTTCGGGGCAGCCGTAATATTTTTGCTGATTTTACCCGAATGACTGCTTTTGCCGTGTATTCTCTGAATTGACGGCTGAAGCTTATCGTAAAATGTTGCATAACATTCGGCACAGCCCACTTTTCCGCTTCTGACAATATCATCAAAGGAGGAGCCGCATTTTTCACAGCGCTTAACATTCGCAAGCGAGCGTGCGGGTATCATATCACCGAGAAGTCCGCCGAAAAATTCGCTTAAATTAAAGCTGAAGCCGGAGAACATATCATTATAACCAAGGTGGTTGGCACATTCACTGCAAAGGTGACTCTCCGCCATATCTCCGTTAATAATCTGCTTTATGTGAGTGCTTGCCTCATTTTTACCGCAATTCTGACATAACATTGCACATTCTTCCTTTCCTTACGAAAGACAACATTTACCATTTTATTATATTCATCTTTATTGTATATCATATATTACAATTTTTCAACATAAAAAAGAAATAAACCGCCCAACGCCAATCAGAACGGTTTATTCTTTATAAACTTATTTTGAGAGCGTAACCGTTTACCCGGTAGCCTCATCGTCTTTTATTTTTTCGTTTTGTCAAGTCCGGCAGTTCAGTTGAGCTACCGGCATTTGACATAAATACCGATTAAAATACTCTGCCGAGGATTTCAATCCAGTTGTTTACAATTGCGAAAAGGCAGTCAATAAATCCGAAATTGAAATAGCCCTTATCAACAACCCTTGTATCCTTATCCTTTGCATCTGCATTAAGCAGGAAAGCCTGTGTATAAAGGATTCCGCCCTCGCCGACAACCTCGGCTCTTACATAATCGCCGAGGTCAGCGCTGTAATCATCAAGACATAATGAAGAGCCGCCTTCGCTTGCCTTTGTGCAGGCAATCTGCTTGCCGTTGGAAATCCAGCGAACAATGAGAGCATCCTCAGAGCTGATTGTGATTGTATCATATTCAGCTTCAATTTTCGTAATCATAGGCTGAACGCCGTAATAACGGGAATCATTTGCATCTTCAATGCAGAAATCGTAGGTGTAGCTGATATCCTCATCCGGGTCTTCATCACCGTTTTCGATTTTCCGAACCATCTCATCCATCTTTGCGGTCATTGCGGTAAGTGCGGTGTAAAACTCTGTTTCGCCGCAGAACTCTTTAACGCCGTTTGCAATGTCTTTAAGCTCATCGGGATTACCGTTGCAATGGCTTGCGGCAATAAGCTCACCGTTTTTCATTGCTTTGCGGAGTGCCTCGGAGCTCTGCTCACCTGCAAGGGCATAAACAAAGCCTGTGTCAATCTTATCAAGCTGATGTGCATCGCTGGAGCAGATTGCGTAAACATTTTCACCCTTTGCGGCAAATCTTTCAAGAAGAACATCCCAGAGAACTCTGTCAAATCTTGTTCTGCCGTCACCCTTTGAGTTAACATCAATACCGATGCAGAAATCATATTTATCAATAAGCTTTGCAAACTTATTTACGAGATACCAATAAGAGAAATTCTTTGTGTTATAAGCATCCTCGGAGTGAATTTCATACCTTGCCTTTGAATATTCACCGGGGTGGTTGATAACACAAACAGCCTTATCCCCTGCCTTTGCAAGACCTCTGAAGCAGGATTCATAGGTTGTGAGTGTGTTATCACGGTAATCAACAAACCAGCTGTTGACATGAGCATTTGCGGAAACGGCGTTATTCTCAATGCCGTAGGGTATTCTCATCATTCTTGCGGGCACACCGTTTCTCTCAAAGGTAACAAATTCATCGCCTGCAACTGTTTCAAGCTCATATGGGGCTTCAGCCATAATTCCGGTTTTGTTTGCGGCAGTCCATGTGCCGGGAACCTGAAAATTAAAGGTGCCTTTTTTACCGAGCGCAACAAGGTCGCCCTCTGACTTGCCTACAAGTGAAAGCGCACCGTAAACGAGCTTGTTTTCGCTTGTGTTTTCCCACGAATAGCTTGTTGTTCCGTGGTCAGTTGTTGCAACCATATCGAAGCCTGCCTCCGCATGGCGCTCGATTGAAGCGTAAACGGTGGGGTCGCCGTCTGACTGGTTGGTGTGGGTATGCAAAGCGGTTTTATACTGCTTTACCGTATCCCAGTTAATGTTTGCATAGGGATTTGTGATTTTATAGTTTTCAACCACAAAAGCCGATGCGGAAACCGAAAGACAGGAAAATGCCAGGAGCATTGCCATAAGCAGGGCAACAATTTTTTTGGTTTTCATTGTGATTCCTCCGTGAAAAATTATTTGTTGAATATCTTATCAAGCCAGATTTCAGCCATATCAATCCAGACTGCAGTGTGCTTGTTATATTCATAATCCTCTTCTTTTGAATAAACCTGACGGGAGCCTGTTGAAAATCCGTGATAGCCTGTGCCGAAAATGTGCATTTCAAAGGGAATACCGTTCTGCTCAAGAGCATCCGCCATTCTTAACGAATGTTTAATCGGAACACAACCATCCTCCCTTGATGCAAATATATAACACGGGCAGGTATTTTTGTCAACTTTCTTTTCAAGTGACGGAATGGGTGCGGCAAGAATATCGCTGATTTCATCAAGCACACAGGCGTAGCCCAGCAGAGCCGCGTTGGGCTTTTCCTTTGCCATAGTTGCAAGCGCCGCACAGAGGTGACCGCCGGCAGAGAAGCCCACCGCCGCCACCTTTTGGGGGTCGATATGCCATTTTACCGCATTTTCTCTTATGATTTTAATTGCCTCCTCTGCATCGTCAAGGGGCTTGGGGAAAGCGGCGTTTTCATTAAGAGAATAGCGAAGCACAAAGGCGGCATAGCCCTTGGCAAGAAATTCAAATGCAACCGGGTCAGCCTCCCTGTCGGAGCAGAATTTATATGCTCCGCCGGGGATGACAAGCATTGCCGGAATTTTAACACGGTCAGCCATTTCCGGTGAATAATCGGGGATATAGGCTGTAAGGGTTACATTATCATTTGTCAGATTGAAAAGATATTTTTCCATCTTTTGCTCCTCAGTAGCTTATCTTGAGAGTTTTGATTTCAAAGGGTCTGAATGAAAGCTCTGTTGATTTAAGCTCGGACTGAACCTCTTCAAGCATATTTGTTTCTTCAATTTTCTTTGCGCCCTCAAAGATTTTAACATTTGAGTTTGTGAATGTGCCCTCTGCTTCATAAAGACGGGCAATAAATGCCTTTTCGTTATCCTCGCAGGGCTTAATTGCTTCAACAATAATGTTATCCTTTTCGGGAACGATAAGAGCAAGAGCATTGAAATCACCCTCACCGATTACGGGAGCAATATTCAGCTCATAAGCAGGCTTAATAACGGTGTTTGCATCAAAGCCGCCGTTATGGGGCAGGAATGAATAAACCGTTCTGTGAAGTCCGTGGTCGCCAGTAAAGTCAGGTCTTAAACCGCCCTTATGGAGTGAAAGACGCATTTTTCCGCCGTCAACGCTGATGGCATACTTGCTGTCGTTAAGAATTGCAACGCCGCATCTTGTTTCGGAAAGGTCTGTATATTTATGGTTTACAACCTCAAATTTAGCCTTTTCAACTGCGTTGTTTCTTGATGTGGGGCGAAGAACATTACCGTACTGAATTTCAAATCTTGCGAAATCGCTCTGAATTGAGGTATCAAAGGCGGTCTTTAAGAATCTGTGGTCATCGTTCCAATCCATCAGAGTATCAAATCTGACCTCTGCGCTGTCTGCAAAATAGAAAACATCCTGTGTGATTGAGGATTTTGATGAAATTTTGTATTTGCTTCTGATAATAACGGCTATCTGACCCTGTGAAATAACCTCACGGCTCAAAAGCTCGCCGCAGTCCGCAAATTTGTTTTCAAGGTCTGCATCAACATCCCAGTTATCCCATTCCTTGGGCAAATCCTCTGCCATAATGAAAGTGTTGAAGGCATAACCGTCACCGCAAAGCTGACGACCTATTTTCTTATCATAGAATGATGAGATAAAGCCCTTTTCGTTAAACTCAATATCGGCATAGGGTGTTGAAATGCTGCTGCCGTTAACTGCTATATCACATTTTGCATCTGCCTTGCCGGGAACAAGGTTGAATTTTACGCTTGAAAATGCGGGAATTGTAACGCCGGAAAGAATAAGAATGTTTTTACCGTCAAGGTTTTTATAGGTCTGCTGTTTGCAGTCAAGGTCTGCAACAAGACCCTCGTCACATTCGATAAATACGGGGTCATTTCTGTCAAATGAAAGTGTATTTGTCAGGGTGACTGCTTTTCCGCTGCCGGAAACAGCCTTTGCCGTGAGAGCCTTGGCGGTTTCAAGCATAGCCCCCGTCTGTTCAAGCGAAAGCTTGTGTGCGGCGGGAATACAGGTGCCGGGAAGAATATCGTGGAACTGGTTGAGAAGCAGAGTTTCGTAAAGAGGATGTGTATCCTTATCATCTGCAACAACGCCGTTCTTAACCGAATTTGAAACATTGAGATATTCAAGGTTGCGCAGGGCAATTTCACCCTTACGGTTATTTCTCTTTATATTATGCTGATTGGTGAGAGTACCTCTGTGAAGCTCAAGATAAAGCTCGCCTCTGTATGTGTTGGGGTATTTTGCTTTTGATTCAAGGTCTTTCATAAACTCACCGACTGTTGTGTGCTCGCACTTTGCACAGCCGTTTAGGTCCTTGATTCTTCTTGCCATTTCAATCATTTCATACTGGGGTCCGCCGCCGCCGTCACCGTAGCCGTAGGAGATAAGACGGGAATCCGTAACGGAACGCTCCTTGATTGAATTGCCGTGGGTGTTTGTTCCGCTGATGACATCGCTCAGAGGCATCGGAGAGGGCCATAGGTGAGTACGGTTAAAGTGAGTGAACACCTTTGTTCCGTCAAGACCCTGCCAATAGAATGTATCATAGGGGAAAACATTGGTGTCGTTCCAGTCAATCTTTGTTGTGCAGAAATAATCAACGGAACAGCCCTTCATAATCTGCGGAATTGCGGCACTGTAGCCGAAGGTGTCGGGAAGCCAGAATGTATTTGAGGTAAAGCCGAAATGCTTTCTTGTAAATCTCTGACCCCAGAGGAACTGACGAATCATTGATTCGCCGGAGGTTATATTACAGTCACATTCAACCCATACGCCGCCGTTAGGCTCATATCTGCCCTCTTTAACCCTGCCCTTGATTCTTTCAAAAAGCTCGGGATAATGCTGAAGAATCATATTGCCGTGGCAGGCGGAGGACTGAACGAATGTATATTCGGGATACTGCTCCATAAGTGAGAGAGCGTTTGAGTAGGTTCTTGCACATTTCTTAATGGTTTCGGTGGATTTCCAGAGCCAGGCGGTGTCCATATGTGAATGACCTATAAGTCCGGCAGAGGGAGCCTCGGGGCCGTTCTTTACGGCAAGGGCTTCTTTAAGGAAAGGAGCGGCACTTCTCAAGGCCGCGCGGAATGTTTCATCATCCGTATCCTCGTATGAATAAAGAACTCTGTTATGAACCTCGTAAAGGGTGTTTACAAGCTGACCCTTACGGAAAGACTCAACGGGGAGTGATTCATAAAGCTCGTTTATTGTTCTTAAATCGAAATAAAAATCCTGAATTTCGGCATCCTTAAGGCAAATATCAATGCCTTCATAGGTGTAATCATAATCAAAAAGAGGAAGATTTTCAAGAGGAACACAGCCCTTATATGAATGGCCTGCATAAACCTCAAGGGCAATGTCAATAACCTCCCCTGCCTTAACATTCTTTTTGAGCAAATCACAGTAGTGGTTGCCGTGAGAGGTGAAAACGATTTTTGTTGCAAAGGTGCCGAAGGGCTTGCCGTTTACCCAGAGAAGAGTTTCATAGCCCTTTGTGTGGGGCATAATGAAAAGGTCTTTTCCGTCAAGCTCCTCCGGAACGGTGTAGCTTGTTTTATACCAGCAGAATGTTTCCTCTCCTCCCCATTTTGAGCCGACAGGGGCAGGAACACATTTTGAATCCTCTGGGATTTCATAAAGACGGTCGGTACTCTCGTACTTAATCACATCTCCGATTCTGTCAACCTTCTTAAACATAAGAGGGTCAAGCAGGTCCTGAAATCTTTGAAGCTTCAGGAACATTCTTTCAACTTGTTTTTCTGTAAGCATTAGTCTTTCCTTTCAGGTAATTTATTCTTAGGGCAAACACGCATACATATTCCGCAGACTGCGCCTCTGCCGATTTTTTGAAATTCTTTTTTCATATATTCACTGCATTTTTCCGCATTGAATATTTCAGCCCTGTCAACTCCGCAGTAATAGGCTTTGCCCGTTATTGCCCCGGAGGGACAGCTTTTTACACATATATCACATTCACCGCAAAGGCACTCCGTCAGCGGCGTTCCCGTTTCAAGGGAACAATCGGTGAATACTGTTCCCAGACGCACCAGAGAGCCGTATTCCTTATGGATGAACATTGAATTTTTGCCTATTGTTCCGAGCCCCGATAAGCAGGCGCCCTTTTTATGGGAATATCTGCCCTTATAATTCCAGCCTTCACCGTTCATACTCTGCGATGCCGCAACGGTATAGTAGCGGTAACCGTTTTTTTGAAGAAACAGACCCGTTTCAAGCAGCATTCTGTCAATCAGAGCATTGACCTGACGGTAATGGTTAAAGTAGGTCAGAGTAGGTGCGTTTTCTATTTCACCGATTATTGCCTCGGACAGTCTGACAACAACGGTTATACCGTATTTCATAGGGCCGTCATCACAGGTGAAAAAGCCCGCATCCGAAGCACCGTATTCGATTATTTTGCTTCTCAATTCCTCTGAAAAGCTCATTTTTTTGCCCTCGTTTCAAAGCAGAGCCAGCCGCCGCTTTCGTGGCGTTCGATAACCTCAATGCCGTTTTCTTCAAAGGCGTTAAGAACATCCTGTTCCCTCGGAACAATAATTCCGCTTGTGATGAAAACGCCGTCCTCGGCAAGAAAATGCTTTATATCAGGGCACATCATAATGATTATATCAGCCACAATATTTGCGGCAATAATATCAAATTTGCCCTCGACCTTTTCGGTCATTGAGCCCTGCAAAACAGTATATTCCGGCTCATCAAAGCCGTTTGTTTTGCCGTTTTCCTTTGCAGTCTTAACTGCAAGAGCATCAATATCAACGCCAACAGCCCTGTCAACGCCTAACAGCAGACCGCAAACGGAGAGTATTCCGCTGCCGCAGCCGATATCGAGCATTGTTTTGCCCTTTTCGGCGTATTTTTCAAGACTTTCAAGACAGAGCCTTGTTGTATCGTGTGTTCCGGAGCCGAATGCAAGACCCGGCTCAAGGTGGATAACCGCCCTGTCACCTGCCTCGTATTTTTCCTCCCAGATGGGATGAATAAGAAGCTTTTTGCCTACGGGCATAGGCTTAAAATATTTTTTCCAGTTATTTTCCCAATCCGCATTTTTGCACAGATTCGCTTCAATCTGATGCTCTATGCCCTCACTCTCAAAGCGTTCACGGAGAAACGAAACGCCCTCGGCAGGGTTTTCCTCGGGGGAAATATATATATGAACAATCCCCTTTGTTCTGTCCTTTGCAAGAAGCGACTCATCAATAAGGTCGATATTTGCAATCTCCCTTGCCTCCTGCTCAAGAGTTCTGTAATCCTCAATGTAAATGCCGTAGGGAACAACCATTGAAGCAATATCCCCCGCCTTTTCAACATCATCGGCATTTACGGTTATTTTTATTTCCGTCCAGTCAGCCATTATTATTCCTCAAAAATCAATACTTGTTGTGAACATCCTCGGCAAAGCAGAGAACATCCTTAACATTGATAACAGTACCGTCATCAAGCACAGCCTTACCGGAAAGTCTGCCGAAAACCTGATGCTGGTCGGTTATGATAAACTTAACATCTATCTTGGCAGCTCTGTCGATAATCGGGACAAACTCCATTTCAAATCTGCCGTCACTTGATGTGAAGGTCCAGGGGTCGGTATAGCCGGTAGAGGGTATGTTAAAGGTTACATCGTCAAGCTTATGGGCAACACCGTCCCAGAAAAGGATGTTTTCACTTGCGGCGGTTGTATCACCGAAGCCGTAGCCGATATTAAAGCCGAAGGCGTGGCCGTCAATATCCGCATTGCCGCTGCCCCATTTCCAGGTGTTGTCATAAGTCCATACACCTCTGCCCCAGTCAAGAGTACCGAAATCTGTTGCAGGGTCAAACTCATACTTTTTGCCGTCATACTCCGCAAAGCCGGATGCACGCATACAGTTGATTTTCTGATTATAATAAAATGCGGTTTTCTTCTCTTTCCAGGGGGTTGCGATTACCATTGTTTCGGTATCCGGCTGTCTGAGGGTAATATCGCAGGAAAAGGTTTTGCCCTCGTTGAAATTTTTGAAATTGCAGATAAGTCTTCTTTCACCCTTGCTTACTCTGAACTCCATATCAAGGCGCTTATCGTGATAAACCGTATCGCCCTTTTCGGAGGATGATGGGAGCTTTAATTTGCCCATAGGGAAAGCGTTAAGAATTGTTTCCGTATGCTCCCAGGGAATTGAAAAATCAAGAAGCGTTGCAGACTGCAAGCCGATATATCCGTCATCGGAAATGGTTAAAGCAACACCGAAATTGTTTTTTTCGGAGATGATTAAATAATAATCCCATTCCTTAATTCTGAAAGCAGGGGCTTTTATGGCGTTTCTGTCATAAATCTGATACATTTTTCTTGACCAGCCCGGCTCCCTCAAGGTGCCGTCCTGCATAAGAAGGGGCTGAATATTTGTAACTTCATGGTTTCTCATAAATCAATCCTCCAAATTTATATTGCCGCTTCCCTCAAGTCCGTGATTATAGAGAAGACGGTTATCAAGTGACCACTGCTTGGGGGTAAATTCACCGGCTTTAACATCAAAAACGGCATTTGAAGCGGTGAAAAGCTTTGCATCAAGGTTATCAAGCTCCGAAAGAACGATTGCTTCAATAAATGCCGGAAGCTTTGCCGCACCGTATTCGGGAACGCCGTGGTGTGAAACAAGCATATGCTCAACAAGAGTGAGCTTATCCTCATCAATTTCAAGCTCCTTGCCGATTTGGTCAATCTCCATTGCACCCATAACAAGGTGGCCTAAAAGATTGCCTCTGACGGTGTATTCACTTGAAATACCGGCTTCGGAAGCATTTATTTCTTCAAGCTTTGCAATATCGTGAAGAATTGCGCCGGAGCAGAGCAGGTCATAATTTATATAGCCGTAAATTTTACATACCGCCTTGCAAAGGCGAAGAATTGAGAGCGTGTGCATAAGCAGACCGCCTCTGACCGCATGGTGAAGATTTTTTGCCGCCGGCCAGTAAAGAAGCTGCTCCTCGTGCCTGTTGAGAATACAGAGTACAAGTCTTTTCAGCTCTTCATCCTCAAATTCATCAACGATTTTTCTGATTTCCGAGAGCATAACCTCACCGGGCAGGCAGGCAGTGGGAACATAATCATCAAGCAAAACGCCGTCCTCGGGAGTTACCTTTCTGATTCTGTCAACTCTGAACTGCATTGTATCATTGAAAGGAACCATTGTTCCCCTGACCTTGATAAAATCATAAAGCTCAAAGCGGTTTGAGGGAATATCTCTGTAATCCCAGAGCTTTGCATTGATTTCGCCCTCATTATCGGCAATGGTCATATCAAGATACTGTGAGCCCTTTGCGGTTGTTTTAATTTCAATCTGCTTGATTATGCAGAAGCCCTCAAGCATATTGCTTTCACCGATTTTGCTGAAATTCATTTTATTTCACATCCTGTACTTCATACTTTGCGGTGTATTCGGCGTAAATGTTCTTATAGGTTTCGCTGTCATTTTTGAACGCGCGCAGGGACTGGTGCAAATTCAGATTATGCTGTGAAATATCAACGATTGTTCCCGCTATGTTGGAGCAGTGGTCGGAGGTTCTTTCAAAGTTTGTAAGCAAATCCGACCAGATAAAGCCCGCATCAATGGAACAGCCGCCCTGCTGAAGCCTGCGGATATGGTTAAGCCTGAGCTTTTCCTTAAGGTCATCAATAACCTGTTCAAGGGGCTCAACTCTGATTGCCCTTGAAACATCGCCGTCCCTGAAGGATTCATAAGAGATTGTCAGAATCTCATTGACAGCCTCTGAAATTGTTTTTATTTCTTTCATTGCAGCCGGAGTAAATTCTATATCCTTTTCTCTCATTTCCTCCGCAGATTCAAGAATATTAACTGCGTGGTCAGAGATTCTTTCAAAATCGCCTATCATTTTAAGAAGCTTACCTGCCTCACGGCTGTCGCTTTCACTAATCTGAAGCTCGCTGACCTTAACGAGGAATGTGCCCAGCATATCCTCATAATTATCGCTTTTTTCTTCCTTTTCTCTTACACTTTCCGCAAGCTCATCCGAGTAATTGAAAAGCGATTTTATTGAGTCCTTTAATGCGCTGACACTTGTTTCAGCCATTTCAACTTCCATAACACGGCATCTTTCAAGGGCAAGGGGAGGAGTTAAAAGAAGTCTTTCGTCAAGCTCAATGCTCTTTTCTTCTTTTTTGGCATCGGGAATAAGCTTCAAAACAAATTTTTCAAGAAGCGATGAGAAGGGAGCAATCACTGACAGGGTCAGCACATTGAATATGGTGTGAACAAGTGCTATTCCGTAAAGTGAAATGGGCTTTGTGAGGAACAGGGGTGCAAGAGTATAGTTGACACCGCAGAAAACCGTCATCCATATTGCCGTACCGATAACATTGAAGAAAAGGTGGGCGTAAGCGGCTCTTTTACCTGCCTTTGTTGCACCGATTGATGAAAGAATTGCGGTGATACAGGTACCGATATTCTGACCCATAATAATGGGAATTGCGGCACCGTAGGAAACACCGCCGGTCATTGCCAGAGCCTGTAAAATACCGATTGAAGCCGCAGAGGACTGAATCATGGCGGTTATTACAGTACCGACAAGCAAGCCTAAAAACGGATTGTCAAAGGCTGTGAACATTTTTGTGAAGGAGGGCATATCCGAAAGCCCGGATACGGAATCCGTCATAATGTTCATACCGAACATAAGGGTTGCAAAGCCGAGAAATACCGAGCCCAGCTCTTTCTTCTTTTTGTCATTGGAGAACATATACATTATTGCTCCCGCAAGGGCAAAAATCGGAGTAAATGAAGTGGGCTTCAAAAGGCTGATAAAGATATTATCACTGCTGATGCCTGCAAGCGATAAAATCCAGCCGATTGCGGTTGTTCCCACATTGGCACCCATAATAATGTTAATTGCCTGTGAAAGGGTCATAATCCCGGAGTTAACAAAGCCGACCACCATAACCGTTGTGGCAGATGAGCTCTGAGTTACAATCGTAACGCCTGCACCCACCAAAACGCCCTTCGGCTTTGAGTCTGCAAGCTTGCCGAAAATATTTTTCAGCCCTTTACCCGCTTTTCTCTCTAAAGCATTACCCATAAAGTTCATTCCGAAAAGGAATAAACTCAGGCCGCCTATAAGATTCAACGCATCAAAAATCGTCATATTATCTCTCCGTAAAATCAGCTGACTGTTATTGTTGTTTTAAGAGCCTTTCCTGTTTTTGCGTAGGGACTGCAGGGAGTAATTGTTACTGTATATGTTCCGGCATCAACTGCTCCGACATTTGTTACAACACCGTCACGGATTGCACGGACATAGTTTGAATCAAAGGAACCGGAAGCAACGCTTTTTGCACCGGAATAAACATTGATTTTATAGCTTTCGGCAGGGAAATAGCCCTGTGCATCGGGATAAGAGAAGATAAGATTTCCCTTTTCATCCTTTGATGCGGTTACGGCTGCGCCCTGCGGAAATTCGGGAGCTGTATCAAGTGATTTAAGGTTATTCCAAGTATATCTTCTGCCGGTAAGCTTTGATGTATTTTCAAGGTAATAATCTGAATCGTCAAAGAAGCAATGTGAAACAACATCGTAAAGCTTCAGACGGACATTGCCGTTTGCATCGCCCTCAACAACCCAGAACACACCGGATTCACCTGCGGCATCCTGACCGCCTGTAAGATAATCAAGACAGCTCATCTGACAGCAGAGAGAGCCTGAGCCGACTGCCGTAAAGGATTCCTGCCAGATTGAACGGGGGTCATTTGCGGCATAGTGTGAATGACCCGAAAAATCAATTACCTGCGGATACTGTGAAAGAACCGTTCTTAAATCAAAATCGCTCCATGAAACACTGCCGTAAACGGTCGCAAAGGGATGGGGATGATTGAAAACGAAAATCGGCTTGTCGGGAGTATCTGCCGCAGCAGCCTTCAGCTCGTTTTTAAGCCATTTCTTTTTGCCCGTAAAATGATGTGCATCGTCATCGTATGAAACGCCGATAATGTGATAGCCGTTAATTACGAGGTGGCGGTCAACATCCTTGCAGATATATTTCTGATATTTTTCGTATGCAATGTGGGGATCATAATCACGGAAATTTATAAATTCGTGGTTACCGAGAACGCAGAAAATTTCAGTTTTCTCTCTGACACCCTCTCCTGTTATTTTGTTGAAAAGCTCATACTGGCTGTCAACGATTGCACTTGCATTTTCGGAGGAGCTTCCTGTTGCAAAATCCCCTGCAACAAGAATTGCATCAAGCTTATCATAAGCCTGTGAATCCGAATATTCATAAACATCGGCGAGCATATTTCTCAAATGCTCTGCGGAAATATCATCGGGATTGCCGTTAAGGTGAACATCACTGCACACTGCAAAACGGATTACGGGAGTAAAATCATCCCCCGCCTTGGGCAGCTCCCTGAATATGCCGGAGGGAAGTGACGGAATTGCAAGAAAGCCTGTAAAAATTACGGTAAGAAGCTTAAAAAGCAATCCGTTAAAAAGATTTGCAAATGATAACACAACAACACCTCACAAAAAATTATTTTAATATTTTCAACGCACCCGTGGGACAGGCGTTTACACATTCAAGACAGTTTTTGCAGTAATCCGTAACATCGGGGCTGTTGAACTCCGGCTTTATTACGGTTGTGAAGCCTCTGCCGACAAGTCCGAGTATTCCTTTCTGCACCTTTTCGGCACAGGTACGGACACAGAGGTTACAGAGAACACATTTATTCTGATTTCTCTCAATGGCAACAAGCTTTGTTTCCTTTGGAATATTATGCTTTTCGCCCTTGAATCTCGCCGGGTCGATATCGTACTGATTGGCGTATTTAACCAGCTTGCAGTCGTGGTAATCGTGACAGCCGCATTCAAGACATCTTTTTGCCTCGTTCATCGCCTGTTCGGCGGTAAAGCCGAGATTTATTTCATCAAAATCCCTTTTTCTTTCATCCGCACTTCTCTGTGGCATAACGGCACGGCTGATTTTTTCTCTGTCCTTAAAATCATCGGCGGTAACCGTTTTTTCGGAAACAAAGGGCTTTTTATATGAGGCGTTTTCGCCTTTCAGATATTTATCAACAATTTCGCTTGCCTTGTGCGCTTCGCCTATTGCCTCAATGGCGATTGAAGCACCTCTGTTGGTTGCATCACCGACTGCGAATATGCCCTCAACGGATGTTCTGAATGTGCCGACATCCGCCGCAATGTTGCCCCTGTCGGTAAGCTCCAGCTCCTCAAAGCCGGCAATGTTGATTTTCTGACCGATTGCCATAATTACGGAATCAACGGGCAGAATTTCAAATTTACCCTCAACGGGAACGGGCTTTCTTCTTCCGCTTGCATCCGGCTCGCCAAGCTCCATAACCTGAAGCCTGATTTCCTTAACCTTTCCGTTTTCACCGATTATTTCGGCAGGGTTGCAAAGGAATTTGAACTGAACGCCCTCCTCCTCCGCCTCCGTAATTTCTATCTGCTCGGCAGGCATTTCGGCACGGGTTCTTCTGTAAATTACATAAACATTTTCCGCACCGAGTCTGACCGCTGTGCGGCAGGCATCCATTGCCGTGTTGCCGCCGCCGCAGACTGCAACATTTTTGCCGATATTAACAGGATTTTTAAGGGCAACACTTCGCAGAAAATCAATTCCGCCGTAAACATTTTCAAGACTTTCACCCGTAACGCCCATTCCGGCACTTTTCCAGGCGCCGATTGCAACGATTACGGCATCGTATTTTTCTTTTATTTTCGAAAGAGAAATATCCTTGCCGATTCTTACATTGTTCTTTATTTCAACACCCATTGAGGTGATTGTTTCGATTTCTTCATCAAGTATTTCCTTAGGCAGACGGTATTGGGGAATACCGTAGCGGAGCATACCTCCGGCCTTCGGCATTGCATCAAAAACCGTTACCCTGTGTCCCTTTATGCGGAGGAAATATGCCGCTGTGAGTCCGGCAGGGCCGCCGCCGATAACCGCAACGGTTTTTCCGCTTTCGGCTTCAACATCGGGAACGAATTTATTGCCGGATTTCAAATCCTCATCAGCCGCAAAGCTTTTAAGATATGCGATTGAAAGAGGCTCTTCAACAAATCTTCTTCTGCAGTTCTTTTCGCAGGGGTGGGGGCAGACTCTGCCGATTGAGGCAGGGATGGGGATTCTCTCTTTAATGAGCTGAACAGCTTCTCTGAATTTACCCTCTGCAATAAGCTTAACATAGCCCTGAACATCCGTTCCGGCAGGGCAGTTAAGCGAGCAGGGACCCTTGCAGTCGCCCGTATGGTCGGAAAGCAAAAGCTCGAGAGCGATTTTCTTTGAGCTGTCAAGACGGGGGCTTTTTGTTTTAATAACCATTCCGTCAGTTGCAACGGTGGCACAGGCTCTTAAAAGCTTGGGCACATTTTCAGCCTCAACGGTACAAAGTCCGCAGGCGCCGTATGGCTTAAGCTCATCCGTATAGCAGAGATTGGGAATATCAATTCCGTTTGCACAGGCAATCTGTAAAACCGTCTGACCCTTAGGGGCAACAATTTCTTTGCCGTCAATAATAATCTTAATCATTTCCATTGCTTCCCCTCCTCAGTCAATTTTAACCGCACCGAATTTACAGGTGCTGAAACAGGAACCGCATTTGATACACTTTTCGTTATCAATGCTGTGAACATTCTTAACGCTTCCGCTGATGGCATCCGCAGGGCATTTCTTTGCACACATTGTACAGCCCCTGCACTTTTCCGCATCAATGGAGTAGCTCAGTAAATCAGTGCAGCTGTGTGCGGGACATTTCTTTTCTTTTATGTGAGCCTCATATTCATTTCTGAAATATCTGATTGTTGTCAAAACGGGATTCGGAGCGGTCTGACCGAGGCCGCACAAAGCACCGTCCTTAATTGCAAGGCAAAGCTCTTCAAGAAGCTCAATATCGCCCTCTTTACCCTCGCCTCTGACTATTCTTGAAAGTATTTCAAGCATTCTCTTTGTTCCGATACGGCAGTGAACACATTTTCCGCAGGATTCCTTGGCTGTAAAATCAAGGAAGAACTGCGCCATACTGACCATACAGGTGGTTTCATCCATAACAACCATACCGCCGGAGCCCATAATGGCACCGGTTGCACCGAGAGTTTTATAATCAATAACGGTGTCAAGAAGCTCTGCCGGAATACAGCCGCCGCTGGGGCCGCCCATCTGAACTGCCTTAAACTGCTTGCCGTTTCTTATGCCTCCGCCTATGCCGAAAATAACATCACGCAGAGTCATACCCATCGGGATTTCAACAAGACCGCCCTTTTTGATTTTACCTGTGAGGGCAAAAACCTTTGTGCCCTTGCTGTTTTCAGTACCCATAGCGGCAAATTTCTCACCTCCGTTGAGCATAATCCAGCCAACATTTGCAAAGGTTTCAACATTGTTGATATTTGAGGGCTTATACCAGTAGCCCGATTCCGCAGGGAAAGGAGGCTTAAGCCTCGGCATACCTCTTTCGCCCTGGAGGGATTCAATTAAAGCGGTTTCTTCACCGCAGACAAATGCACCTGCACCCGCCTTTATTCTCATTTCACAGCAGAAATCCGTGCCGAGAATGTTTTTGCCTAAAAAACCTGCCGCCTTTGCCTGTTCAATGGCAAGGGTCAGTCTTTCGATTGCAAGAGGATATTCGGCTCTTACATAAACAACCGCCTCGCTTGCGCCGATTGCATAAGCACCGATAAGCATACCCTCAATCAGATTATGGGGGTCGCTTTCAATAACGGCTCTGTCCATAAAAGCACCGGGGTCACCCTCATCCGCATTGCAGATAAGATATTTCTTTTCGCCCTGTGATTTACGGGCAGCATTCCACTTGAACCAGGTGGGGAAGCCTGCACCGCCTCTGCCGGCAAGGCCGGAAATTTTAATTTCTTCAATAACCTGCTCCGGGGTGAGCGTTTTAAGCACCTTTTCAAGTGCCCTGTAGCCGTCAGCCCCTCTGTATTCTTCGATTTTTTCGGGGTTGATAAGTCCGCAGTGGCGCAGAGCAATTCTCGTCTGCTTTTCAAGGAAGGATTTATCATCATCCGTTATTTCGATTTCGTTAACGGCATTTTCGTCACCGTTTACAAAAGCGATTATTTTTTCGGCATCACCGGGCTTAACCCTGACAAGACGCTTTAAGAGTTTTTCGCCGTCATAAATATCAACAATGGGCTCAAGGAAGCACATTCCTATACAGCCCGTAATGGTAAGCTCGGCATCAGCGGAAGCCATAAGCTTTTCAAGGGCATCAAAAACCTTTCCGCTGCCTGCGGCTATTCCGCAGCTGCCCTGACCGACAACGATTTTCATTTTTTTCATCACTTTAGCCCCCTGAGAATTTCTTTTGCCTTATCGGGAGTGAGGTTGCCGTAGGTTTCGCCGTTTATCATCATAACGGGTGAAAGAGAACAGCAGCCGAGGCAGGCAACATTTTTGAGGGTAAACAAGCCGTCCTCCGTAGTTTCACCGTCTGAAATACCAAGCTCCTGCTTTATTGCCTCTTCGATTTTCTGCGAGCCGTTGACATGGCAGGCGGTACCCTGACAAAGCATAATCAGATATTTACCGACAGGCTTCAGTCTGAACTGTGAATAGAAGGTGGCAACGCCCATTACCCTTGCCGGGGTTGAGCCTGTTCTTTCGGCTATGGCATAGAGCACATTCGTGGGTAAATAGCCGTATATTTCCTGTGTTTTCTGAAGTATGGTAATAAGTGAGCCCTGAACATCGCCGTATTCGTCAAGAACCGGCTTTAAGAGGGTTAAATCACTTTTTTTACAGCTGCAACTCATAATTTTCCCCTTTTTTACAAATATTATTGAAATTATATCAACAATAGTATAAAATAGCAACACAAATAAACGCATTTCTTAAAAATATTTCATATTATATGGGAGAAAATACCAATGCAAACACTTACAAACAGAAGTTTTCTCAAGCTTCTTGACTTAACAGCCGAAGAAATTGAATTTTTGCTTGATTTGGCGGCAGACTTAAAAGAGAAAAAGAAAAAAGGAATCCCCCACAGACTTTGTGAGGGAAAAAATGTTGCTCTCATTTTTGAAAAGACAAGCACAAGAACCCGCTGCTCCTTTGAGGTTGCGGCGGCTGATTTGGGTATGCACCCCGTTTACCTTGACCCCAAGGCTTCACAGATAGGTAAAAAAGAAAGCATTGCCGACACGGCAAGAGTTCTCGGCAGAATGTTTGACGGCATTGAATACCGCGGCTTCGGTCAGACAATTGTTGAGGATTTGGCAAAATACTCCGGCGTTCCCGTATGGAACGGCTTAACAAACGAATTTCATCCCACACAGATTCTTGCGGATTTTCTGACAATCAGAGAGCATTTCGGCTCTCTCAAGGGCAGAAAGCTTGTCTATATGGGTGATGCAAGATACAATATGGGCAATTCCCTTATGGTCGGCTGTGCAAAAACGGGTATGCACTTTGTTGCCTGTGCACCGAAAAAATATTTCCCCGATAGTGCTCTCATTGAAGAATGTCAGGCAGTTGCAAAAGAAACAGGCGCAGTTCTCGAATTTATCGAGGAGCCCGAAAAGGCTGTTAAAAATGCGGATGTAATCTATACCGATGTTTGGGTTTCAATGGGCGAGCCGGATGAAATCTGGGCTGAAAGGCTCAATGACCTTATGCCATATCAGGTTAATAAAAAGCTTATGGAAGCCGCAGGCTCACAGTGCAGATTTATGCACTGCCTCCCCGCTTATCACGACCTTAACACCGCAGTCGGCAGAGAGGTTTTTGAAAAATTCGGAGCTTCGGAGCTTGAGGTTACAAACGAGGTTTTCGAGAGCGCACAATCCATTGTATTTGACGAAGCGGAAAACAGAATGCACACAATAAAAGCCGTTATGGCGGCAACCCTGGCATAATTCCGCTGCCGAAAACAAAGCACAAAGCTTAACTCAAAACAGAAAAACTGTCGCATCGGGGTAACCCTTTGCGACAGTTTTTTTTACCATTTCAGGCTGACCGTATTCGTTTCGTAATCAACGGAACAGCTTACATCACGGTGCAGTTCTTTTTTTACGGCATTTGCAAACGCTTCAACAAAGCCGGCATCATAAACCCCTGCTTCGTTTTCAAAATGAAGCGTACTTTCAAGGGTCAGATACCTCGGGTGGTAAAGGTTGTTATTTGCGAGCCTGAAGCCGTTCACCCACCAGTGGAACTGCTCCACATCCACAAGAGTTTCGTCCTTGTGGATGATTTTCAGAGTCATAGGAATCATATATTCATCACTTACGGTGTCATAATATGAACCGAATTTTTTCTCGTCACGGCAATAAATGCCGACCTCACCACCGTTTGTGATAAGGTAATTGCCCTTCCACATCTGAATCATCCATTCTTTTCCGCCGTAATCAAAGCGGAAGCGGCGGGTTTCGTAGCGGAAAACCGGGAGCAGATAACAGAGCCAGTCATATTCAACGCAGAAGCCGAAATCCCTCATCCAGCAGTAAATCGGGGCTGTAACAATATAATCCTTTGCGTTGAAATCGAAGCCCGTCTTAAACATTCCTATTCCGTTCGGTCCGTGACATTCGCCTGTTTCAAAATTAACGGTTATATTCGGGTGAAGCTTTTCTACATAACCGTCCGAATAGGTAACATAAACATAGATTTCGCCCTGACCGTCCCTGCGCTCCTCAACATCAACATAAGCGCTTTTTATACCGCTGAAATATGCACCGAGCAGATGATAAAAAATCTCTTTTGCGGAATTGTTTTCGTTTTTCTCCGCAAGCTCATACATCATATCTCTGTATTCGGTCAGATTTAATCTGAATATTTTTTGTGTAAGATTAACGGCAGTATTCAAATCGGGCAAGTTGGTCAGCAATTCATAGGTGTCAAGGCAGGAATTTTCGGAAATATCCTTGCACAACGCCTTAACCTCTTCATTCATTTCGCTGTCAAAAACATCGTCATCCCCACGGAGCATATTGCCGTTAAAGAAATTACGGAATGTTCTGATAATTCTGCAAACATTAACAAACTGTTCTGTTGTAATTGCCGGAACGGTACCCTCAAGCAAATCCCTAAAGCCGTATGAATCCTTTGCAAAGCCGGGCAAAGCAAAACAGCCCGTCATAAGTGCAAAGGCAAGTATAAGTGCTGTTATTCTCTTTTTCATTTTTCTTCCTCAAGCAGAAACACCGGGGAGTTCCGGTGCTTGTGCAATATTATTTTTTCTCAGTTTTCTCTTCCCGAAAGTGAAAATGTGTATTCCGCATTTTCATACCAATTGCCTGTAATATAGTTAACGGGGCGCCATATAATGTGGTCATCGTAAACCTCAAGGGTTGCGCCTGTGCCGGAATGAAGCAAGCCGAAAACATTTATAATTCCGAGGGTCGGCAGAGAGAAATAGATTACCTCATTTCCGCCCTGTGTAAATGCTTTTTTCTCGGCACTTGTTATGCCGAAAGCCTTTTCAACAAGCTTACTTTTAACGCCCGAATGCATATGGCCGCTGATATAAACAACATTTTTGTATTTTTCCATAACGGAAACAAGGTCGTATTCGTTCTGATCAATTCCGCTGCCGGGCCAGACGGTATCCTCGCTGTCCGTTCCGCAAATGGGCCAGTGGCTTACAATAAAGCAGGGCTTATTTTCTCTTGTGCCCTCTGCAAGCTCTCTGTCAATAAAATCAATCTGCTCATGGGTCATTGTAATTCCGTCCCAATGGCCGTTGATGTTTACGGTTTCGTTGCCGTCCTTATCAAAGGTGAAGCCGTCAACCTCATCACCCATAACGATGAATTTATAGCCGTTTATTTCACAGCTGTAATAGTTACTGCCCTCTGTTTTATAGTTTTCAAGCTGTCTTGCTTCTTTATATGCCGTCTGATATTTGATAACATTTGCAAGCGCCTCATATTTTGTGATATTTGTTTTATCCCTGTCACCTACATGACCTATATCGTGATTGCCGGCGGCGGTAACAACGGGCTTACCCGTATATTCGGTGATAAGCTCATAATATTTTGCAAGGGAAGCTTCATCGGCATAGTTCGTAATATCGCCCGCCATAACAAAGGCATCAATATCCTCTGATTTTTCGCCTTTTTTCAAAGCGGATTTGAGAAAAGCCTGTCTGAAAAGCTCGTTTTTTTCAATGTGAACATCGGAAAACATTGCAAGGTTGAGATTGCAGTTTTCCTCCTTTGCCTTTAACCCCGGCATCGAAATATTGAAGCTTGGAATCAGGGTCATAATAATTGCCATTAAAAAAGCACCTAAATTTGAGAAAATCGCCTCTGCCATAAGTAACCCTCCGAAAGCAGGTTTTTACCTGAAATTTTCCAGTTAATATTACAATAAATCAATGAAAAAATCAATAGTTATGGAAATTTGAAAAAATATGTGATACAATGCAGAATAGAAAAATTTTGCAGGAGATTCAGTTATGAAAAAATATGCAATGGAATTAAAGCCATATGTTTCGGAAACAATATGGGGCGGTAAAAGACTTATAAACGAATACGGCGTTAAAACCGAAAAAGCAAATGCGGCAGAGGGCTGGATGCTCTCCGCCCTGCATAACGGCCCCTCAATAATTGCAAACGGTGAGCTTGCAGGCACAGAGCTTTACAAGGCTCTTGAAGAGAATAAGGATTGGTGGGGCACAAACGCTTCCTCATTCGGTGAATTTCCCATTCTCATAAAATTCATTGACGCTATGGATAACCTTTCCGTTCAGGTGCATCCGACAAAGGAATACTGCGACAAAGCAGGCAGGGGCAGAAGCAAAACAGAATGCTGGTATATTCTTGACTGCGAAGAGGATGCACAGCTTCTTCTGGGCTTTAAGGATAAGATTTCACCCGAGCAGTTCAAAAAATCCATCGAGGACGGCAACCTTACGGATTATGTTGATGCAGTCAAGGTTAAAAAGGGCGATTTCTTCTTCATTGATTCCGGCACACTCCACGCAATCTGTAAAGGTGTTTTACTTGCCGAGGTTCAGGAGAGCAGTGATACCACTTACAGAATTTTCGATTATAACCGAATCGGCAAGGACGGAAAGCCCAGAGAGCTTCACATCGGCGATGCCATTGAGGTTACTGAGCTTAAAAAATATTCACAGCCCGATTTCGGCAAATGCAATGTAAACTGCAAGGAGGGTAAAAAGCTTCTTGCAAAGTGCGATTTGTTCACCGTTTTCAATGTTAAGGCGGAAAACGGTTTTACCGATATTTGTGACGAAGCCTCCTTTGTTTCAATCCTTGTGCTTGACGGCAGGGGTGAATTAAAGGTCGGTGAAGAAAAAATTGCTCTTGAAAAGGGTAAAAGCATTTTCATCCCCGCAGACAGCGGCGAATACACCGTCACGGGCAATGTTGAAATACTTGAAACGAGAATTTAATCAATGACAATAGCAAGCATCCAGAAGCTCTCCGTTGAGTTCGGCAGCAACAGAATATTTCACGATGTCACCTTCAGTATAAATGAGGGTGACTTTGTGGGGCTTATAGGTGCTAACGGTACAGGCAAAACAACCATATTCAAGGTTATAACCGGGGAGCTTGAGCCGTCTGAGGGCGGTGCGTTTCTTTCAAAGAATTGCAGGCTCGGTTATCTTGAACAGCACGCCTGTCAGGGCTCAGGCAAAACCGTTTACGATGAGGCTCTGACTGCCTTTTCGGCTCTTATTGAGCAGGAAAAGAAGATTGAAGAGCTCACAAAGGCTCTTGAGCGCAACCCCGAAAACCGTGATGCGCTTATCGGCGAGCTTGAAAACGAAAGAGAAAGCTTTCAGGCAAATGAGGGGCTTGTTTTCAGAAACAAAACCGCCTCCGCACTTAACGGTCTCGGCTTTTCAAAAAGCGATTTTTCGCTGACCTGCGATAAACTGAGCGGCGGTCAGCGTTCAAAGCTGAGTATGTGCAAGCTGCTTTTAAGCGGTGCGGATTTAATACTGCTTGATGAGCCCACAAACCACCTTGATATAGCCGGAACGGAATGGCTTGAGGATTATCTTAAAACCTATAAGGGCTCCGTTCTCGTAATTTCACACGACAGATATTTTCTTGACAAAATCTGCAACAAAACGGTTGAAATAGCCAACAAAACCTGCTACACCGCAAACGGCAATTACTCAACCTACTTAAAGCTCAAACAGGAAAGGCTTGAAACAGAGCGCAAGCATTACGAAAATCAGCTTGAAGAAATAAAGAGGATAGAGGGCATAATCGAGCAGCAGTGCTCCTTTGCCCGTGAAAGAAATTTCATCACCGCCGAAAGCAAACGGAAAATGCTCGAAAAGAAAAAAGCGGAGCTGATTGTTCCCGAACCCGACCCTGCAAAAATGCGAATGAAATTCACCCCGGAATGTGAAACGGGCAATGATGTTCTGATGATAAAGGGTCTTTCAAAATCATTCGGCGAAAAACAGCTCTTTTCAAACGGTGATATGGAGGTTTTCAAGGGGGACAGAGCGTTTATTCTCGGCGCTAACGGCTGCGGAAAAACCACCCTGCTCCGTATTCTGACAAAACAGCAAAGTGCAGATGAGGGCAGATTTTCATTCGGCTCCTGCGTTAAAGCAGGATATTTTGACCAGAGCCTTGAATCCCTCCGAGGAGGAAAAACCGTTCTTGACGAAATATGGGATGAGCACCGTCTTATGACGGAAACACAGGTACGCAAATACCTTTCGCTTTTCCTTTTCACGGGGGATTCCGTTTTCAAAAATGTGGATTCATTAAGCGGCGGAGAAAAAGCAAAGCTCTGTCTTTTGAAGCTGATGCTCTCCGGGGCAAATGTTCTGCTCCTTGACGAGCCCACTAACCACCTTGATATTGTTTCAAGGGAGGTGCTTGAAAATGCCCTTGCGGATTTTGAGGGCACAATAATCGCCGTTTCCCATGACAGATATTTTATCAACAAGCTTTCCACAAAAATATTCAGAATGAAAAAGGACGGCTTTGAAAAATTTGACGGCGATTATAACGATTACTGCGTTCTTGCCCTCGGTGAAGCGGTGAAAAAAACGGAAACGGCAGAGCCGAAAATCAACGCCTACAAGCTTCGCAAGGAGCGTGAAAGCGAAATTAACCGTCTTAAAGGAAAAATCAAACGGCAGGAAACGGAAATCGAAGAGCTTGAAGCGGAAATTTCAAGGCTGAACGAAACCGTTTCAGACCCCGAAACTGCCGCAGACTATGAAAAAATAATTGAGCTGACGGAAAAAATAAACGAATTAAACGACAGACAAACCGTTCTTATGGAAGAATGGGAGCAAAACAACACAAGACTTGCAGAATTGGAGAACAGCAGAATATGACACAAAATGAAATGTTCTTAAATGCCAAATGGATTGACTGCCCGGAGGGTAAAAATGCCCCGGTTTTCAGAAAAGAATTCTCAGCCGTAAAGGGTGAAAAAGCAGAAATTATTATTTGCGGTCTCGGATTTTTCGAGCTTAAAATCAACGGCAAAAAAGTCAGCGACGATTTGCTTGTTCCCAACGCTTCAAATTACAGCGGCAGAGATATGTCAAAATGGAGTTACCCGATTTATGACAAGCTTTCATTCAGAACATACTGTGTTAAATACGATTTAACGGATTACCTCGAAAACGAAAATGCATTAAGCGTTATGCTCGGCGGCGGTTACTACCACCAGGAGGATTACTGCGGTGAGGGTGAGGTTTCATACGGCACACCCAAGCTTTGCTTTATCATCAAAAAGGAAAGCGGAAATGTCGTTTCCGATTCCTCCGTTCAGTGCTTCAGAGGTTATTTTGAAAGATGTAACCTTTATTACGGCGAATATCAGGATTACACAAAAAAGCCCTCGGGCTATGAATACCCGGGCTATGACGGAAAAGATTTTTCCAAAAGCCGTGAAATTGACACCCCGGAAACTGAATTTGAAATGCAGATTGCCCCTGCGGATAAGGTCACCGATACGATTTACGGTATTAAACTGCTTGAAGAAAAAGACGGCGTAAGGCTATATGACGCAGGCAGAAACATTGCCGGCAGAGTTGTTGTAAAATGCATTAAGCCCGGCGAAAAAATCACCGTGAAATATGCGGAGCAGATAAAGGGGCACGAAAACTGGGGTATTCATTTTAACGAAGAACGCTACGGCGATACATTCATTACGGACGGTATTCAGCAGGAATACACCACTATTTTCGGCTGGCAGGGCTTCAGATATTTCAAGGTTACGGGTGACTGCGAGCCTGTAAGAGCGGAAATAATCCATTCCGATATTCCCGTTACATCAGCCTTTGAATGTGACAACGAAAATCTTAACTGGCTTTACAATACATATCTTCACACACAGCTTTGCAATATGCACTCCGGCGTTCCCTCGGACTGCCCCCACCGTGAAAGGCTGGGCTATACCGGTGACGGTCAGCTTTGTGCCGAGGCGGCAATGCTTATGCTTGACAGCAAAAGCTTTTACCGTAAATGGCTTTACGATATAGCAGACTGCCAGTGTAAGGAAAGCGGCCATATTGAGCACACCGCACCCTTTATGGGCGGCGGCGGAGGCCCCTGCGGATGGGGCGGTGCAATAGTTGAAGTGCCTTTCAAATACTACAAAATTTTCGGCGATAAAACTGTTCTCACGGAATTTTTCCCGAAAATGCTTCATTTTCTCGATTATATTGACAGCCGCTGTGAAAACGGTCTTGTCTGCCGTGAAGAGGATGGGGGCTGGTGCCTCGGTGACTGGCTTCCCCCGGAGCCTATCAGAGTGCCCGAAGCCTATGTAAACACCTGCCTTTATGTGAAATTTATGAAGCAGGTTATTGAAATTGCAGGGCTTCTCGGCAGAGAGGATGAAGTAAAGCACCTGCCCGAAAGAATAGAGCTTTCATCAAAAATGGTTGTTGCCGCATATTACAGCAAGCAGCAGAGAGCCTTCTGCGGAGATGTTGACGGTGCAAGCAGTCTTGCAATGGCAGCCGGAATCGGCGGTGACGATGTAAAAGAAAAAATCATTGAAAAATATAAAACAAGAGGTATGCTTGATACAGGCATAATCGCAACCCTTGAGCTTGTTGAATATCTTTACGATACAGGTGAAAACGATATTGCAACGGTACTCCTTTCAAACAACAGAGAAATATCCTTTGCATTTATGAAAGCAAACGGTGCAACAACGCTCTGGGAAAACTGGAACGGCAACGATTCGCAAAATCACCCCATGTTCGGTGCGGTTACAAGATGTCTTTTCACAAAGCTTCTCGGCATAGGTCAGAAGGAGGGTACAGCCGGCTTTGAGAGTGTAATAATCTCTCCCCGTTTAACCTCGGTATTAAGCAGAGCAAAGGGCTCACTTATGACAGTCAAGGGCAGAATTTCTGTTGAATATGAAATAAAAGACGGTAAAACGGTCTTTAAGCTTTATGCGGAGCCGGAAATGAATGCGGAATTCGTTTACGGAGATGTCAGAATAAAATTCAGCGGCGAAAGGATAATTGAGCTTTGACAGTAATCAAAAGATACGAAGAAAAATACAGGGCTGATGTTCAGCATATATGCCTTGAAACAGGCCCCGGTGATTCATTCACAGATAAAAGGGTCGGGGATTATATTTTATCCACCTACTGCAATTATTACCTTGATAATGAAGCCGAAAACTGCTTTATCCTTGTTGATGAGGAAACTGATAAGGCTGTGGGTTATATTCTCTGCTGTCCCGATTTCAAGCGGTTTGAAAAGGGCATAAAAAAATATTTCAAGTCCTTTTCCGAAACCGGCTTTGAAAATGCTATGGAATGTCGCACCGAGCTTATCGCCCACAAAATTTTCAGCCCCCTTTACCCTGCGCATCTGCACATAAATCTTAACGAAAATTACAGAAACGGCGGCTACGGTACAAAGCTTATCCAAACTCTTCTTGAAGAGCTGAAAGCACAGGAGGTTAAGGGCATAAGCCTTATTTGCGATTACAGTAATAAGAGTGCCATAAGGTTTTACAGAAAAAACGGCTTTGTTACAGGATTTAATATGTTTTTCAAAGGCTATCTTATGGTGAGGAAAATCAAATGAAATACGGAATAATCGGAACAGGCTGGATTGCGGAATCCTTTATTGAGGGTGCAAGGCTCGTAACAGGGGCTGAAATTTCCGCCGTCTGTTCAAGAACTGCCGAAAAAGGCAATGCCTTTGCTCAAAAAAATAATATTCCCCTTATTTATACCGACCTTGACGAATTTGCAAGAGGCGATTTTGATGCGGTTTATATTGCATCACCAAACGCCTGCCACGCTCCGCAGTCAATCAAAATGATGAAAGCCGGCAAGCATGTCATCTGCGAAAAGCCCATTGCCGTTTCACCGGAGCAGTTAAGAGAATGTCAGAAAATCGCCGTGGAAACGGGCAGAATATATATGGAAGCCATAATGTATATGCACACGCCGAACCGTGAAAGGCTCCGTGAAGCCCTAAACAGAATCGGAACAATATCAAGCATACATTTTGATTTTTCACAGCTTTCTTCAAAATATGCCGCCTACAAGCGTGGTGAAACGCCGAATATCTTTAACCCGAAGCTTGCCACCGGCGGACTTATGGATTTGGGTATTTACTGCATTTATCCTGCCGTTGATTTATTCGGTATTCCGCAAAAAATAACAGCCGATGCCGTATTTCTCAAAACAGGCTCGGACGGCAGCGGAAGCGGAACATTCAACTACGGTGACAAGTTATTAACCTTTACATATTCCAAGACCGGTCAGGATTATGCCGGCTCATTTATTTACGGCGATGAGGGCACAATAAGAATCGAATCCGTTTCAAAGCTTATAAACGCTGTAATTATTGATAATAACGGCAATACCGAAACTGTCTGCCCCGATATGTCAAAGGCTGAAATAATGGGCTGTGAGGCAAAGGAATTTGAGGAGTTCATCCTCGGCAAAAACGCCGAAAAATACGCTTTGTCAAGTAAGATTGCTTTACAGGTCAGCGAGATAATGGAGGAAATCAGAAAGCTTGCCGGAATCAAGTTTGATTTATAAAACGGAGGTGCAAAATGCTACAGTATTATATTGACAACCCGAAATATATTTTTCTGCTTGCCGTTCTCGTTCTTCTGACTGTTTTTGTCATTTTCAAAGCCGCAAAAGCAAGTATGAAGCGAAGCAGAGAAAACGAAAAAATCATAAACAGACTTAAAGAGGAAAACAGGCTCCGAAACGAATTTTCGGTTTTAACCGATGAAATCGTTGAAAAAGCCGAGCCGGAAAGACTTTTCAGGGGCGTTGCCTTAAATCTGCAAAAAAGAGTTGCGGATAAAGAGGATATGTCATCCGAATTTGAAAGCCTCGAGGACTGGCAGAAATATGTTTATGCCCTCTTGGTTTTTCTTGAGGACAGTGAAACAAAAATGAGCGATTTTTTCCGTCTGAACACACAGCCCTTAACCGGGCAGGCACTCCGTGGTATGAATGTGATTGTGGGAGGCAGACTTTCCGAAATTTTCAGCGAAGAGTTTAATCAATTTGACGAAGAAAACGAGGAAATCTCACTTGACGAATCAAGAATTTCCGTTCTTGACGGTGAGGCAGCCGGGCTTCTCTCCGATAACAGTGCCGAAAAAATCATAGGCAAATACATAAAATCCGTCCTTTGATTGTGCAGAATAAAGCGCTTTGATACTCTTTATAAATTACTTTAATCAAAAACATTATTTCCCCCATTAAATCGCCTTGACAAAAACGGTTTAATGGGGTATTCTATTACCGTATTATTATAATGCGGGAGAATTGGTTATGTTAAAGAACGAAGAAAAATCAATGGAAAAAATCGTTGCTCTTTGTAAGAACAGAGGCTTCATTTTTGCAGGCAGTGACATTTACGGCGGCCTTGCAAATACATGGGATTACGGCCCCCTCGGTTCAAGAATGAAGAACAATGTTAAGGACAGCTGGAGAAAGCGTTTTATTCAGGAGAGAGCCAACAGTTACGAGGTTGATGCCGATATTCTTATGCACCCCAGAGTTTGGGAGGCAAGCGGCCATGTTGCATCGTTTTCTGACCCTCTTCTTGACTGTAAGGAATGTAAAATGCGTCACAGAGCCGATAATCTGATTGACGATTTTGACCCCGATGCACACGCAGACGGAATGACAAAGCAGGAAATGTTTGAATACATCAAGGCTCATTCAATCCCCTGCCCCCATTGCGGTAAGCACAATTTCACCGAAATCCGTGAATTTAACCTTATGTTCCAGACCTTCAGAGGCGTTACAAACGATGCAAAGAGCGCCATTTATCTCCGCCCCGAAAATGCGCAGGGCGAATATGTAAACTATCTGAATGTTCAGCGCTCAATGAGAGCAAAGCTTCCTTTCTCAATCGGTCAGATAGGCAAGGCATTCAGAAACGAGATTACTCCCGGTAATTTCACCTTCAGAACAATAGAATTTGAACAGATGGAGTTCCAGACCTTCTGCAAAGAGGGAACAGACACAGACCTTTACGAATATTTCAAAAAGTTCGGTCTTGAATACTACAAGAGCCTCGGCATTCCCGAAGAGCATCTCCGCTACCACGACCACGAGAAGCTTGCCCACTATGCAAAGGCCGCCTGTGATATTGAATTTCTCTTCCCGTTCGGCTGGGGTGAGGTCAACGGCACACATAACAGAACGAATTTTGACCTTACAAGGCATCAGGAATACAGCGGAAAATCTCTTGAATATCTTGACCCCGAAACAAACGAGAAATTTATTCCCTTTATCATTGAGTCAACCTACGGCCTTGACAGAACTGTGCTTGCACTCCTCTGTGAAGCCTACGATGAAGAGGTTATTGATGCAGAAAAGAACGATACAAGAGTTGTTCTTCACCTTAACCCTGCCATTGCTCCCTACAAGGCTGCAGTTCTTCCTCTTTCAAAGAAGCTTTCCGATGATGCTTTCAAGGTATTTGAAAAGCTTTCAAAGAAATTTATGACCGATTTTGACGAAACAGGTTCAATCGGCAAGCGTTACCGCCGTGAGGATGAAATCGGAACACCCTACTGCATAACCTTTGACTTTGAATCACTTGAAGATAACTGTGTTACCGTTCGTGACAGAGATACAATGGAGCAGGAAAGAATTTCAATTGATGCTCTTGAAGATTACATTGCTTCAAAAATCGAATTTTAAGTCAGCCTCAGGAAAGGTAGATACATTATGAAAGTTAATTTAACCGAAACAGTGCTTCGTGATGCCAACCAGTCACTGATAGCAACAAGAATGCCCTTTGAAACATTTGAGCCCATCCTTAAAACAATGGATAAGGCAGGCTATTATTCATTGGAATGCTGGGGCGGTGCAACCTTTGACTCCTGCCTGCGTTATCTTAACGAGGACCCGTGGGAGCGTTTAAGAAAAATCAAAGCCGCCTGCCCGAATACAAAGCTTCAGATGCTTTTAAGAGGTCAGAATCTTCTCGGCTATAAGCATTACCCGGATGATGTTGTTCGTCTTTTCATAAAAAAGAGTGTTGAAAACGGTATTGATATTATCCGTATTTTTGACGCCCTCAATGATGTAAGAAATATTGAAGTTGCGGTTGACGAAACACTTAAAAACGGTGCTCACGCATCGGGTACAATCTGCTACACCCTTTCGCCCATTCATAACCTTGAAAGTTATGTTAAGCTTGCAAAACAGATTGAGGCGCTCGGCGTTCAGTCAATCTGCATTAAGGATATGGCAGGTATTATGAGCCCCAGGGAGGGCTATGAGCTTGTCAAGGCTCTCAAGGAAAATGTAAATGTTCCCATTGTTGTTCATACCCATTCAACAACCGGCCTCGGCTATATGACGCTCCTCAAATGCGTTGAGGCAGGTGCGGATGTTATTGACACCTCAATCTCCTGCTTCTCCGGCGGCACATCACAGCCTGCAACAGAAACAATGATATACACCCTCAAGCAGTACGGCTACGAGGTTCCCGTTGATGCCGCTGTCTGCAAAGAAATCAACGATTTCTTCAAGGCATACAGAAACAGCTGCCTTGATTCAAAGCTTCTTAACCCCGTTGTTTTGGGCACGCAGACAGATGCTCTCACCTATCAGATTCCCGGCGGTATGCTTTCAAACCTTGTTGCACAGCTTACGGCACAGAACAAGCTTGATAAGCTTGATGAGGTTCTTCTTGAAACACCGAAGGTACGCAAGGATTTAGGTTATCCTCCCCTTGTTACTCCAATGAGCCAGATGGTCGGCGTTCAGGCAACCGCAAATGTTCTTGCAGGTGAAAGATATAAAAATATTTCAAAGGAAATCAAATCCTACATAGCCGGTGAATACGGCAGAGCACCGGGCGAGGTCAGTGCAGAGCTTCAAAAGCTCGTTCTCGGTGACGAAAAGCCAATCGAGGGCAGGTTTGCAGATACACTTGAGCCTGCATTTGAAAAGGCAAAGGCATATCTCGGTGACAGGGCAACCTGCGATGAGGATGTTCTTTCATATATCGCATTCCCCACCCAGGCAGAAGCATTCTTCGACAAGAGAGATGAAAAGAAGAAGAATACATTTACTTATTCGATAAAGAAGGTGGATTGATATGATATTTGGTTCAACCGCCCTTGCGGCAAGCGTTTACACACCGGATACGGTTCTCACAATGGGTGAAGGTCTGACCGTTTCGGTTATCGGCATACTCGTTGTTATGTTTGAACTTGCACTTCTGGCAGTTTTTATTCTCCTTATGGCAAAGGTATTTAAGGTTGCGGCAAAATTCAGCAAAAACAAAACAGCCCCGGAGGCTGTAACGGCTGAAGCATCCGTCTCTGCGGGCACACCCCTTGCTGACGGAAATTCAGCAGGAAAAATCGACCTTGTTAATGTTGACGAACCCACCGCCGCCGTTGTTATGGCGATAGTCAGCAATCAGAGCGGAATACCCTTGAATCACCTTAATTTCAAATCAATCAAGCTTTTGGAGGAGAATGAATAATGAAATACATTGTTACGCTTAACGGCAAAAATTACGAAGTTGAAGTTGAAGAAACACAGGCGGTTATAACTGCCGTTACAGATGCGGTTGCTCCTGCTGCAGCCCCCGCCCCCGTTGCCGCCGCACCTGCCGCTCCCGTTGTTTCAGGTAACGGAACACCTGTCAAGGCTCCCATGCCCGGCACAATTCTTTCCGTAAGTGCCGCCCCCGGCAAGGCGGTCAAGGCAGGCGAAGTGCTTATGATTCTTGAAGCCATGAAAATGGAAAATGAAATTGTTGCCCCCTGTGACGGCACAGTTAAGCAAATCGCAGTTCAGAAGGGCTCCGCAGTAGAAACAGACTCCGTTCTCGCTGTAATAGGTTAAGGAGGACGGAAATGGATATTCTCAATGTTTTATCAGGCTTGTGGGAAAGCTCCGGCTTTTCACAGCTTTTCACCGGTGACGGATGGAAAAACCTTGTAATGATTGTTGTTGCATTGGTTTTCCTTTTCCTCGCCATTCACCCCAAATTCAGATTTGAGCCTCTCCTCCTTGTTCCCATTGCATTCGGTATTCTGCTTGCAAATATGCCTGCAACAGGGCTTATGGATGACCCTGCCGGCATTATGGATGAGGCGCAGAAGGTTGCAGGCGCTCACTGGTACAATGACGGCGTTTTGCGGCTCATATATGCAGGCGTTAAAAGCTCGATTTTCCCCTGCCTTATCTTCCTCGGAATCGGTGCAATGACGGATTTCGGCCCTCTGCTTGCAAACCCCATCAGCTTGCTTTTAGGTGCCGCCGCACAGTTCGGAATTTATGTTGCATTTCTTCTTGCCATTGCAACGGGCAAATTTACGGCAGGTGAAGCCGCCGCCATCGGTATTATCGGCGGTGCTGACGGCCCTACCGCAATTTTCACGGCATCAAAGCTGGCTCCCCAGCTTCTTGCACCGATAGCTCTTGCGGCGTATTCCTATATGGCTCTTATCCCTCTTATTCAGCCCCCGATTATGAAGCTTCTCACCACAAAAAAGGAAAGAGAAGTTGAAATGAAGCAGCTTCGTACTGTCAGCAAAACAGAGAAGATTATCTTCCCAATAGTTGTTTTCATTATCGTTGCTCTTCTTATTCCCGATGCCGCTTCACTTATCGGCTTCCTTATGCTCGGCAACCTCTTCAAGGAGTGCGGAGTTACGGAAAGGCTTTCGGAAACGGCACAGAATTCTCTGACAAACATTGTTACGATTATGCTCGGCACAACAGTAGGTGCAACGGCAAACGGCAAGGATTTCATCACTCTTCAGACAATTCTTATAGTAATTCTCGGCCTTGTTGCATTCTCATTCTCAACAGCCGGCGGCGTTCTCTTCGGCAAAATACTTTACCTTGTTACAGGCGGTAAAATCAATCCGCTCATCGGCTCTGCAGGTGTTTCGGCAGTTCCCATGGCAGCCCGTGTTTCACAGGTTGAAGGCAGAAAGTATAACCCCAAAAACTTCCTTCTTATGCACGCTATGGGTCCCAATGTTGCAGGTGTTATCGGCTCTGCAGTTGCCGCAGGCTTTATGCTTCTTATGTTTAACCACTGAAATTAAAATAACAAAAAGCAGGTGATTTTATGAAATACAATATCATAACCATCAGCCGTGAATACGGCTCAGGCGGAAAAGAAATCGGTCAGATGCTTGGCAAAAAGCTCGGTATTCCTTGCTACAACAGTGAAATAATCGACAAGGTTGCAGAGCAGAGCGGTTTTGCAAGAGAATATGTTAAGGATAAGGGTGAGTTCACATCAAGCGGTCACCTTTCAGCCCTTTTCAAAAACAATTATTACTACCGTTCAAGCAACGAGGATATCATCTGGTCAATTCAGACTAAAATCATTAAGGAGCTTGCAGAACAGGGTCCCTGCATCATCATAGGCAGATGCGCAGACTATATATTCAGCGACAGAGATGATGTTCTGCGTGTTTTCATCAGTGCCAATTTTGATGCCAGAGTTGACAGAATCGTAAACATATACGGCAAGGAAGAGCCGCCCGAAAAGATTATTAAGGACAGAGATAAGCACAGAGCCGCATATTATCAGTATTATACCGATATGAAGTGGGGCGAAAGCCGAAACTATGATATTTGCCTTTCTTCCTCCTCTCTGGGCTTTGAAAAGTGTGCGGAGATACTTTGCGACATCTGCACCTCAACCTGATTTTTCGGAAGCCTTGAGCGAAGAACGCAAAACAAACGATAAATAAATTCAGGAGATAATCAAACTTGAAATGAGTTCGGTTATCTCCCGTTTTTTATTCGGAATATTATATTGTTTTGCTAAAGGATTTTGTTTCACTCGCCGTATAGAAATACTGTCTTCGTTCACAAAATCCTTTTCTTCATCTCAATTCTTCTCGAAAAATGGCATAACTTTCTCTCATCTGCTGTGTGGTTCAATAGGTTGATTTGCAAATAAATCGCTTTTTCGTCATTCAAAAATTATGCATTATGAATTATGAATTAAAACAACCTATTGAACCTCACAGTTCCGTAGGAGTAGTAATTTGGCGAGGAAAATAGGATGCAGAAACCGTTTTTACGAGCGAAGACAGTACCGAGGTGCGGCGAGCGAGTAAAGGCTGTTAGTCAAACAAACATAATACGCCGAAAAAGAGCCACCGAGTTTTATCGCTCAATGGCTCTATCTTATGTATGTGGTTTTGTTTGACGCTCTGCGCCTGTTTTACCGTCAAATTTCAGTTTTGGTGGTTGACGACAGTATATTCATCATACGGCGTATAGTAATGGCACTCATTACTCCCGCCCTCCATAAACCGGTACAGCTCATCCTCATCAAGATTCATTTTACAGTAATAGCATTCCGATTCTTCATCGTAATCATAATATGCGCAATCTTCACAAATCATTCTTCCGCCTCCGTGCTTTCAGACTTAATTTCGGGAATAACAAGCTCCCTGTCAACCTTCATAATGCCGTTATCCCCGATTTCCCTGAATTTCGACCCGAAGAGCAAGCCGAGCGCCCTGCCGGAGGGGAATAAATCATTAAGGGGTGCTAAAACAAACGGCCTTTCAAGTATGCCCGGATGAGGCAGGGTCAGTTCAAAGCTTTCGTTTCTATAGTTTTCATAGAGAAGAACATCAAGGTCAATAATTCTCGGGCCGTTTTTCACCGTTCTAACTCTGCCCATTGCCGCTTCAATGCCGAGGCAGGCGCCCAAAAGGGTGTGGGGTGCAATTTCCGCTTCAATAAGCAGAGCGGCATTGAGAAAGCTCTCCTGATGTGTGATACCCCAGGGCTCCGTTTCATAAATGCCGGATGCCTTGATAATCTTGACTCCCGGAACTTTTGTGAGTGCTCTGACTGCATCATTCAGGTTTTCCATCCGGTTACCCATATTACTGCCGAGCGCAATTACCGCCTGATTCATTTTTACTCCCTTTCCACGGTTATTTCAACCGCAACATAATCAAAATCCGCCTTTATGGGGGCTTCCGGTTTCTTCAAAACAATGTTTACCTCTTGTATTTTTTCAAACCTTTCAAGCAAACCGTCCGCAACTCTTTTTGCCGCTCTTTCAAGCAAATCATTCTTTTCGGAAAGGAAAATTTTTGTTGCTTCCTTAATGATTTTGGCATAGCTTACCGTGTCATCAACATTGTCACTTTCACAAGGCTTTGAAAGGTCAACCTTTGAAATTATATCAAGAATAAAATTCTGCCCGTCAGCCTTTTCTTCGGGGTTTACACCGTGATAAGCGTAAATTTTAAGCCCTTTTACAATTATTTTATCATTCATTTTCAAACATCCCGGTGGATAAATATTTTTCGCCGCTGTCCGGCAGAATTACAACAATATTTTTGCCTGCATTTTCGGGCTTTGAGCCGATTTTTGCAGCCGCATAAACTGCCGCCGCCGCACTTGCACCCACAATAATGCCCTCTGTTTTTACAATCTCCTTTGCAGTTGAATATGCCTCATCGGTTGAAACGGTTACGATTTCATCATAAATATCCGTGTCAAGAACGGAGGGAATGAAATTTGCGCCTATTCCCTGAATGGAGTGAGGTCCTGCCTTTCCGCCGCTCAAAAGCGGTGAATCCGAGGGCTCGACAGCCACGACTTTTATACCGGGATTTTTCTCTTTCAGAAATTTGCCTGTTCCCGTTATTGTTCCGCCCGTGCCGACACCTGCCACTAAAATATCAACCCTGCCGTCTGTATCTTTCCAGATTTCCGGGCCCGTTGTTTTATAGTGAGCGGCGGTGTTATCGGGATTATCGAACTGTGCAGGTATAAATGAGCCGGGGATACTTGCCGCAATTTCTTCAGCCTTTTCAACAGAGCCCTTCATACCCTTTTCGCCATCCGTTAAAACAAGCTCTGCACCGTATGCCGATAAAATTCTTCTTCTCTCAATGCTCATAGTTTCCGGCATAACAATAATAACCCTCATTCCGAGCTGTGTCGCATAGGATGCGATGCCGATACCCGTGTTACCGCTTGTGGGCTCAATGATAACAGAGCCTTTACTGATTTTACCCGATTTAACGGCGGAATCTATCATCTCTTTGCCGACTCTGTCCTTTGCGGAGCCTGCCGGATTAAGATATTCAAGCTTTGCAAGGATTTCAGCCCCGATACCCTTGCTTTGTGCATATTTTCCGAATCTGACAAGAGGAGTGTTGCCAATCAGCTCGGAAACAGAATTATATATTTTCATCTGTACCTCCGGGAGTAATTTTTTCTGCTCTCTATTATATTTTATCACCCTGTGTTCTTTTCGTCAACTTTAACAAAAAAATCAATCTAAAATTTACAAAAAAAAGCCGAAAAATCCTTGAAAATAAGCACTCTTATAGTATAATTGAAAATAATATGAACGGCAAAAAGCCGTTGTGAAAAGGAGAATATAAAATGAGTGAAAAATTAAAAGTCGGTATTATCGGCTGCGGCGGAATTGCAAACGGCAAGCACCTCGGTGCTCTATCAAGAAACCCCTATGTTGAGGTTGTTGCTTTCTGTGATATTATCAGAGAAAGAGCGGAGGAAGCCGCAAAAAAATACGGCACACCCGATGCAAGAGTCTATGAAGATTACAAAGAGCTGCTTGCAAACGAGCCCGAAATTGTTTCGGTTCATGTCTGCACACCCAACCGTTCGCACTCATTCATCACAATAGATGCCCTTGAAGCAGGCAAGCATGTTATGTGCGAAAAGCCCATGGCAAAAACCTATGCCGAAGCAAAGGCAATGTATGAAACCTCGGTTAAAACAGGCAAAAAGCTTACAATCGGTTATCAGAGCCGCTGGAGAGGTGATTCACAGTATCTTAAAAAGTGCTGTGAAAATGACGAGCTCGGTGAAATCTATTATGCAAGAGCAATCGCTCTCAGAAGAAGAGCAGTTCCCACCTGGGGTGTTTTCCTTAACGAATATGAGCAGGGCGGCGGTCCCCTTATTGATATAGGAACACACGCACTTGACCTTTCACTCTGGATGATGAACAACTACAAGCCCAAATACTGCGTAGGCGTTAAGTATAAGAAGCTCGGTGAAGCAAACGGCACGGCAAACGCATGGGGTGACTGGGACCCCGAAAAATATACTGTTGAGGATTCCGCATTCGGCTTTGTTGTTATGGAAAACGGTGCAACAGTCAGCGTTGAATCAAGCTGGGCACTCAACATTGCAGACCCCGAAGAGGCTTCAACACAGCTTTCAGGCACAAAGGGCGGTGCAGATATGCATGACGGTCTTCGCCTCAACTATGTTAAGAATAACAGACAGGTTATTGAAAAGCCCAACTTTGACTGCGGCGGCGTTGCTTTCTTTGAGGGTGCATCCGACAGAGCAGAGGACCTTGAAAACCTTGCATTCTATGATGCGATTATGAATGATAAGGAAGTTCCCACAAAGCCGGAGCAGGCAATGGTTGTCACACAGATTCTTGAGGGAATTTATAAATCGGCAGAATCGGGCAAGCCCTATTACTTCAACAGCGAGGAATAATAAAATGAAAATTGCTGTACAGGTTTATTCCGTCAGAGATGCCATTAAGGATGAGAAAACTCTTTTGAAGGCACTTGAAAAGATTAAGGAAATCGGCTATGACGGTGTTGAATTTGCAGGATATTTTAATGCAGATGCAAAAACAATCAAGGCAAAGCTTGATGAGCTCGGTCTTGTTGCCGTAGGCGGTCATATCGGCCTTGGAGATTTTGAAAAGGAAAACCTTGAAAAAACAATGGCTTTTCAGAATGAGCTCGGCGTTAAAATGATTGGTGTGGGCGGTGCTCCCCACAGCACAATGCTTGAATGTGTTCACACAGGCAAGGTGCTTGCAAGAGCCGCTGAATACGGTATGAAAAAATACGGCATTTCAACCTATTACCACAACCATACCGAAGAATTCAAGCCCCTGCGTAACAAAAGATTACCCATTGATGTTATCGGAAGCTATACGGGCCTTGAAATTGACACATACTGGTCATTCTATGCCGGAGTTGATAACAAAACATTTCTCCCGGAGCACAAGGATAAAATCGCTCTCCTCCACATTAAGGACGGCATTGACGGTCACCCCAAGGCAATAGGCGAGGGCAACAACGATATTAAGGGCATAATCAAAACAGCGAAGAAGATGAAGCTTGACTGGATTATCGTTGAAAACGATGACCCCGTACCCACAGGCTTTGAGGATATTGCAAGAAGCCTTGCATATCTCAAAAAAAATAATCTGAAAGAAGTTTAAGAAAGGCGGACTTCCGTTTTCCGAAAGTCCCGGAACAGTAATATGAAATTAGGTGTACTTACCAATTTACTTGCAAATATTCCCCTTGAAGAGGCATTAAAATACTTTAAGACTCTCGGCATTGAAATGGTTGAAATCGGCTGCGGCGGTTACCCCGGCAATGACCACGCCAACCCCGACATTCTCCTCAATGACGACAAGAAGCTTGAAGAATTCAAGGCACTTATCAAAAAATATGATGTTGAAATCAGCGCTCTTTCATGCCACGGCAACCCTGTTCACCCCGATAAGGAAATTGCCGCTTCTTATGATGCAGACATCAGAAAAACAATTCTTCTTGCCGAAAAGCTCGGTATTCATCAGATAAACACATTCTCAGGCTGTCCCGGTGACAGCGAGGGCTCAAAATATCCCAACTGGGTTGTTTGCCCCTGGCCCGATGATTTCGGCAAAATTCTCGACCGGCAGTGGAATGAGGTGCTTATCCCCTATTGGAAAGACCTTGTTGCTTTTGCAAAGGCACACGGCGTTAATAAAATCGCCCTTGAGATGCATCCCGGCTTCTGCGTTTACAATACGGAATCACTCCTTAAGCTCCGTGCCGCAGTAGGCCCTGAAATCGGTGCAAACTTTGACCCCTCACACCTTATCTGGCAGGGAATTGACCCCATAGAAAGCATCCGTGCTCTCGGCGATGCGATTTTCCATTTCCATGCAAAGGATACAAAGATTGACGAGAGAAATACCGCAATAAACGGCGTTCTTGATACAAAGTCATACGGTGATGTTCTCAACCGTTCATGGGTATTCCGTTCCGTAGGCTACGGCAATGATTACGCCTACTGGAAAGAGATGATTTCCATGCTCAAAAAGGTTGGCTATGATTACGCCATCAGCATTGAGCATGAGGATTCACTTATGAGCCAGAATGAGGGACTTTCAAAGGCTGTTACATTCCTTAAAGAGTGTATTATTTCAGAAAATGCGGGAGAAGCCTGGTGGTTTTAAGCCTGCAACATTCAGCATAAACAAAACGAAGGACTGAAAGAGAAAATGGTAAACGGAAAATTCGGATTTGCCGTAATCGGTTACGGCGGAATGGGTAGCTGGCATATAAGGAAGAACAAAGACGAGCTCAATGACCTTGCGGAGGTTGTGGGTATTTACGATATCAACCCCGAAAGAGCAAGGGCTGCCGAAAAGAACGGTTTTCACGCTTTTGCGTCAAGAGAAGAGCTTCTTTCGGACGAAAGAATTGACCTTGTAACGGTTGCCACACCCAATGATTATCACAAAGAAATTGTTATTGATGCTCTTGCACACGGCAAAAATGTTATCAGCGAAAAGCCTGTTACTCTTTGCAGTGCAGACCTTGAAGAAATGATTGCCGCCGCAAAAAAATACGGCAAGCTTTTCACCGTTCATCAGAACAGACGCTGGGATGAGGATTACCTCACCATGAAGAAAATTCTTGATGAAAAAACCTTGGGCCCCGTTTTCAGAGTTGAATCAAGAGTTCAGGGCTCAAGAGGTGTTCCCGGTGACTGGAGAAATCAGGCTGAGCACGGCGGCGGAATGGTTTATGACTGGGGTATTCATCTGCTTGACCAGGCACTTATGATGACCCTGCCGAGAAAGCTTAAAACAGTTTATGCGGAGCTTACAAACGTTACAAACGAAAATTGTGATGACGGTTTCCGTGCAACTCTGATTTTTGATGACGGTCTTTCATTTTATGTTGAGGTTACAACAAGTAATTTCATCACTCTTCCCCTTTGGTATATGCTTGGTGAAAACGGCTCGGCGGTTATTGACGACTGGGACTGCAACGGCAAAATCGTTATGGTTTCCGACTGGGAAAACAGAGATGCCGTTCCCATTGTTGCCGGTGCGGGAATAACCAAAACAATGGCACCCAGAACAGACGATACAATTAAGGAATATCCCCTCCCTGTTCAAAAAGCCAACTGGACAGAGTATTACAGAAATATTTATGCAACTCTTACCGGCAAGCAATCGGCACTTATCACCCACGACCAGCAGAGAAGACTTATGAAGCTCGTTGAAGCAATCTTTGAATCCGGCAAAACAAATAAGGTTGTTGAGTTTAATGACATTATTTGATTTTTACAGGTAACGCTTATGAAAATCAATGATGACGATATAAAAATTTTTCATCCGAAGAAAAAAGAGGGTGCAGGCTCGGATTTAACGAGCCTTGCCGCCCTTATGGATAAGCACAGAGCAAACGGAAATCTGACAAAGGCTTCCTTCCTCGGTGAAAGGCTTGCGGATTTAACACCCGAAAACTTTTGCGGTGAAGATTCAAAAAAGCTGAATAATACAGAGCTGCTTCAGCTCCGTGCTCTTATGGTATTCACTTTTCAGATTACCCTGCACACCTATCTTCCCCATCAGCTTCTTTCAACTCAGGCAGTAAACTCGATGTATGCACGGATTGAAACGACCTCACCGGGATTCTTTGCCCACATAACCGACGGCTCATCATTCAGCTTCTATTATCTCACAGTGAGAAACAACAGAGAAATTGAGCGAAATATCGGTAAGAATTTTGCAATGCTCTGCGATAAGGATAACAGCAAATATCTCACAAGCCTCGGTATGCAGGTCTTTACCGATGCCGAAACAAAAGTCTTGTCGCTGATTGAACAGTTTGAATTTGAATATTGACACTGAAAACAGGCAGACGGTTAATTCCGCCTGCCTGTCTTCAATTATAATGTTTCAAGCAATTCTTCCGCTCTGCAGGAAAGGGCAATTGACAGCGCAATAACCGTTTCCGCTTTTGCGGCGTTAATATTCTTTTGCCTCTGCTCATATTGTTGAATTGTTCTTACCGGCACTCCGGATAATTCGGAAAGCTCACTTTGTGAAAGACCTGACTGCAGCCTTATTCTTTTCAAATTGCAGTCTGTAAAGTGCTCTTTATACAGTTCATTTAATCTGTCAACAAATTTTGAAATATCCGTTTCGTGATATTTCAGATACATATTTATAACCGTATCTGTATCTGCAAACTCGATTATTCTTGAAAACGGCAATCTTGTGTACCATTGATAATAGGCAAGTGCCCACCCTGCCCAGTACTCCGGGCTTCTGTCTGAAACAGGTCTTTGAGAAACATCAAATCTGCCCACTATTTCACAGGCAAGCTCCACTCCCGATTTTCCTGAAAGAAGCGAAGTATCGCCGGATTCAAATTTTTTTGAATACGGTGAAGCAATAAAAAGATTCATCATCTCTTTTGCCGGAATATTCAAATCATAAACTGCATAATCAAGCATTCTGCCGAGCATTATTCTTGCTTTTTCAAGATAGTTTTTATCGTAGGCGTGAATCACCGTTTTTCATCTCCTCATCAATAATATGAGTTACAAAAATATCGCCTTTTAATCTTTTATTCTTATCTGAATCAAGGTAGTTTCTTTTTGCAGTTTTATCACGGCTTTCCTTTTTTGAGTACCATTCGGAATATAAAGCAGTTTCATAGTCCTTAAATTCAATCATTTCAAATGCTTTATGGCTTTTAAGAACAAACTGTAAGCCAAGCTTACCGAGGTGCATTGCATTTGCTAACTGACGGTAAGAAATTGTACCGTTAAGAAAATCCTGGGCAAAGCTGAAATAACTGTCATCCGCTCTGTAACCGATTATCGCATCATAGTTTTTATAATCCACCGAAAAATTAGTGAGAATATATTCCTTTGCCTCCAAGGCAAGTCCGGACGGTGTATCAAACTGTCTGTTTTCAAGAAGAATTGCCAGCCAGTTCAATATATTATATTCAGGGCTGTTAAGATTGAGGATTGAAAGAGCGGCATCATCAATCTGATATATGTTAGCATAACCGTTTCTGTCACTTTCAACCGCCCATTCCTTTGCAAGTTCAAGGCTTTCTGTACAGTAAAAGCCATATCCGTAATCATTATTCGGTTTCCCTTTTCCGAATTCCGGCGCCTTAATAATATCTTTCGAGCCATGATATAAAACTTTCATTCTAATCACCTCGCCATAATTATACTCCCACAGGAGTATAATGTCAAGCCGTCATACTATATAAAAATTCCCCACAAATCCGTGGGGGAATCATTTTTTATTTATTCGTCAGCCATAACACGCCGGATGTTATAACCACCTCGGCGAGCATAAGCAGGGAGGCTACCGCACCGGTCAAGCCGAATGCGCCCAAACAGGCGACAGCAGTTCCGGCACCTATGGCAAGCACCGAAAGAACAGCCCTCAAAATTCTGCCCATTTTCATACCCGATGCCATTGAGCAAGCCGAAGCAATGGCTCTAATCATTGAATCTGCCTTACCGTCATGGATAATTCCTGCCGGGAGAGCTTCGCTTACATTATCTTTTCTTCTCTTATAAAGTCTGCCTGCAACAGAAGAAAGGATTTTGAAATTTTCCTGTGAAAGGCCGAAGGATTTTGAAATAAGCTCCTCGGTAACATTAACATCATTTGTTCTTACAAGAATCTGAATGCCGTTGTTTTCAAGCTTTTTAAGCTGTGCCTTCATATTTTCATCAACGCTGTAGCTGACAACAAACAGAGCGGCTAACTGCTCATTACAGGCAAGGTAAATAACCTTGTGACCGCTGTGAAGATATTTGTTTTCAAATTCCTTATCCGGGGCTTTTATATTATGCTGAACGAGCATATTTCTGTTGCCGAGAAGAACCTTCTGGTCATAAATCCTTGCGGAAATCCCCATTTTATCTTCATAAACAAGCTCACGAACAGGCGGCAGTAAATCCTGTCTGCCGTCAATTACCTTTTCAAAGCATTCCTTGAGAGGGCCGCCGGATTTGATAATCATTGCAGAGGCATAGAGAAGAATTGCATCCATACGGAGGGTCTTAAACTCTTTCATACCGTGCATTGTACAGCTTTCACGGTCAAAAATATCTGCGGAATCAATTACAACCGCATTTGCGGATGCTGTTTTTTCCGCCTCGTTGAGGGAAACAATCATCGTTCCCTCGCTGTTGAGCCTGTGGTTTGCAACCCTTGTAATAAATGCTGGGATAAATGCGGAGGTTACGGGAGCACTTATGCAGAAGCATCCGGCAAACGCCGAAAGGCAGGTCATAAGGTCGGATTTTGTTAAAATCAGCGTAACAACTGCCGCAATAACCGAGCACACCGCAGAAGCAATGAGTGAAATGGTTATATATTTTCTGTCATCCGTTTCCTCCTTTGATTTTTGCATAAAATCAGAGGGGAAAGAAACATTTGAGGAATAAAGCATTTCGGCATTGCCCATAAGCAAGCCTCTGCCAAGCTCAAATATCTCCGATTCATTGTCAAAGGTGTGAACTGCGGACATATTGTGGTCATAGTTAAACGCACAGATTGAGAAATTGCCGTAAATTCTTTTTGCATTTATGTAATCGGAAATCTTGAGCAGTAAAATACCCATTACCGCAACAGCGCTGAAAACAGAAGTCTCTGCCCCCGTGGCGGCAGAAAGAGCATTTTCAATAAGTGCAACAATAATCGAAAGTGCAACAGGCGTGCTGCCTGTTATTCTGCCTTTTTTAAGGTCGGTTAATGTATCAAAAAATCTTTCACTGTCCAGAGCAACTGCGGCTATGAGAAGAATTGCCTGTACAACGCAGAGAATCATCGAATTTCTTGTGAAAACGCTTGTTTCAGCAGAAAGTATTTCGGCAATCGGCGGTAAAACGGAAAGCAGGAATACAATTCCGGCAATTATGCCCGAAGAAATCAGTGCTTTCTTTGCCTTGTCAACCTTTCTGCCGAGTTTTTCATAGAACTGATTTTTCTGTGATGCATCAGTATATTCGTTGGCAAAGGAATAATCGCCGGAGGCTTCTTCAACCTCTTCTTCGATTTCCTCAACGGCTTCAGGCTCGTATTTTTCATCCTCGGCATCAATTTCATCAAATCCGTCACCGAATTCCTCATCATTGATACCGTCAACCTTGAAAACCTTTGCCTTTTGCTTACGGCGTTTCCAGAGATTTTCTTCAACATCACCTTCATCGGTCTGTTCGGGAACAACCTCATCGGGAACATCCGCAAACTCATTCAGAACAATCTGACCCTCAACATCATCCTCATCTGCAAAAACAGGCTCGGTCTGTGTTGCTTCCTTAACGATTTTTGTTTTTTCTTCGGCGTGTCTGCCAACATCCTCAGCCGCAATGATGGTGGGAACATTCTCTAAATCCTCCTCACCGGACAAGCCTTCATCCTTACGGATAACAAAACCGGATTTATCAACGGGGCCCTCCGGCTCGATTATTTCTTCCTTTGTGTTTTCAAGGTGTAAACGGCTGAAAAAACGGGCCTTATAGTCAAGCGGTTTATGTTCTTCCTCTTTTTCCTCGGGAATAACAACAGTTTCAAGGTCAAAAAAGTCAAAATCAAGCTCCTGCGGCTCATCATCAAACAGAGTTTCCTGACCGTCAACCTCATAATCACCCGAAATTATATCAAGAATTTCAGGCTCTTCCGTTTGTTCAACAATGGGTCTTATTGAGAACACACTGCTGTCAAGCTCCTGCGGCTTTTCTCTGCTTTCACCGGCAAGAAGCCTGTCAATATCATCCATTGACCATTCGGAGGAAGCGTTTTCTTCGGCATCGGAGAAAATTTCCTCCTCAATTTCCGTGCTTTCTTCAATTTCAGCATTTCTGACTTCTCTGATAATTGAATCGAGCTCGTCCTCCTGACCTAAAAGTGAATCAATGTAGTCGCTCATATTTATTACCTGCCCTTAACAATTTCATACATAAGGATTCCGGCAGCCACACCGGCATTGAGAGAATTGATTTTGCCTTTCATCGGCAGTGAAACGATAAAATCGCATTTTTCCTTTACAAGGCGGCTTATTCCCCTGCCCTCGGAGCCTACAACAAGAGCAACCGCACCGCTGTAATCCTGCTTATCCCAGGGAGTACCGTCCATATCCGCTCCGTAAATCCAGACTCCTCTTTCTTTCAGTTCATCAAGAACAGACGGAAGATTCGGAACCCTTGCAACGGGAACATATTCAACAGCACCTGCAGAGGCTTTGCCGACTGCGTATGTGAGCGAAACACCGTGCCTTTTGGGAATGATAACGCCGTGAGCGCCGCAGGCATCGGCAGTTCTGATAATTGCGCCTAAATTGTGTGGGTCCTCAAGCTCGTCACAGACGATAATAAAGGGCTTTTCTCCCTTTTCCTCTGCCGCCTTAAAAATATCTTCAACCTCGGCATAGGCGTGTGCCGCAACCTTCGCCGCAACACCCTGATGATTTGCACCGCCGCACATTGCATCAAGCTTTCGCCTGTCAACCTCTTTGATTACTATTCCCTTTTCACGGCACAGACCTATTATTACACCGATTGAACCGCTTCTGTCACCCTTGGCAACAAGAAGTGAATCAATACTTCTTCCGCTTTTTACCGCTTCCGTAACGGCATTTCTGCCGATTAAAAGTTCGTTTTCTGTTTCAAGCTCCATATTTTCTCCGACAATACGATTGTTTTATAGTAATATATGAAAATTTTCGTAGTGAGATGAAAAAGCCGTTTTCTTCGCCGGAAGACAGTATCGAGATACGGCGTAGGCGAAAAAACGGCTAAAACGAACATCAATGTTCGTTTGTTTTTCGCTCAATACGGAAATTTTCTCATTTCAAAAATCCGCCTATTATAACCTCTTCCGCTTCCTCCTCCGTCATACCGAAGGTCATAAGCTTAACAAGCTGGTCATTGTTTATTCTGCCGATAGCTGCCTCGTGGATAATCTGTGCAAAGGCGCTGTTTGCCGTGATTGCAGGAACGGAGCTGACTGTTGAATTATCCATAATAATCGAATCGCACTGAACATGGGCACGGCATTTCTCGTTGCCCACCGCATTGTAGTAAAATACCTGCTTTGAATTATCCTTTGAAACAGACCTTGAAATAATCTGTGCAGAGGAATCAACGCCGTTAAGCTGAACCTCAATGTTTGAAACCGCATCCTGATTGCCGTGGGTGAGAAGCCTTTCCGTAACAACAAGCTTTGCACCTGCGGCAAGGGTTGCCTTTGTATCTCTCTTTGTGGAGTCAACGCCCTTAATCTGCACCATTTCCATTTCGCAAACGGAATTTTCATCCTGCTCAACAAGAGTAACGGGGTTAAGCACTCTTTCGCCCTTGCCGTCACCCTCGCCGTAATGCTTTTCAACATATTTGATTTTTGCATTTTTGCCGATATGGAATGAATGTATGCCGTCATGCTGACTTTTTTCATCACCGCTGTTATGAATACCGCAGCCGGCAACAATCAGCACATCCGCATCCTCACCGATATAAAAATCGTTATAAACCAAATCGTTTATTCCCGTTTCGGTAATGATAACGGGAATATGAACACTCTCGTTCTTTGTGCCGGGGGCAACAATAATATCAATGCCCGGCTTATCCTTTTTCTGAACTATCTCAATATTTGCGGTGGAACGGCCCTCTGCCCTTTCACCGTTTTTTCTGATATTATATGCACCTGCCGGAATATCATGCATTCCTGTAATTTCTTCAATTAAGAGGGAATCTCTCTTTTCCATTATTTTTCAGCCCCCTTACCTCTGAAATCACAGTTTTGTGAAAACTGACCGAGAAGTGTGGGGAATATTTCATCCTTTGCGCCCTCGGATTTCAATTTGCCGTTTGCAATAACAATCATATTGTCTGCAAGGTTCATTATTCTTTCCTGATGTGAAATAACAATAACGCTCTTATGCTTGCCGTCACTCATTGCCTTGAAGCTCTCAACAAGCATTGAAAAGCTCCAGAGGTCGATTCCCGCCTCCGGCTCGTCAAAAATTGCAAGACCGAGTTTTTTTGCCATAAGAGTGGCGATTTCAATTCTCTTTGCCTCACCGCCGGAAAGTGAGTTATCCATTTCACGGTTAAGGTAATCCTTTGAGCAAAGGCCGACACTTGTTAAATATCCGCAGCACTCATCCTCCGGCAGCTCTGTTCCGGCGGCAAGAGAAAGCAGACGGCGAACAGTCAGCCCCTTAAATCTGGGAGGCTGCTGAAATGCATAGCCTATACCGAGCCTTGCTCTTTCGGTAACGGACATATCGGTTATATCCGTTCCGTCAAAAATAATTTTACCGCTTGTGGGCTTTTCAATACCCATAATAAGGCGGGCAAGCGTGGATTTGCCGCCGCCGTTCGGCCCTGTGATAACTGTAAACGAGCCGTCGGGAATCACAAGGGAAATATCATCTATTATTTCAAGCTCCTGCCCGTCGGCATCAACCTTGAATGAAACATTTTTAAGCTCTAACATATTTTCTCCAAATTAAACTATTTTTCCGAATAAGGGCTGGTCAAGCACAATACCTGCACCGCCCGAAACCCTGCGAAGCACATCAGCAGGCTTACTGCCCGGCAGAGTGTCACCGAAGCCGTCCGTAAAGCCGGAAAGCATTGAGCCGGAGGACGGCGTTGTTTCGGGTAAAACAACAACTCTCTTTCCCTTAAACTCAAATCTCAATATTCTTGCATTTACGGTTTCAACAGGTCTTATCTGCAATTCAAGCGCACCGTCAAACGACCACGCCGCCGTGCTGTAAGCGGTAAAATCAATTCCCATAAGGTGAAAACCGCTTACCCTCGGCTTGCCGTCCATCCCGCAGCAAACGGAATTTCTGACCGTGCCCTCCGTCCAGCTGAATACACATTCGCTTTCTTTGAATTCAAAAACAACATCGTCAATATTACCGCACTTGTCAGCCGACATATAAACCGCCGGGAATGACAGAACGGAAACAGGAAAGCCTGCCGCATTGAGTATGGGGTTTTTCATAAGCTTTATCTTTTTGCCGCCGATAAAGTTTTCCATAACGCTTCTTTTTGAAGCCGGGAGAACAGGCATCGGGCTGAAATCGAAGTTATATTCTTCAGAGGGCTTTTCATCCGTTTCATCAATAAAGATATTCGGAAAATGTCTGAAAATACAGTCCTTTGTCTTTTTTTCGTCTACCTCACTGCCCGTGAAAATCAGAGTGGCATCGTAATCCTTAAACATTATGCCGAACTGTGAAAACATTCCGTCTGCTCTCGGGCAGTTTTCAAGCTTGCTCATCCAGAAAAACATTCCGTAGCCGACGCTTGCATTTTCATCGGTAAACTGTGTGCAGGGAATATGAAATTCCGTTGCCTTTTCGGCATACCATTGAGGGATTACCTGCTTACCTGCATATTTGCCGCCGTTCTGAACGCAGAGAATGAATTTTGCCAGCTCCTCCGGGGTGATGTAAAGACCCCAGCCCCCTGCTTCAAGACCCTCTCTGTCGGTTTCCCACTGGGGTATTCTGTTTATTCCGAGTGGCTCAAAAAGTCTGGGCTTCAGATATTCACGAACACCCATTCCCGTAACCTTTTGAATGATTGCGGCGCACATATAGGTGTTTTCGCTGATATATTTCCATTTTTCGCCCGGCTCGGCATACCACCTTGCCCTGAAGAAATCACGCACCCAGTAATAGCTTGTTTTATCACTGAAAACGCTGACATCCTTGCCGGAGGTCATTGTCAGAAGATGATAAACGGTAAGCCTTTCGTTTTTTTCATCCTGCTTTGTAAGACGGTAGGCAGGGAAAATATCAATAACCTTTGTGTCAAGTGATATAAGCCCCTCCTCAACTGCAAAGCCTATTGCGATTGAAATAAAGCTTTTGCTGACTGAATACATAGCGTGGGGAACATCCCTGCCAAAGGGGTAACGGTGACCCTCAAAGGCAATTTTGCCGTGGCGGAGAATCATAACCGAATGATATTCAATTTTGCTTTCCTTTAAGTCCTCAATGAATTTCTCCGTTTCGGCAGATGAAACACCAACCTTTTCGGGAAATTCCGCAACCGTAAGTTTTTTAGATACTCTCGGCATAAAAACACCACCGTCATTATTTCTTAATCAATTTATTATATCATACCGAATTTACTATTACAAACAAATTATCAGTGTAAACAAAATTTATTCGTTCATATAGTCAAGAACTCTCTCGATAAGTGAGAGCTTATTCTCGTTTTTGAGAAGTGAAACGGAAAGATAGGGCTTACCGTTGCCGGCATTAACCGTAAATCTGCCGTTAAAGTGACCTGCAACCTTATAGACCTTATCCATATCCATATCGTAAGCCTTGAAAATAATTCTTCCGCTTTGAAGTCCGATTTCATAAATATCGTGCTTAATCGCCTTTGAACGGATTGAAGCGATTTTTATTAAGCCCTGTACGGATTCCGGCGGCTCACCGAAGCGGTCAATCAACTCATCCGTAACATCAAGAGCATCGTCAAGGGTTTTGATGTCGGCAATTCTTCTGTAAATCTGAAGTCTTTGAGGAACGGATGAAATATAACGCTCGGGGATATGGGCATCAATGGGTAAATCAATAAGGCAGTCCTTTTCGGGCTCCTGCGGTTTTTCGCCCTTTTCTTCGCTGATTGCCTGTTCAAGCAGACGGATATACATATCGTAGCCGACAGATTCCATCTGCCCGTGCTGATTTGCGCCTAAAACATTGCCTGCACCACGAAGTTCCAAATCCCTCATAGCAATATGGAAGCCGGAGCCGAACTCCGTAAACTCCCTGATTGCGTCAAGTCTTCTCTCTGCAATTTCGGAGAGCTGTTTGCCCCTTGTAAATGTGAAATAAGCACTTGCTCTTCTTGATGAACGGCCTACTCTGCCCCTTATCTGATGCAGCTGTGCAAGACCCATTCTGTCAGCATTCTCAATAATCAGAGTGTTTACATTGGGCACATCAACGCCGGTTTCGATAATGGTTGTGCAGACAAGAATATCTATTTCACCCTCAATAAGCTTGCGCCAGACCTCGCTTAATTCCTCCTCACTCATTTTGCCGTGACCGATTGCCACATTGGCATCGGGAATAAGCTTTTTTATTTCATAGGCCTTTCTCTCTATGTTTTCAACATTGTTATAGAGGTAATAAACCTGACCGCCCCTGCGAAGCTCCTGCTCCATTGCCTGGGCAAGAACATCCGGGTCGTGCTCGATTACATAGGTCTGAACAGGCTGTCTGTCAAGAGGTGCTTCCTCAATAACGGACATATCTCTTATACCCGTCATCGCCATATTGAGAGTTCTCGGAATAGGTGTTGCCGTCATGGTCAGAACATCAACCTCCGGGTGCAGAGCCTTCAGCTTTTCTTTTTGCGCAACGCCGAAGCGCTGTTCCTCATCAATTACGACAAGTCCCAAATCACGGAAGCTGACATCCTTTGAAATAAGACGGTGCGTGCCGACAACAACATCGACGGAGCCTCTCTTCAAGCCGAGAATGGTTTTATCAATATCACTCTTTGTGCAGAAGCGTGAGAGCATTGCAATTTCAACGGGGAAGCCCTCAAAACGCTTCATAATCGTCTGATAATGCTGAAGAGCAAGAATGGTTGTGGGCACAAGAATCGCACATTGCCTGCCCTCTGCAACGCATTTGAAAACAGCCCTCAGAGCAACCTCCGTTTTGCCGAAGCCGACATCACCGCAAAGAAGCCTGTCCATAGGATAGGGGTGCTCCATATCCCTCTTTATTTCACGGGCACAGCGAAGCTGGTCCTCTGTTTCAACAAACTCAAACCTGCGTTCAAAATCGTTTTGCATATCAATATCGGGCGAAAAGGCGTGTCCCTTTGCCTGTATTCTCTTTGAATAAAGAGCAATAAGCTCCTTTGCCATATCCTTGACCGAGGCCTTGACCCTTGAACGGGTTTTTGCCCAGTCCTGACCGCCGAGCTTATTAAGCTTAATAACCTTTTCATCGGAGGTTACGCCGATATATTTTGAAACCTGGTCAAGCTGTGTAACAGGCACATATAAAATATCGCCCTTATCATAGCGGATTTTAATGTAATCCTTAACATTGCCGGATGTTTCAAGCGATGTGATGCCCTCAAAAATACCGATACCGTGGATTGAATGAACAACATATTCACCCCTGTGAAGCTCGGTCAGAGAGTTAAAGGCGTTTTTGCTTGTTTTATGGGCTTTTCGTGCAACGGTTTTCGTTCTTGAACGGTAGGTAAAAACCGTTAAGCCCGCTTTCGGGTATTCAAAGCCGTATGAAAGTCCGCCGGGAATTACGCAAACCTTTCCCTTCGGGAAAAATTCGGGCAGCTTATCATAGTAAACGGCATCAATATTTTCTATTGCCAAATCCTCAACAAGGGTTTTGGAGGCTTTTTCCGTTCCGGCATGGATAACGCAGGTATAATCCTGTGTCATTCTGTTATCAATATCCTCTTTTATCGCATCAAGAGAGCCGTTCCAGGGTGCAATCTGCTTTGCGGTAAAGGTGATAAGCTCCTTAACGCCCGTATCAAAGCTGCCCCTTGGCAGATTATCAAGATAAATCGCACCGAAATCGCCGTACGCCTTAAAAAGCTCATACTGTTCAATGCCGTAGCGGTCAAGCCCTCTGCAAAGCACATTTTCTGTAATAAGCGACTTAACCGTTTCGGTCAGTATCTGAACGGCTGAATTGAATTTATCCTTAACCGAAAAGCTTTCGCAAACAAAAAGCAGAGTATCCGCAGGGTTGATATAATCAAAAATTCCCTTTGAGCCGGGGTAGATGAGAGGAATATATTTATCCGCACAGGCAACCCTGACACCGCCCTTGATTTTTTCAGCCTCGGCGGCAAGCATTTTACCGCCCTCGCCCCTGATTCTCTTTTCCCTGATGTGATTTTCAATCAGAGCAACAAGCTGTTCCTCCTTAACAAGAACCTCCTTTGCAGGGGTAAGATGGATTTCATCAAGAAGCTCTGTTCTTCGCTGTGAATCCGGGTCAAATGAAAAGACGGAATCAACCGTATCGCCGAAAAATTCAACTCTGCAGGGCTCCTTTGCATCCGGCGGAAAGAAATCAAGTATTCCGCCTCTTAAAGCGAACTGACCGGGGCCGTCAATCTGGTCACACTTTGTGTAGCCTGCCGAAACAAGCGAAGAGGTAAGCTCCTCAATGTCATATTCTTCGCCTGCCTCAATGCTCAGGCAGTTATTACGCAGCACATTTGCCGGAACGGTTAACTGCATTGCCGCCTCGGCAGACATAACAACGGCATCATAATCCCCTGTCAGCATTTTATCAAGAACATTGAGCCTCTGGTGCTCATATTCTCTTGAAACGGTTTCATCCGTTCTGAATGAAAAATCCCTTGCAGGGTAGAGAAAGGCTTTAAGACCCATTTCACAAAGGTCGCTCACAACCTTTGTTGCCTGGGCTTCATCCGGCACAATAACAACCCCGTGCTTCTTAAATCCGCTGCACAGGGAGGCAATTATATGGGCCTTATGGATGAATGACAGCCCCGTAACGCCCAGGGGCAGTCGTTTTTTGTTGATTGCGGCAACAAGGGGTCTGAATTCGGGTATATTTTTTGCGGCTTCCGTATAACAATTCATAATTCAACCTCAATAACGGTTTTTGATAAAATCAGATTATTCCCAGTTCTCTGAACTGCGCTTTCAGAATTTCAATATTCCCGTGGTCATAGCAAAGGGCTTTCATACCCGCCTTTTCGGAGCCCTCAACATTTTCGGGAACATCATCAATGAAGATACATTCCTCCGGCTTCAGGTTAAACATCGAAAACAGCTTTTCATAAATCTCCTTTTCGGGCTTCAACAGCTTCCAGTCGGCTGAAATAAGGTATCCGTCAAAAAGCGAAAGAGCGGGAATTGTATCCTTGCTCTCATAAAAATCGCCGGAGGCGTTTGAGAGAAGATAAATGCCGTAGCCCATCCCCTTAAGCTGTTTTATAAATTCATACATATCCTCAAAGGGCTTCATATAAGGGTAAAGGTTATGGGTCATATCGCTGATTTTATCGTATGCGTGCTTCGGAATTTTCGGCCCTGCAATTTCCATAATTTCACCGGGTGTTACAACGCCTCTGTCCTTTTCACGCCAGAGATTATTTCTGAAAATTTCTTTAAGAGCAATCTCCGCAGTTTCACAGTCAAACAAATCGTGAAGCATTTTTTCGGGCTTATAATAAATGAGAACACCGCCCATATCAAAAACAATATTTTTTATCATTTCTGCCCTCCGCATAAAAGACCTTATGCCCTCCCATTAACCGGGAGAGCCGTTTTAGTAAACCTGTATAATTTTATTTGTCCGTTTTTATATAATATAACATCTGAAAAAGCAGTAGTCAAGAGCAGAAAAAGGTAAATGCCTTGAATTTTCAGATTGTTTCGTGTATAATTTCACCTGTTATTACTTAAGCCGTGAGGTACCGTATGTCTCTGCGTAGCAAAAGCAAATTAAATCTTTTTTCCGATAAAGAATATTTCAGAAAACTGTTCACTCTTGCACTGCCGATTGCATTTCAGCAGTTGATGCTTGCATCGGTTGCCGCCGGTGACTCCATTATGCTCGGCAGACTCAATCAGAACGCCATGTCTGCCGTTTCGCTTGCCACTCAGGTTCAGTTTGTGCAGAATCTTTTTCTTTTCGGCTTTGCCGAGGCGGCTTTGATTCTCGGCGCACAGTATTGGGGCAAGGGCAATAAAAAGGCAATTCGTGATATTTTTTGCACAATGCTTAAAATCAGTATTATTGTTTCATTTGCCTTTTTCGGAGCCTGTGAGCTGATACCCGAAAAACTGATGTGGCTTTTCACAAGCGAGCCGGAGCTTATTGAAATAGGAACATCGTATTTGCGAATTGCCGGCTGGTCATATTTGCTGACAGGTATTTCGCAAAGCTACCTCACAATTATGAAGGTATCTGACCACGCAACAACAAGCTCCGTTATCAGCACTACATCGGTTGTGCTGAATATTGTTCTGAACGCCGTTTTCATCTTCGGGCTTTTGGGCGCAGAATCAATGGGTGCAGACGGTGCGGCACTTGCAACGCTGATTGCAAGAATTGTTGAAATTTTGCTTTGTATTTTCATATCCTGCGGAAAGACCTACATTCGCCCCGGCATAAACGCATTTTTTAACGGCGATAAACTGCTCACAAAGGATTTTTACCGCAACCTTGCGCCCCTGCTCGGCGCCGCAATCCTTTGGGGCGTCGGCTTCACATCCTACACCTCCGCTATGGGGCACCTCGGAACGGATGCCACAGCCGCAAATGCGGTTGCCGCCGTTGTGCGTGACCTTATGTGCTGCCTTTGCAACGGCGTTGCCAACGCAGGCGGAATAATAGTCGGCAATGAGCTTGGCAGAGCGGAGCTTGAAAAGGGCAAGGCATACGGCATTAAAACGGCGGTTATGTCCGTTATTATCGGTGTTTTATGCTGTATAATCATCATTGCATCAACACCCCTTGTGCTCAGTTTTATGGTGCTCACGGAGCAGGCAGCCGTTTACCTTTCGGGCATAATGATAATTATGGGTATATATATGATAGGCAGATGTATGAATACGGTTATCATTAACGGCATTTTTGCAAGCGGCGGCGACACAATGTTTGATGTCTATTCACTTATTGTTTGTATGTGGGGAATATCCGTGCCCTTTGCTTTCCTCGGAGTTTTCGTCTTTCACTGGTCGCCCTACCTTGTTTACACCTTTACCGTTCTTGATGAAATGGTTAAAATACCGTGGGTTGTTTACCATTTCAGAAAATACAAATGGGTCAAGGATTTAACAAGATAATAATTGACATTTTCAATAAAAGTGATAAAATAAATCCGCTGACAGTTTTGCCGGCGGAAAATTTTATCATATTCGGGCCCGTAGCTCAGCTTGGGAGAGCGTACGGTTCGCATCCGTAAGGTCGAGGGTTCGAGCCCCTTCGGGTCCACCAGCAAAAAGCGCCGAAAGGCGTTTTTTGCTTATCCAAGCCGCAGGCTTGGTATATCATCCGCCGCCAGGCGGTATATCATCAAAAGCGGCAATGCCGCTTTTGCATATCATCACGGCGTTAGCCGTGCATTTTTTCTACGGCTTGATGAGATACAACTCCTGCGGAGTTGATGAGATACCGTTTCTTATGAAACGGATGAGATACAACGCTTTGCGTTGATGATATACAAGGCTTCGCCTTGATTTTTGACTGCAGCATTTGATATAATCCTTTTGAAAGGAGTAATTTTATGGCAAAAAACTATTTACTCGAATATTCGGAGCAGCTTGCAACCGAAATTGAGCTGCTTTGTCAAAATATCAAAGCACCATCCAATACTCTTTTTCAGCTTCGGAAAAGTTCAAGTAGCGTTTATGCAAATATCCGTGAAGCAAATTACGGGCAAAGCAAAGCAGATATGCTTTCGAAATTTGAAATTGTCAAACACATAAGAAAAATGCAAATCAAAATTTTTTCTAAAAATTTGTAGCCCTTTTTCGTTTTGCTTCGTATAAAGGGATGTAAGGAAAAAACTATGGATTTCACCAAAATAACGGAATATCTTGACTCTCTGGCAGAAAATAAAATTGCTCCCGGCACGGACTGTATCATTACGCAGGGGCATAAACGGATTTACCGCTATTTTTCGGGATTCAGAGATATTAAAAATAACATTCCCGTTGACGGAAACGAAAAATACATCATTTTTTCAATGACTAAAATGGTAACCTGCGTTTGTGCTTTGCAGCTGCTTGAAAAGGGCAAATATAAGCCGGATGACCCCCTTGCACTTTATATGCCGGAATTTTCCAAAATGAAAATAAAGGGCAACGGCGTATTTTCAAAAGCCGCCGGCACACCGATAACAGTAAGGCAACTGTTTTCAATGTCTGCCGGCTTCAACTACAATGTTGGCGAAAAATGTATTTCAAGGGCGGCAAAGAAAAAGGACAGCAATACCCGTTCAATCGTTTCATCCTTTTCAAAAACAAAGCTGGATTTTGAGCCGGGCACACATTTTCAATACAGCCTTTGCCACGATGTTTTAGGCGCACTTATCGAAATATGGTCGGGTATGACCTTCGGAGAATACTTTGAAGAAAACATTGCAAAGCCACTCGGAATGAAAAACTCGTTTTTTGCAAAGTATCACAATGAGGGTGTGGAAAATCTTGCACAGGTTTACAAGGTTAATCCCGGCAGTGATTTTGACGACAGACCCCAATGGAACCCTTATATTTTTTCCGACAGGTATGAAAGCGGCGGTGCGGGGCTGATTTCAACAACCGAGGATTATTCCCTTTTTCTTGAAGCGCTTGCAAATTACGGCGAAGCGGCAAACGGCAACAGAATTTTGCAAAGGGAATCAGTTGAACTGATGAAAACAAATCAGCTTGAGGGCATTCCGCTTGAGGATTTTCATAAGATGCGCAAGGGCTACGGCTACGGCTTCGGCGTCAGAACGCATATGAGCCCGGAGGAAAGCGGTTCGTTAAGCCCTGTGGGTGAATTCGGCTGGGACGGTGCCGCAGGTGCATTCTCAATGGTTGACACCGAAAACAACATTTCTCTGACCTATTTTCAGCACGCACTCAGCTGGGATGTCAAGACCCACGAAAAGCTCCGCAACCTGCTCTATGAAGCATTGAATGGCTGAAATTAAATTCATTAACATAAATAACGGTATTTGAGGGAGGATACATTATGAGCGGTATGGCTGATTACTATGATATGATATTCAAAAGAAAGTCATTTCATCTTTTCAGAGGGGTCGGCAACGATAAAATCACCTCTGCCGAGCTTAACGAAATTGAAAATGCCTTTTCAACCTTTACTCCGCTTTACCCCGATATAAAAATTGCTTTCAGAATTCTTCCGGCTGACAGGGTGAATTTCAAAAGAGATGCAGAATACTGTATTCTCATTTACAGCGAGAAAAAAGAAAACTATCTGATGAACGCCGGATATATCGGTGAACAGCTTGATTTGTGGCTTGTTCAGCACAATATAGGCAGCCTTTGGTTCGGTATAGGCAAGCCGGATGAACAGCAGTATAACGGGCTTGACTATGTTATTATGATTGCCGTTCATAAAATCAAGGATGACGAAAAATTCCGTACGGATATGTTCAAAGCAAAGCGGAAAGACCTTGCCGAAATCTGGTCGGGCGATGACCCCGGCATAGGCAATATTGCCCGTTTTTCGCCCAGTGCCTGCAACACACAGCCCTGGTTTGTTGAAAACAAGGGCGGAGAGCTGACTGTTTACAGATACAGGGAGCCGGGTAAAAGAGGAATTATGCCCGCCTCCGCAGTTTCTTATTTCAACCGCATTGATATAGGCATTTTTCTTTGTATTCTTGAAATATGTATGCAGAAAAACGGCATTGAATATCAAAAGGAGTTATTTCCCGATAACGGCGGAAGCGAAAAGCTGACAAAGGTTGCAATATACAAATAACATTAAGGGAGACAGTCGGAACAGACTGCCTCCCCTTTTTGATATTGATTTTTCGCTTTATTTATTGCCGGAAATTTTACCCGCAACATTTCTGAAATAATTGATAACGGGATTGAAATGAGTTCTTAATTTGCCGAAAAATGCTTTGATATATTGAAAAGCCGTGTTAAAGAATGTGTTGTGAATAAACCCGGTTGAGAGAACGGCTTTAAGCCTTGCAATTTCTTTTGCGGAAAGTCCTGCTTCTTTCAAATATTCCTCCGCTTCTTTTTCAAGGTCTGCACCGACAGGGTCAACCCCGAAAACCTCGGTGAGAGTTTTTCTCAATATTCCGTCTTCAACTATTCCGTATGCCTTATCCCCTTTTTCAATGCCGAAGTAGTTTACATAGGTCAGCATATAGTCCTCGGCAACATCTTCATAAGAAGCACCCATAAGACATTCCGTTAAGGCAATGAACATACCTGTTCTGTTCTGACCCTCACGGCAATGCACATCGTATTTGCCGCAGGGATTTCCAAGAATATATCTGAAGCATTCCGCATATTTTGCCTTGTTTTCTTCCGCAGCAGGGTTCATACTGCACGCAACTGCAATGTGCCCGGCAGTTCGGTAATAGCTTTCGTTATAGCCCTCATAGGCTTCAAGAATATCATCGGAATCGCCGAGGTTAATGAAATGAGTTATGCCGTATTTTTCACAAACGCTGTCGGCATATTTGTTTCTGCCCCTTGTGGGGTCAACAGGAGAAGCGGAGCGGTACAAAACATTTTTTGCAATTCTGCCTGCCGTTACTCCTCTGAAATTAACAAACTGCTCATCCGTAAGGCCCGGATAATCCTCCCTTGCATCCGTATAGGTAAGGTTTCTGACGGTAAATTCTTCAAGATAGCCTGCCTTTTCTTTAAGCGTAAGCGTAAACTGTGTGCTTTCGGAAAAGCCGTTCTGATATTCCCATATATATGTTTTATCGGGGTAAACTGTCTTTTTTGCAATGCCGAAGGCTTCGGCAAAGTTACCCATATTTATTGCAAGCTCCGTTTCCTCCGCATCATCCGAAAACTGGCAGAACAAGCCTGCACTGCCCGAATCAACATCGGAAAAAGAAACACAGAGCGGAACATCTGTGCTTACGCCGCCGAAAGAAACGGTAACAATATCGCCAAGCTCAAAATTTGCATAAACACCGGCATGAGAAAGATTTATTTTGACATTTCCGTATTTTGAAATTTCAACAATTCCGTCTGCAACAACGGAATTTTCCGCAAATGAAAATACGGGAAAAGCGGAAACAAGCATTAAAAATACAATTAAAACGCTGACAGCCTTTTTCATAAATCACGCCTCTTTTTTCGGAATTTTCAGAGAAAATATTAACGGAAATAATATCTGCTCCTGCAACACCCGTGTATTTTACTCCCCGAAGCATTACATATCAAGTGATTTTACACATTTTATGTAAAAAAACAGACAGCCGTGCTGACAACTGCCTGTTAAATATTCATCTGCTCTCAATCTGCGATTTTCTGTATGCAAGCATAACAACCATACCGGCAATGATAATCAGAGCGAAATAAGAAATAAGTGCCGCCGTGATATTATTAAACGGGCCGTACATAAATGTATTGCAGAATGTGCCGTAATGCAGAATTGCCGTGGGCTTAAGCTCCCAGAGCTTTTTTATAATTCCGAATGATGCCGGAACATTAAACAGCCCCGCAAAAAGGATTGCTGTGTGAATCGCTATTGTTGCAACGGAGGATTTTGTGAAATATGAAAAGAACATATTTGTCATTGCATAGAGAACACCCGAAACAAGTGACAGAGCAAAAACAATCAGCAGCATCTGACCGACGGTTATATTCCACGGCGATGAGGTAATTACGCTCTGTATCGGTGCGTTCAAGCTGAATTTACCGAAAATCACAACCGAAATCAGCATTGAAAAGCCGAAAATCACAACATTCTGAATAACCGTTGTTGTGCATCCTGCAAGAATTTTCGCTTTGCAGACAGACGCTTTACCGTTTTTGGAGGAAAGAATCAGCGCATCGATTCTGTTTATTTTTTCATCCGCAAAAACACCTGACAAAGCCACCGTACCGTTTATGAACAATATCCAACCGATAAAGATTACTATGCTTATCAGATTTATTATACCCTGCTCATAAGCGTATTTTAAGGGCTTTTCGATTTTATCATAAATTTTAAGCCAATGCTCCGTTTCTGCCTCCGAGCTGCCTAAATTACCGCTGTCCGAAATAATATTTGCTCTCATTTTTTCATAAAAGCCGTCAGCGGTGATTGAGGGAATGAGCGTTCTGTCACGCACAACATCATCAAAGAAATCATACAGTGCCATTTTGCCTGTTTCTCTTGCGGCATTCATATAAACCGCATAGGGGTCATGGGCTTTTATATTTTCGTATTTTTCAGGGTGCTCTTTAATCTCTTTTTCAATTTCCACCTGAAAATCCGAAATAAATTTACCGTCTATTTTTTCGCCGTTTAACTGTGAAAGGGTTTTATCCTGCTCCTTAACATATTTCCATTTTCCGTCAGCGGAAAGATTTGTAAGTGTCAGGGCAAAAATCAGCAAAACACCCGAAAGCATTGCAATCCACACAAGCTTTTTTGAAAAAATCTTTTTAAGCTCAAATAAAAATAATGCACCTGTGTTATTCATATTCTTCCTCCTCCCCGTTAAACTCTCTTAAATAAAACTCTTCAAGGTTTATGTTTATTTTTTCCTTGCTACCGTCAAAAATCAGCTTGCCGTCCTTCATCATTAAGATTCTGTCGGCAATCTGCTCCACATCCGAAACGATATGGGTTGAAAGAATTACAACGGAATCCCTGCCGAGCTGTGCAATTATATTTCTGAAACGGACTCTCTCCTTTGGGTCAAGCCCTGCCGTAGGCTCATCAAGAACAATTATTTTCGGGTCGTTCAGAATCGCCTGTGCAATGCCGAGGCGCTGTTTCATTCCGCCTGAATAGGTTTTGATTTTTTTGCCTGCAACATTGTCAAGATTAACAGCCTTCAAAAGCTCGTTGCATTTTCTTTTTGCGGCAGATTTTTCAATACCCTTTAATGCCGCTATATACATAAGAAAATCTCTGCCTGTAAAATTCGGATAATAGCCGAAATCCTGGGGCAGATAGCCCAGCACATCACGGTACATTTCATCCGAAACATCCAGCCCGTCAAAGGTTATTCTGCCCTGTGTAGGCTTTAGAATACCGCAAATCATTCTCATAAGAGTGGTTTTACCTGCGCCGTTTGCACCGAGCAGTCCGATAACACCCGGCTTCAGGCTCAGCGAAATGCTGTCAACCGCAGTTTTATTCTGATATTGCTTTACAACATTATCCAAAATCAGTTCCACGCTAATTCCCCGCTTTCTCTGATAAATAAAATACTTTCTCTGATTACTGCCGATGAAACAATGAGCAAAACAAGTGCCGGATACAGAGGACTTATATTTTCCGGCTTCAATAAGAATTTAAGAACAGACGGCAACGCACACGAAACGGCAGTGCAGATAATACAGCCGATATAATTTTTCTCCGAATGCCATTTTCTCGTTATCAAAAGACTGCCGAAAACATTTGCAAGGTACGGAACACCCATAAAGCCGAGCAGAGTTATAAGGCCGAAAGGCACTGTATTTTTAACAGCAAGCGAAAATGCGCAGATAATTCCCAGGCTGATTGAACCGAGCAGCAGCATTCTCACAAGTCTTATGAATTTCAGAGAAAATCTGGTGGATGCCTCAAGCTCGCTCATACCGTATTTTTCAGTTTTACCGAGCAGCTCCGTAAGCATTAACGCCATAAGCGGAAACAGGCTTGAAATATACCGGACTGTCTGCAAATCACCTGCTTTTGCAACAGCAATCAGCCCTGTGCAAAACAGCAAGCCGGATAATATACATTTAACGCCCATATATTTCATTTCAAGCTTCAAAACATCAAACAGCCTGAGGCTTCTTTGTTCATTTGCTCTGATAAAGGCTTTTTCTCTTTCCGTAGGTGCGGTCTGATATGCGTTTTTCAGCATATTTTTTATTTCCCTGTCAGTCATTTCTGCTCTCCTTTCAACATTCTTTTTAAGCGGCTTAATCCCTCGTTCAGTCTTCTGTGAACTGCGTAGCGTGACATTCCCGTAACCCTTGCAATATCCGTGACACTCATTTCATCCGTATAGCGTAAAACGATTATTTCACGCAAATCCTCCGGTAATTTTTCAAGTGCCGCACGAAGCTCTTTGTTTTCAAGCTCCGTTTCAGGGTTATTGCCGCCGCTGTCGGGCAAATCAAAATGCTCATCAAGGCTTTCCGTTACGGGCTTTCTCAATTCATCAATGCAAAGGTTTCTTGCAATGGTATAAAGATAAGCCATTTCCCTGCCCGTATCCTTATATGACCTGCTTTGCAGGAATTTCAGAAAAGCTTCCTGAACAATATCCTCCGCAGCTTCACGGTTATTCAGTTTCATATAACAGTATTTGAGGAGTTTGTCATACTGCTCTTTCAAATCCATGGATTTTTACCTCCTCTGTAATGATTAACGGAAAAATGCCGGAAGTGTGCGGAAAAAATTAAAATGGCGACTCCGATTGAAGCCGCCGTGAATACACTTTATTATTGTTTTATGATTTCAGATTCATAATCCTTTTCGGTTGAAAATTCCGGAGCATAATCCACAAGCCTTTCGGAATAACGGCATTGCTCATAAAATTCGCCCGTTACATAATTTCTGCCGATAAATTCAACTCTGTCGGCATAAACTATGACCTGCATACCCGTGCCACGGTCTTTCACACCGAATCTGCCTGCTTTGCCTGCGCTCGGCAGATTTATAAAGGTTGTATTACCGTGATTTTCAAAGGTTGCAAGGCTCAGCATTGTCTGAACGGGATTATTATTCATACCCATATGAAGATGACCGCTGATAAAAAACACATTATCGTATTCGTTCATTATTTTTCTGATTTTTGCCGTGGTAACAGCCCCGATATTTCCGCCGGGCCATATAGGCCAGAGAAGCCATGAGCCGTTTATAAATGCAGGGGGCCAATGGCAGATTACAAAAACGGGTGCACCGTTTTTGCCGCCGTCCTCAAGCTCCCTTGCAAGAAAATCAAGCTGTTCATCCGAAACGGTAATGCAGTTTATATTTTCGCCCTCATCGCCGAGCACAATAAACTTGAAGCCGTTTATTTCCGTGCTGTAATAGATTTTATCACCCTTATCGCCGGTATAGCTGTTTCTGTAGCCAATCATTCTCGATCTTGTTTCAGAGCTCTTTAAGGTCATCTGACCCATATCATGGTTACCGGGTGCAGTAATAACATTTTCGGTTTTGTTATACTCTTCAAGAATACCGTAAAACCTTGCAACATTTTCTTCTGTGCCGTTATTTGAAAGGTCACCGGCAATAATAAGCCCGTCAGCTCTGTCTGCTTCGTTTGAAATGCTGTCAATGGCACTAATAACAAATTCCTCCGCACCGTTTGCGCCGATGTGAGTATCCGAAATCATTTCAACCTTGAGCAGCGGCTTATCCTTTGCGGCAATAAGGGGAGCCGCATTTGAGCAAACGGCAAACACCGTTACCAGACTGATAACAAGGCTGAGAATTTTTACAACCCTTTTCATAGCATTACTCCTGTTTGTAAAATTACATCTGAATTTTATCACAACCGAAAAATATAATCAACAAAAAAATCTTAAGCGGTCAACTATGCAAAATAGCCAAAACATTTTTAACAAAAGCATTAAAATTTTATCCGAATAATTCCAAATATGTCTTTTCAACAGAAAGAAAATCATATATAATAGGAAAAAATACACTTATACAACTCGGAGGTAACAATATGTCTGACCCTCAATTCAAATCAGAGCCTATTGGTAAGCTCGGCATTATTGCTGTTAAGGGCTGTGAAGAACTGGCAGAAAAAATAAACTTTTATCTTGTCCGTTCCAGAAAATCACGCAGTGATAATGAACAGTTTGCCGGTTACCATAAGGATTCATACATTATTGATACAGAATTTGTCAGATTCGGTACCGGAGAGGGCAAGTGTATAATAAAAGAATCCGTCAGAGGCTGTGACCTTTTTGTTCTCTGTGACCCCTTCAACTACGGCGTGTCATATAAAATGTTCGGCATTGACCACCCCATGAGCCCGGATGACCACTTTGCAAATCTAAAGCGTGCTTTAAGCGCCGTTGAGGGCAAGGCAAGAAGAATAACCGTTATTATGCCCATGCTCTATGAGGGCAGACAGCATAAGAGAACGGCAAGGGAATCACTTGACTGTGCAGATATGCTCCGTGAGCTTTGCTTTAACTACGGCGTTGATGATATTGTTACATTTGATGCTCACGATGCGAGAGTTCAGAACGCCATTCCTCACATCGGCTTTGAAAGTGTTCAGCCCTCTTATCAGTTCATTAAATCTCTTCTTAAATCCGTTAAGGATATTAAGATTGATAATGAGCATATGATGATTGTTTCACCTGACGAGGGCGGTCTCGGCCGCTGCATTTACCTTGCAACCGTTCTCGGCATTGAGCTTGGCGCTTTCTATAAAAGAAGAGATTATTCAACCGTTATTGACGGCTCAAATCCTGTTGTTGCCCATGAATTTCTCGGTGACAATGTGGGCGGCAAGGATGTTATCGTTTATGACGATATGATTTCATCCGGCGGCTCAATGATTGATGTTGCCGAAAAGCTTAAAAAAATCGGTGCAAACAGAATTTTCCTCTATTCCTCCTTCGGCCTTTTCTGCAACGGCTATGAGATGTTTGATAAGGCTTATGAGCAGGGGCTTTTCGATAAGGTATTCACCACCAACCTCATTTATAACAGCCCCGAGCTTCTTTCAAAGCCCTGGTATGTAAATGTTGATATGTCAAAATACTGTGCATACATCATTGACACCATCAACCACGATGAATCCTTAAGCTCACTCCTCGACCCGAAAGAAAGAATCCACGCAAAGCTCAAAGAATACGGAATCATAAAATAACAGCGTTAAAGGGATAACCGAAGCAAAATCGGTTATCCCTTTGTCAGTGTTGAGCGTTGAGTTTAGTCAGTGTTTGGTCAGCACATAGGTAAGCTTTTTGGTAAAACATCCTGTTGACTATCTCTGTTTATGAGGGGCAGTTATTTTTCGGCAGAATCGAGATGAAAAATTTGTGTACCACCCACAGGTCTGATGTTCAACACATAGCAGCTCTTCTCACCGAAAATTGATGTGATTTTCTTCTTAAACTCCTCCAGCATATCATTGGGCACAAATGCCTGAATCGTTCCGGCAAAGCCGCCGCCGTGTACTCTCCACGCACCCTTGCCCTTAAGCATATCGTGGCAAACGGCAAGTGCAACCGAAACAGCCTGTGACTGCGGAGCACTGCAGGCGTAAACATTCTGGTTATACATATATGAAGAAAATCCGCTTTCGATAACAAGCTCCTTAAAGGCCTCAAAATCGCCGTTTTCAAGTGCATCTGAAAGCTTTTCAACTCTTTCGTTTTCATTGAAGAAATGCTTTGCACGCAGAACGGCTCTGTCCCCTGCTATCTTGCGGACTGCGGGGATGCTCACCTCAAAAGCAGCTCTGTCAACATCACGGAGAACATCAACTCCGAAAACGGAAGCCGCCTTTTCCATTTCACCTCTGACCGCCGCATATTCGTCTGTTAAATCCGAATGGTCAGCACCGGAATCAACAATGCAAAGGGAGTGACCGCAAGCGGCAAAATCAAAATTAACCTTATCAATAACCGGTGCGGACGGGTTTTTGAAATCAATCTTAACAAAACCGCCGACCGAACAGGCTGTCTGGTCCATAAGTCCGCAGGGCTTACCGAAATGCACATTTTCCGCATACTGGGCAATCTGCGCAATTTCAACCGCACTGACCTTGCCGTCATTAAAAAGGTAATTGAGCATTGTGCCCACAAGCACCTCAAATGCGGCAGATGAAGAAAGCCCGGAGCCGGAAATAACATCACTTGCGGTTGCGGCATCAAAGCCGCCGACCTTGTAGCCCCTTTTTGCAAAGCCGTCACAAACTCCTCTTACAAGTGAATTTGAATGACCCGCATCCTCTGCAACAATTTCATAATCACCGACAACTACGGTATCCATATTGTAGCCCTCGGATTTTATTCTGATAACATTTTCATCATTGACGGAAGCAAAGGCTATTGCATCAAGGTCAACGCCTGCCGCCATAACCTTGCCGTGATTATGGTCTGTGTGATTACCGCCGACCTCTGTTCTGCCGGGAGCGGAAAAAACGGCAATTTCTCTGTCACCGCCGTAAATTTCATCAAATTCCTTTGAAACTCTGATATATCTTTCTTTCTGTGATTCAATATCGCTTGCCTTGTAGAGACAGGCAAAATCACCGTCATACCTGCCGGATTCGATATTCTTTCTTATTTCGCTGTTTTTAAGCATCTTCTTTTTCTCCTTTTTCGGAAATACAGTTTTCCGCCTTTTTCTCTTTGACTTTATTTACGGCAGCCGAAATTTTTTCAACCCCGTTCCATACCCCGTTAACACTAAGACAGCAGCTGCCTGTGAAAAGGAATATAATCATAAGCGGAACAAGGAAGCCGCTTGAAAGCGGGTCAAACATATTTCTGCCCACAACGGTAAATGAAATAAGCCTTGGCAGATAGCCTGCAAGAGAAAGCAGTAAAAATTTTGTGAAGCCGAATTCAAATGAGCCGTACATACTTGAAATGCTGTTAACCGGCATGCCGGGAACAAGGCGAAGCGCCGTGAGCAATGCGGGATTTCCGCTGCCGCCCGAAACGAGCAAATCTCTGACCCATTCAAAACGGCTGATTAGCTTCCACGCCCTGCCTGCGCCGAATTTTGTGCCCCAGAAATAACGCACGGTAAATTGCAGGCACAAACCCAGAATGTTTATCGGAATTGCCAGATAAACAGGCAAAACAACACCGGTTAAGAAGCACACGGTTGATGTGAAATAAACGGGAATAAAGCACTTTATGAGGTAGAGAAGCAATATGGCGGCAATGAACTGCCACACAATATCAATCTGTGCGATTTTTGCTTCCGTTTCTATAAGTATTTTTCTTATTTCCGTGTACCATGCCCAAAGGCCTTCATATTTCTTTGAAAAAAGTAACACGCCGACCGCAACACCGAGTGCTATTGAAATAAGTCCTGCAAATTGCAGATACTTTTTCGGCTTGTATTTTCTTTGCACCCTGCAGAACCTCCTTCAAAAATTTTTCAATGATTATTTACTGCTCAAATAACCTGTGTATTCGTTCAGAAACCACTCTGCGGTTTTTTTGAAATTTATATCGAGCGTACCGCCCTTAAAGGAAATGTTGGCTGTAAAATTGCCGAAATATTTATCAATGCAATAGCACCTTAAAACAAGCTTGTCCTTTTCCGTCCAGAATGCGGCGCTTGTGCATTTATATCCCTCTTCGGCAGGTATCCCTATTGTCATTCCGCTGTATTTTTCGGGGAATACGCCGTCAACATAACGGTTAACACCGAAATTGATGATTTTATCTTCACCGGCTCTGCGGTAAAGCATTTTTCCCTCATCACCGCTGAAAGCAAACGATATTTTTTCAAAGCCGTTCTTATTTTCACAAAGCTCAAAAACTTTTCCGTTTATTTCATCCTGAACGGTTTTTTCATTTGTACATTCAAGCAGAGGCATTTTGAAAAATTCATCAAGGCAAGCCGGCTCGTTGCCCGAGCTTTCATCAGCACAGTAGCACTCATCAATAACATATTTTTTCAGCAAATCAAAAATATAATCCCTTGCCGAGGAATTGCCCTGGTCATCGGCTGTGGTAACTGCAAGAATATTCTTTTCCGGCACGCAGATTGCAAGCTGATTGCCCATACCGAGAAAAGCAAAGCCGAATTCCGTCATCCAAATCTGATAGCCGTAGCCCTGTGCTCTGAAAACGGCACCTTCGTTTGACTGGGCGTTGCAAATCTGCATTGATGTTGCTTCTCTTACATAATCCGCCGGGAGAAGCTGTTTACCGTCAGAGGATTTTCCGCCGTTCATAAAGAGCATTGCAAAGGCACCGAGATTACGGGAGGTGCAAAGCACTCCGCTGCCTCCCCACTGAACTCCGCCCGTTTCACGGACACATTCGGGAGCACTCTCAAAGCCGATATATTTAAGCACCTTTTCGTAAAGGTAAAGCGTAAAATCAAGCCCGGTTATTCTTTCGACTATTGCATCAAGAACAAGGGTTGCGCTTGTATCGTAGTTAAAAACCCTGCCGGGTCTGTGGGACGGCTCCGTATTGAAAAATGTGTAAACCCAGTCCCTGTCAGTCGGCTCATAGGTTGTATTGTCAAAGGGTGTTGCCATCATCAGTAAATCACGAACGGTTGCCTGCCTGATATATTCGTGCAGATTTTCGGGGCATTTATCGGGAAAGAATTTACAGACCTCATCGTCAGGTGACAGCTTTCCCTCGCCGATAAGGCAGCCGATTGCCGCAGAAACAAAGGTTTTGCTGACTGAATACATTCTGTGCTTAAAATCTTTATCAAAATGCTTTTCATAGCCCTCTGCAACAAGCTTGCCGTTTCTGAAAATCAGAAGCGAATGAAGGCAGACTCCCTTTTCCGCAAGAGCAGAAGCGTATTTTTTGATATTTTCGCTTTTTAACCCCTGCTTTTCGGGGGATGAAAATTCAATGTAACTTTCCATTTGATAAACCTCAGTCGGCAAAGATTTTATCAACAAGCTCGGTATATTCCTCATAAGCCGCCGTTTCGGATAAATCCGAAAGATATTCGGCTATCGTTCTGTAATACCACTCCTGTTTTTTCTTATCCTTCTGATTGAGCACAAGCCACATATCATCGCCGTTTTTAAGGTATTCACGGTAGAATGAACGCATATTTGAAAGCTTGTCGGCAAGCCACATAATTTTAACATTCATATCCTTGGTAAATTGTAAAGTAAGCAGAGAATCCTGCTTTCTTTCAATCCAGGTTTCAGCCGCAGGCCTGTCGGATATTTTATCCTCTGTTTCACTGCAAACAAGTGCATAAACCCTTGAGCCGAATCTTTCTCTTATTTCTTCCGGCTCAACATCACAGTCCTCAACCGTATCATGCAATACGCCTGCGGAAATAGTGTTTTCATCACCTGTTATGGATGCAATAATTGCGGCAACCTCAAGAGGATGAAGAATATATGGTATCCCGGAAAACTTTCTTACCTGACCGGAATGCTTTTCGGTTGCAAATACGATTGCGCTGTCAACAAGTTCGCTCATTTCTTTTTTCTTCTTTCGTCATTCAGCATAATTCAATATATTATATATTGTTTGCAATCATTTTTCAACCTTTCATTTTTTAATTGTCAGCAACCGTTGTCATTTGTCATTTTCACCAAATACCATTTTAATTTTATGGCTGATTTTGGGATAGAATCCGAATTTTTTTATGCATATTGACGAAAATAAATTTAATGTTATAATGTACTCAACTAATAATAACCGAGGAGAATACCAAATGTTCGTTAAAGATGTTACCGTTATAAATCAGGTCGGTCTTCACGCCCGTCCTGCAACTTATTTTATTCAGAAGGCAAACGAATTCAAATCATCAATCTGGGTTGAGATGGACGAACGCAAGGTTAATGCAAAAAGTCTTCTCGGTGTACTTTCACTCGGCATTATGGGTGAATCGCAAATCCGCATCATCGCCTCAGGCACTGATGAAGAACAGGCAGTTACAGAGCTCGTAAAGCTGGTTGATTCCGGCTTTGCAGATTGATTTTCAGTCTGCAGATATTTCAATAAAACAGAAGGAGGAAATATCCATGGCATATGTAATCAATGATGAGTGCATCTCATGCGGCGCTTGCGCAGCAAACTGCCCCGTTGAAGCTATTGCAGAAGGCGATGACAAGTATGTTATCGATGCAGATAAGTGTATCGAGTGCGGCGCTTGTGCAGACAACTGCCCCGTTGGTGCTCCCGTAGCAGAATAATTCAGGGCTGTAAAAAAACTAAAATTAGGCGTTCGGAAACCGTCAAAGCTTCCGAACGCCTTTTTTTATTTCGTATTTACCTGCTTTTTACCGTCTGCAAAGATAGATATATGTGAGCCCTGTTTTGTTCATCATCGGCTTACAGCCTGCAACGGCGTGTGAATCACCGTTAAAAACTCTGAAGCCCGTTTCTGTCAGCTCAACACCCATTGAGCCTCCGGACTGAACGGCGGTTGCGCTGTAACATTCGTTCATTCCGTCACCCGTAATCAAGGGCGGATATTCACCTGCCGTTACAACCACCTCCGCAGGCTCAAAGCCAACATCAACCGTTCTTGTTGCCGTTCCCGTTCCGAGATACCGTCCGCTGATATAGGGCTGTTCAAGAAATTCACGCTGTGACTCGGTCAGATGTATACTTTCATCTCTGATATGCGCTCCGCAAAGCAGAGTTTTATCCGAAAAGGACGGGAAAACCAAATCCGTTTCCGCCGCAGGGCACATTGTCGATTTAACCTCTGCGTGTGCCTTTAACACAAACGCATCCGTATCCCTGTCCTCACTTATGGCATCACAGCCGGAGGTTGTAATTTCAAGACCCGAATCAAAGGTCAGACAGTCGATAATATCCGCAAACGCCTCATGGCAGGCAACGCCGCCGAGAGAATAGGGAGCGTGAATTGAAAAGCGAAGCGTTATTATTGCGGTGCGGCAGTATTCGTTTTCGCCGAGCACATCATTTTCATCATTTTCCTGCACTGCATCCTGAATTTCAATGGCCTTTATGCCTACCGCAACGGTGGTTTTCTTTAAGGGAACCGCCTTTTTTGTTGCCGGATATTCCGTGAGAAAAACAATATCCGAAAGCTCCTGCCTTTCCGAAAGCCACCCTGCAACGGATGACGGCATTGCACTTATTGTATTCATTCAGTCAAACCTCCACCATTTTTCTGATAACCGCCCATATATAAAACACATTTTCACCCTTATATACCTTTTCAGCCCTGTCGATTCTGTATTTATCGCCGCCGCAGTAAACATAATTCCCGTTATCTGCCGTAATATCCGTACCTGGAGGGCCGATATAGAGATAATATCCCTCGGAGTTGTAGCCGATTTCCGTATTTACTCCGTAAAGATACATTTTGTTTTTGTAACGGAGAGGACAGATAAAAGCACTCATTTCACCGATTACGGAATTATCCGCCCCTCTGTATTCACAGGCTCTGCCGTATTTTTTTATCTGCTTCGTAATATTCAAGCCTTCACCTGCCTGAAAAGAAATTCCTTATCCTTCAGCAGGGCTGAAGCGGAAAGCTGTGCCTTCAAAAGCTCGTTTTCCGCATTTTCAAGCTGTTTTTCCGGGGATACCGTAACCGAAACATCCCCTGCCCTGAACGAAACAACGCCCTCATCCGATGAAAGATTTTTAACGCAAAGCCTGTAATTGACCATTGCGGCGGCAAGGCAAATAAGACGGATATCGTTTGTATCCGCCTGTGCCCTTAACGAATATTCAAGCTCGGAGCAAGCCGAGGTGCAAAGGGCAAGAAGTCTGTTTTCACCGATTTCAGAAGAATATCTTTCTCTGAAAACACCGAGAACGCTTGCACTGTCAATCATTATATTTTCAGCACCTTACTTGCACCGGTAAACATTTTTGCAAAGCCTGCGGTGCACGAAATAACCGCTCTGTCAAGCTGACGGTCAATAAGCTTGTCATATTCCGTCATAATATCCCCCGCCTTAATCATTTCAAGGGATGCATTCTTATCCATACCGATAAGGCAGCCGTTCTGCATTGCAGAGGTGTTAATAAGCTGTGCGCCGAAGGGGGTAACGATTTTACCGCTTGCATGGGTGTCAAGACCTGCCGCCGCATCCCTGAACTGACTCATATTGAGAATTGCACCCGTCATATTCGGTGCGGCAATGATTGTGTTCATCTTGTAGGGGTCAAAGCCTGCCCAAAGACTTACAAGGTCGGAATAGGCAAGGGTACCGGCAGATGCCGAATTGATAACCGTTGCGGCATTCAGATTACCGTCACCGTTTCTCAAAACGGAAATTGCATCCTCAAAAAGAGTGCGTGAAATATAGGCGCCGATTTGTCTGAGCGTAACGGCAAAAAGGTCAAGTCTCTGATACTTTATTGCTTCATAGGATGCAACAAGGCTTCTGCCCCTCTTTTTAAGAGAAACAAGGTTGTCCTTGACCTTTATTGATGTTTCGGGGATAAATGCGCCCTCACCCACAACCTTAAGCTCCTTATCATCATCCGAAAGGTCGGAGCTGATTGAACGGTAATCGTTGCTGTTGATTGAAGTTGTGGCTGCAACAACGGATGAAAGCAGCTTGCTGTCTGCCATTCCCTGACGAACTGCTCTTGAAACAAATTCGGGAAAAAGCACGGAGCTGTCGGCAGTTGAAAAGAATTTTGCAATGCTGTCGCTCTCCGGTCCGCTTACCCTTATTCCGTATCTTTTAAGCTGACGCTGATAGGCATCAAGCCCCTCAAGGGCTGTGCCCTTATAGTTTTCATCCCTGTCGATTGATTCAAGGGCGGCGGTGAAATTGCCGCCTGCATAAAGTCCCTTTTCAAGTCTGATATTATCGTAATTAGCCATATTGTTTTTTACCTCCGATTAAAATAAAACCGTAATTTTTCCGTTTGTTGAATCCACCGCAGTAACAAGCCTTGCGACCTTGCCGTCATCACCCGGTGTTGCAATACCGTCCTCATCCGCCACAAGGCAGTAATAACCGGGTGCGGAGATTGTTCCGCTGTAATCAATTTCCGCAAAGCCTCTCATAAGAACAACAACGCAGTCATCCTTAACCTGTGTTACAACGCCCATAAATTCCTCATCCTCCTGTGCGGCGGCAACCTTGCCTGCCGAAGCAGGGGCTACAAGCTGACCGGGTTCAAGAGAATCGTCTGTCAAAAATGTTAAAAGCTTTTCTTCAAAGCCGTTAAATGCTACCTTCATATTTTTCGTCCTTTCAAATAATAAACTGACTGATATTTTCAGCCTTATGGTTTCTTTCGCTTTCCGTTTCAAGCTGTCTGACAAGCGGTAAGTCCTTATCAGCCGCCTTCTGAAAAGCATCCTTCATATCCTTAAGCCCCTTTAATTTCAGGGATTCACAGATATTTTCAAGGCAGTCGGAGGGCATCTCCGGGAGCACCCTCGCTCCGCTGATAATAATTGCCTCCTTAAGCTCCCTGCGGTATTCCTCAATATCATCCTGTGTAACCGCACCGGCGTATGTATATGCCTTTACAACTCCTGCGCCCTTTTGAGCCGGAACGGCAACAAACGACCATTCATAGGCATCAAGTGCGCCCTCAAGAATATGACAGCAGATTTTATTGCCGTAAGTTCTGCCCTTCTGATGCTCACAGCCTCTTGCTCTCACATCTGCACCGCAGATTGAACATTTTACGGCTTCAATGCAGCAGTTTACGCTCGTTTCTTTCTTGATACCCGCCTCGATTTCATCAATCAAAGGCTGATTTTTCTCGTTTCTTACCATATATGCCTTTGCTTTAAGGCAGGTATAAATTTCACCGTCAGCGGTTTTTCTGCCGCTGTCCGAAACGACCTCACAGCTGTAAATTCTCGCAGTCTGATTTTTACTTTTCAAATCGTGGTCAAAAATTCCCGTTTTGCCCACAAAAAGACTGCCGAGCTTTTTCAGAGTTGAAACAGTAAACTTTTCACCGTCCCTGTCAATATCGTTATCGCAGAGAACAACATCAAAGGTGTAGATTTCATCCCTGCTTACCTCTTTTCTTGCGAATCTGCTTATCTGTGCAAGCTCTTCTTTTGTAATTTCCTTTTGCATTATTTTCCTTTCTCCGTTAATAGATTTTCAGCCTGTGCCCTGTAAAGTGCCGCCTTGCTCATATCAAGCTCATCCTGAAGAGTAATATCGTCCCACTTAACCGCCGGATTATCGTTCACACCCATTCCATCAAGAATTTTTTTGCATATTTTCACGATTACGGGGGTAAGTATTCGCCTGTACGCCTCAAGCTCACTCGTTAAAGCATCCGCCTGCTGTGACGACATTCTTTCCGTTGATGACCATGAAAGTCCGAGCATAAAGGGCGGCAAGCCTGTTTTTGCAACAATCTGTTCAAGCATCTGACGAACGGGAACCTCGCTGTCAAGAATACGGCTTTCGGCACCGATAACCTTAATCTGCACATCACCTACGGCAACAAAATCCCTCACATCACTGCTTTTCATTGCCTTTGCCCATTCATCGGCAATCATTCTCGCTCTGTCTGATGCGTAAGCCCTGTCCATAGGGCCGTTACCCGGATTATAGGTTACCGCATAGCGGATATTTCCGGCTCTTTCCCAGTTCACGCCTATGCTTTCATAAATTTTCAGCAGAATATCCGTTATAAACGGCAGACCCTTCAGAACGGAATTGCCCCGCAGAGCACCCGGCTCGGGATTCAGAACGCTGACAAGGCACAGCTCCGGCCTTGCGATTTTTCGCCGGGTTGCTCCCTCATCAACAAAAATATCAATGTCAAAGCCGTTTTTTGCTCTTTTGAATATCACATTGCTTTCGGGGGAATTAAAAAGAGCACGGGGATTCCCCTTTGTATCCGTTACGATTTCGCCTACAGCCGTACCGACCGTCAGAAGCTGTTCAAAATAGCTTTCGATAAAGGCGTAAATACCCTGCCTGTTACCACCCACGGGTATTGCTTCAAGCACCGAGGCAAGTGCTTTTTCGGTTGCCTTGTTTTTACATTCAACCTTAAACCCGCCTGTAAGTCTTACAAGCTTCAAAATAGCGGAATCAATGATGGGTACGGCTTCACGAAGCGAATAATAAAGCCTTGTCTGGGGTGTTCCGAGGGGCACATAGCCGCCTATTTCCGTAAAGGGATGAATGTTTTTACTTTGAGTAACGGGCATTGCAACGGTTTCCTTTGATTTCTTAAATATACCGATTTTTTCTCACCACTTTTCTTCTTCGGTTTTGTTTTTTATCTTGCATTTCTGCTCACACTTACACAGCCGAAGCAGTCGTTTTGCTCCGGCATAACCACCGTGGAAACAAAATAACGGATGTCGTCCATTGCATGGTCATCCGCCTTAATGACCGTATCGCCAACGGCGTTTTCATTCCAGCGGTAAAGCCCGAATTCACGAATACTGTCACGGCACTCCTCCGAGAATAAAATCTGACCGTTTTTCAGGCAGTCCTGCACCTTTCTTATGCCGTCAATAACCTCATTTTTTGCAGGTATGACCCTGAACCTTTCCCTGCGTCTTATCAGCTCGATAAACGAGGCGGCGGCAGGGTCGGCAATGACCGCATTCACAGGCAGGCTTCCGGCTAATTTTTCAAGCTCTGCGTAATGCTCCGAATCCGTACGCCTCTCCCTATATATAGTAGAATTATAATAATATTCCTTTATTCTATACCATATATTACCGCTCCTGCCCCAGAGCCCGAAGGAGGAAGGGTTCACTGTTCCGTAGTCGCACGAGATGAAATAATCTTCAAAACTCCGGGGCATTTTTACTATGTGTTTTTCCTCGCTGAACATAGGGTAAACCGTGCCCTGTGCCGCCACCCATCTGCCCATAACATACCGCTCACGAAAGACCCCCGTGTAAAGCCGTTCATAACGCCGGAGCATTTCCGCCGAAAGGGACGGATTATCCCTCATTTCAAAATGCACATAGAGGCAGTTTTTTTCACTCGCTTTCAGTATCCATTCCTGCCTGAACCAATGGCTCGGATAAGAGGGGTTGCAGTTGAACCACAGCCTTGAGCCGGTGACGGAGCACCTTGCCACCGCCTGGTCAACAAAAGAGCGGGGCATCAGCACCACCTCGTCCAGCAGTATTCCGCTTAAGGTCATACCCTGAATGAGTGAAGCGGAGCTTTCATCCCTGCCGCCGAAAAGATAAAAGCGGTTTTTGCTGCCGTTGAATTCAATTTCAACAAAGTTCCTGCTGATTTTGTTTTCACACTTAAAGCCGAGCTGACGCAAAACGGGCAGAACCGGGTCAATGATATTCCGTCTGACGGAGAGAATGGTTTTTCCGCAGATTGCAAAGGAGGAGGATGAAAATTCGGTCATTGCCCACATCACAAACGAAATCGACATACAGAAGGTTTTTCCGCTTCGCACCGCACCGTCACAGATTATGCTGTCAAAGGCTCTGTATCTGCTGCCCTGCACCCACCAGCAGAGCGCAAGCATCTGCTTTTTTGAAAAAGGCTTAAAGCTATTCAAGACTTTCAGCCCCCGCTTTAAGTGCCTGCGTAAAATCCGAAACGGCACTTTCCTTTTCGCTTTCAAGCTCGCTGAGCATCTGCAAAGCCTTGAGCCTGTCGCAAAATTTTATTTCACAGATTTTACCGCCGGCGGATTTCATTGCCGAAACACACAGCAAATCCATTTTTTCAAGCTCCGTGCCAGAAAGACTGTCGCCGCAGAGTAAAAGCCTGACCGCATCGGTTACGGAGCCCAGAGCAAGTTTTCTGAGCACCTGTTTTGAGTTTCTGATTTTATCATCCCCTTTCACTGATAGTGCAAAACGGCGTTTCTTTGAACCCGAAACGGTTCAAAGAGGCATAAAATCACTGTCTTCGGGTGCTGTTTCAGCAAAAAGATTACAATTTCTTAAAAATTTTGAGAAAAATTTTAAAAAAATATAACAAAATGTAATTTTTATAGTTGACAAGTGTATTTTTATGTGATACTATACTGCTAACAATTGTTGCTCAAAATAATAAGGCAAATTGCGAAAGGATGTAAAATTATGAAAAAAATCGTAGCAATCGTACTTGCCCTTGCTCTTGCAATGGGTATGTGCACAATGGTATTCGCAGCAGATGAATCAAGCACATCCGCAACTTATAAGTGCGGAATCTGCAACACACTTTTCGGTTCAGACACAGCTCTCCAGGAGCACCTTAACAGCTTCCATGCAACTCGCTGGTCAAAGACTTGCCCCAAGTGCGGCAGAGTTTTCAACACTGCTGAAGAGTACAATGCTCATCTCGACAGCGGCAACTGCACCGGCGGTGTAGCTCTCTTCGAGAACTTCTCAATTCTTGAGCTCATCAACAAGCTTGTTGAAACATTCGACATCAACTCAGCACAGTGGGAACAGATTGAAGATGTTGTTCTTCGTCTTATTGACTTCGTTGAAGACCTCATCAAGGGTATCTTCGTTCCTCAGGCAGATGTTGAGGGTGCAGAAGCAGAGCTTGAAACAGCAGTTAACAACCTTGGTCTCTTCGGCAAAATCAAGGATTATGTTTCAAACCTTCTCAAGGCTATCAAGACAAAGATTCTTGCTTTCTATGCTCACGAGGTAGCTACTGAAGTTGAAGAAACAGAAGCAGAAGCTCCTGCTGATACAGGTTCTTCAATGGTTGGCGTTGCAGCATTTGCAGCAGTTTCGATCGCTTGTGCAGCAGCATTCGTTTGCACCAAGAAGAAGGAAAACTAATATTCTTTCGCAAATTTCAAACATATACGATTTCAGCGTTCGGTTTTTCCGAACGCTGATTTTATGCTTTTGTGCCCTTTTGCGGCACTTTTTATATCCCCTCATTCGTAATTGACTTTCACATTAAATTATTGTAGAATATGAGAGTAAAATATCCCCTGTGAGGTAATGCTTATGAAAAAAGCCAAAAGCGGCAAGAAATTAAAAATAACCGGTATAGTAATTTCCGTCATTCTTATTCTCGCTCTTATTTCCGTTTGCTCCACAGCAGTTTTACTGAATAAGAATATGAAAAAAGCCAAATCCTTTCCGCAGGTCGGCTGTAATCTGAAATACGAAAACAAGGGTAACGGCGTATGGGAGTTATACGCAGACAGGGAGCTGAAAGTCATTCAGCTTACCGATGTTCATCTCGGCGGCGGCTGGATGAGTGCAAAAAAGGATGCAATGTCAATAAACGCCGTTGCTTCAATGCTTAACGCCGAAAAACCCGATTTTGTTATTGTAACAGGTGACATTGCCTATCCCGTACCCTTCCAGGCAGGAACATTCAACAACAAAAACGGTGCAAAGCTTTTCGCAACTCTTATGGAGGATTTGGGAATTTACTGGACTGTTTGCTTCGGCAACCACGATACAGAGGCTTATTCCTATTTTTCAAGAGAAGAAATTACGGAATTCTATTCCGGGGAAGAATATCCCCACTGTCTTTTACAGCCCGGCCCGGAGGATGTTGACGGCTCCGGCAATCAGATTTTCAAAATCGTAAACTCAGAGGGTAAAATAACAAGAGCACTCTTTGCTCTTGACTCACATTCATATATTGACGGTGATATTTTCGGTATTCAGTGGAAATACGATAACATTCACGACAATCAGATTGAGTGGTATAAAAATTCAATCAGTGAAATGAACAGGGATAATGCCGAAAAGGGTTTTGACGGAACAGTGCCCTCAAATGTATTTATGCACATCCCGATGAGCGAATATAAGGATGCCTGGCAGGAATATGTTAAAAACGATTTCAAGGATACCGAAAATGTAAAGCACATTTACGGCACAACCGGTGAAACGGATATGGCAATATTCTGCGGTATTCACGAGGATAAATTCTTTGAAGCAATGCAGGAGCTCGGCTCAACCGATGCCGTATTCTGCGGTCACGACCACCTCAATAATTTCTGCCTTGAATACAAAGGCATTAACCTTGTTTACGGAATGAGTATAGATTACCTTGCATATTTCGGAATTTCAAAGCTCGGCACACAGAGGGGTTGTACGGTAATAAATATAGCCCCGGACGGTTCAATTAACCTGACCCCCGAAAGCTACTATCAGGATAAATACGAATCATTCTATGAAAAAGAGCCTGTGACTATGCAGGATTTATTAAAGGAAGCCACGGCTGATTAAAAATCTGCTCTGTTTGAATTTCAAGCAGAGCAGTTCTTTATTTTATGAGATATTCAATTCCCTCAATATATCCCTCAAGCCCCTTGCCTGAGATTATCTTTTCAGCCGCAAGGCCTGTAACAATTTTTTTGCGGAATTCCTCACGGCTTGCAATATCGGAGATATGCACCTCAACCGTTGGGATTCCGGCAACCTTAAGGGCATCAAGTATGGCTATTGAATAGTGGGAATATGCGCCGGGGTTTATAACTATTCCGTCCGCTCTGCCGTAAGCCTGCTGAATTTTATCAACTATTTCCCCCTCGTGGTTTGACTGGAAAATTGTAACCTCATAACCCTTTTGAGCCGAATGTTCTTTTATCATTCCGCAAAGGAAATTATAATCCGCCCTACCGTAAATTTCCGGCTCACGGATACCAAGCATATTAAGATTAGGGCCGTTTATAACGAGTATATGCATTTTATTACCTCATCTGTCTTTGAATCGGGATTTACCTTGAAAATAATATCGGCTGATTTTCTGTATTTTTCAATTCTCTCCCGATAAATATTTTCAATTCCTTTTTTGCTTGAAAGGGGTCTGCCTTTTGTTTCAAGCATTTCAAGGGGAGTATCAAGAAAAACCACAATGCCGTTTTCTCTTAACGCTTCGGCATTTTCATCCCTGATAATTGCTCCGCCGCCTGTTGCAATAACGCTGCCCCGTGTGTTTCTCAAAGCCTTAATAGCATCGGTTTCCGTATTGCGGAAGGCTTCCTCGCCGTAATTTTCAATAATTTCGGGAATGGATTTTCCGCTTTTTTCAATTTCCTCATCCGTATCAATAAAAGGCCTTTTCATTTTTTCGGCAATTTCTCTGCCAACGGTTGTTTTACCGCAGCCGGGCATACCAATCAACACAATATTTGCGCTTTTAAGCCTTATTTCGGAGCATATTTTGTCGATTATATCATCCGATATTTCATTGCCGTTAAAGATTTCGCTGCTTCTTTTCGCCTGTGCCGTAAGCATTGAAAGTCCGCTGACAGCCTTGATTCCGAGCTTTTCCGCATCCTGAATAAGCTTCGTTCTGAACGGATTATAAATCAAATCAAAAACAAATTTACATCTTTGAAATTTGCCGATTTCAACAGGGCTGACACCGGGATTCGGGTACATACCGACAGGAGTGGTGTTGACAACAATATCGGCATCAGAATGCTTCTCAAGGTTGCCGTAATTATTTTCACCGCTTCTTGAAATTATAACAACCTCTGCACCCTGCTTTTTAAGGACATAAGTAACCGCCCTTGATGAGCCGCCTGAACCGAGCACGACCGCTTTTTTGCCCTTTGGCTCGCACCCTGCTTTTTTAAGCATATAAGCAAAGCCGTAAGCATCCGTATTATCGCCGTAAAGCGTTCCGTCATCTCTCCGCAGGCAGGTGTTTACCGAGCCGATTTCACGGGCTGTATCGGTTAAAATATCACAGCGGTTAAAGGCTTCGATTTTATAAGGAATGGTAACATTAAAGCCCTTGTATTCACTTTTTTCAAAAAAGGATGCAAGCTGATTTTTCTCTGTCGGTGAAAGGTCATAGAAATAATCACCTAAAAGGCTGTGAATTTCAGGCGAAAGAGAATGGGCCAGCTTTTCTCCCAAAAGAGTGAATTTGTTTTCCATTTTATTTTTCCTGATATTTTTTTGAAAGTGAAATAAGCGCTTTCATAAGCTCTGCCGCATAATCCGAAAGGTCAGGTGAAACAGCATTTTTTGCCGCTTCAACCACCTCTTTTTCACGGCTTTCATCCGTAACGGGTAAGCCGTTTTGCTTTTTATATTCACCGATTTTTTCAGCCGTTTTCATTCTTTCCTCAAACAGCCTCAAAATCTCCCCGTCAATTTCATCAATTCTTTTTCTGTATTCTGTCATCATAACTCCTGAATAATAGCAATAGCGGCGGCGGCTTCAATGGCGGGCATAACTCTCGGCAAAATGCAGGGGTCGTGTCTGCCCCCGACAGAGAGCTTTACATTTTCTTTTGTTTCCAAATCAACGCTGTTCTGCTCAATCGCTATTGAGGGCGCAGGCTTAACCGTGCAGGTGAAAACAAGGGGCATTCCGTTGCTTATTCCCCCTGCCATACCGCCCTGACGGTTGGATTTTGTAATTACGCTTCCGTTTTCAATTTCGTAAGCATCGTTATTCAGACTGCCGTAAGCAAGAGTTTCGCCGAATTCAATACCCTTAATTCCTGGCACGGCAAAAACAGAATGAGCAATTACGCTGTCAAGCCCGTCAAAAATCGGAGAGCCTTTTCCGGCAGAAACACCCGTTACGGTACATCGGATTTTTCCGCCGACCGAATCTCCCTTTGCCCTTGCCCCGGAAATTATTTTTTCAATATCTTCCTCATTCGGATTTTTCTTTTCACCGATTTCGCAAATTTCCGTTTTTATGCCTATTCCCTGCTTTTCAAGAAGCTGTAATATAATTCCCCCGGCAAAGCAGAGCGGTGCGGTTATTCTGCCGCTTAAAGCCCCTCCGCCACGGTAATCGTTAAAGCCGCCGTATTTGACAAAAGCAGGGTAATCGGCGTGGGAGGGTCTCGGCACGGATTTCAATTTATCATAATCCGAATCAATCACATCTTTGTTTTCGATTATTCCGCAAAGGGGTGCGCCGCAGGCTTTACCCTCAAAAATGCCGGCTATTATTTTAACCTCATCCGTTTCTTTACGCTGTGTGCTCATTTTTCCGCCCGGAGCACGGCGAAGCATAAATTCACGCAGTTTATCATTATCAATCTCAAAGCCGGCAGGAATACCGTCAATAACGGCGCCCATTGCCTCACCGTGGGACTGACCGAAAAGAGTAACTTTAATTTTTTCACCGAATGTATATGACATCTTTTTCACCTGATTATGTAATTCCCATCGAATTTTTCAAAAAACGAGGGAAAGGATTTTGAAACGCAGTCTGAATTTAATATTGTTACCGGACTTTTGCATTTAAGAGAAGCAAGCGCCAGAGCCATTGCGATTCTGTGGTCGTTAAAGGAATCCGCTTCACCGCCGTTCAGCCGTTCTCTGCCCCTTATGAGCAAGCCGTCATCCGTAACCGTAACATCTCCGCCTATTGCCGAAAGAGCCCTGCACAGGGTTTCAAGACGGTTTGTTTCCTTATATTTCAGCCTTGAAGCATTATATATTCTCGTTATGCCCGGCTTTGTTAAGGCATAAGCCGTAAGCGGCGGAACTAAATCGGGTATGTTTACGGCATTTATTTCATTCGCTTTAAGAAGCTCCGTAATAATTCTGTCACCCTGTATTGAGCTTTCGTTAAGCCCCGTTACCTCTTTACCGGCGCAGATAAAATATGCCCCTGCCGACCAGTCACCCTCAACCTCGTAATTGCAGGGCTTATATTTCCGACTGCCTTTTATAAAAAAGCCCTTTTCGGTTTCCGCAGCCTCAACGCCGAAGCTTTTCATAACCTCTGCCGTCATTCTGACATAAGGAGCGGATTGCAGGGGTGTTGTAAGCACAATTTCGCTCTCACCCTCAAGCAAGGGCAAAACCATAAGCAGGCCGCTCACATACTGTGACGAAACATTGCCCGGCAATTCAAATTTTCCGCTTTTGAGTTTTCCGCTTATTTCTTTTTCACCGATTTTCATACCGTGAGAAGAAAGAAGCCTGTGATAAATTTTATTCGGTCTGCCCTCAAGCTGACTGCTCATCTCATATTCAGCGCTTAACCCGAGCAAGCCGATAACAGGCAGAATGAAGCGATATGCCGCACCGCTGCTTTGAAAATTCAAAGTGTTTTCAATATATTTTCCTTTGCTTTTTGTAAAGTTATTTCCCTTTACAGCAAAACCGTTTTCTCTTTTTTCGATTTTTGCACCGAGGTTGTTAAGGCAACCGGCAACAGCCATAACATCATCACAGAAATTATCGCAAAAAATAAAACTTTCGCCCTGATTTAAGCAAGCACAAATCAGAGCCCTTTGCGTATAGGATTTTGATGACGGAATTTTAACCATACCACACCCAGTAAAAGATTTTTTATGTGGTTGAATTTTATCATATCACGGCAGTTTAGTCAACATAATCAAAATATACCGCCGTAATATAAAAATAAATAAGTGTGGACTTATGTAAAATACTGTGATATAATTGCTTCGTTTACAGATATATTAACAGATGGGAGGTATCTTATTATGATGACAGCAGGTGAAAAAATACAGAGAGTATCCGCTTCTGCGGTGCTTGACGGTATTTATGCCTACATAAGAAAAAATCCCACTGAAAATATTGTTAAGCTCATCAACTTTTCTCAAAAGCTTATGGGCGGTGCTTTCCCGGAAAAGAACTTTGAAGCATTCAGAAATGCAATAAAAGATGAGGGCAATATCTGGAATAAATTTGCCGACGGTATTATTAACGAATGTGACCCCGGTGTTATCAAAAAGACTTTGCTTGCCCTCGGACTCGGTGCAGGTGTCAACGGTACAAAGGCAGTCAGAAAAAACCGTGAAAAATACCATTGCAACATTCCTTTCCTTATGCTCTTTGACCCCACAAGCGCCTGCAACAAAAAATGCAAGGGCTGCTGGTCGGCGGAATACGGTCATAAATCAAACCTTACCCTTGACGAGATGAGAAGCATTGTTAATCAGGGCACGGAGCTCGGAACACATGTTTATATGCTGACAGGCGGTGAGCCGCTCGTCAGAAAGGATGATATTATCACCCTTTGCGGTGAAAATCCGAACTGTATGTTCCTTGCCTACACCAACGCAACCCTTGTTGATGAAAAATTCTGCCTCGAAATGAAAAAGGTGGGTAACCTCTCACTTGCACTCAGTATTGAGGGCTCGGAGGAGAGCAACGATTTCAGAAGAGGTGCCGGCTCATATCAAACAACAATCGAGGTAATGGATTTACTTAAAAATCACGGTCTTTTCTTCGGCATTTCCGTTTGCTACACCAACAAAAACATTGCCTATGTCACAAGCGACGAATTCCTCGATTTGATGATTTCAAAGGGTGTTCGATTCGGCTTTTACTTCAACTATATGCCTGTCGGCACAGGGGCGGATGTTTCACTTCTCCCCACCCCGGAGCAGAGAGTTTATATGTATAACTGGCTTCGCAGGGTCAGAAACGGCAAAACCGGAAAGCCTATGTTCTTTATGGATTTTCAGAATGATGCCGAATATGTCGGCGGCTGTATTGCCGGAGGCAGAAACTATTTCCATATCAATTCAGAGGGTGATATGGAGCCCTGTGTTTTCGTCCATTATTCCGATGCAAACATCAGAACTCACACCATCCTTGAGGGGCTTAAAAATCCTCTGTTTCAGGCATATTACCATAATCAGCCCTTTAATGATAATCACCTCAGACCCTGCCCCATGCTTGAAAACCCGGATTGCCTGAGAAAGATTATTTCACAGACAGGCGCAAAATCAACCGATTTGGTTGAGCAGGAGGGCGTTGAAGCACTCTGCTCAAAATGTGATAAATTCGCCTCGGAGTGGCAGCCTGTTGCAGATAAGCTCTGGGCAGAAACAAAGCACCCGAACCCGAAAACACAGTTTTACCGTGATTCCGAGGATGCAAAAAATCAGTAATAAAAGAACAAGTCAGCGACTGGATTTAACCTTTCGCTGACTTTTTGCTTTATTCAATCAAACGCTTTCGCTTCTGAAATCAATTTTTATTTCATCGTGTGCAAGCTTTAACTGTGTATATTTAACGCCGGCGGCATCAAACATTCTTTTTGACGCCATATTGCCTGTTGTTCCGTCATATTTATCGGAGAGGAAAACAACCTCTTTAATTCCGCACTGGATTATTGCCTTTGCACACTCGTTGCAGGGGAAAAGAGCAACATAAATTTTACAGCCCTCAAGAGAAACGCCCCTCGAATTAAGAATTGCATTAAGCTCCGCATGGCAGACATAGGGATATTTTGTGTCGTATTCATCCCCGTCCCTGTCCCAGGGGAACTCATCATCACTGCACCCCATAGGGAAACCGTTGTAGCCGACAGAAATGATTCTGTTTTTGTTATTTACTATGCAGGCGCCTACTCTTGTGTTGGGGTCCTTGCTTCTGTAAGATGAAAGCATGGCAATGCCCATAAAATATTCATCCCACGAAATAAAGTCCTCTCTCTTTGCCATAACACAAGCTCCCTTCGGAATTTATGAGATTATTATAAGTAATATCGTTTTCAAAGTCAACAATCACTTTTGAAGATAAAGATATCGCCTTAATAAACGCAGTTCTGAACCTTTCCGTTAACAAAGCCCTTTATATTTTCTTTTGCAATTTCCATAAGCCTTGCCCTCGTTTCAAAGCCTGCCCATGCAATATGTGGCGTGATTGAGCAGTTTTCAAGCTTTGTGAGAGGATTATCCTTTTCGGGAGGCTCCTTACACATAACATCAAGCCCTGCGGCGGCTATTGTGCCGTTTTTGAGAGCCTGAGCAAGGGCGTTTTCATCAATTACCTGACCCCTTGATGTGTTTATGAGTATGGCGGTGCTTTTCATCTTTTTAAGAAATTCTCCGTTAACCATTCCCTCCGTTGCAGGGGTCAGAGGGCAATGGAGAGTTACAAAATCAGCCCCTGAAAGCAGAGTATCTCTGTCCGCAAATTCAACGGTTTTATACTCTGACGGATGATTTGTGTTTGCAATTACATTCATACCGAAGGCAAGAGCAATATCGGCAACCGCTTTTCCGATTTTGCCGAAGCCGATTATACCGAGAGTTTTTCCCTTTAATTCCGTTAAGAGTGAAAGCCGGTAGCAGAAATCCGGGTTTGAAGCCCATTCACCCCTGTGAACAGAATCGCTGTGCAGGGCAACTGAATTTGTAAAGTTAAGAATATGCGCAAAGGTGCACTGCGCCACCGCCTCCGTACTGTAAGTGGGAATGTTGCAAACGGGAATACCCTTTTCTTTGCAGTAATCCCAGTCAACAACATTAAAGCCCGTGCTTAAAAGCCCGATATATTTAAGCTCTGTCAGTTTTTCAAGAATATCTTTTCTTAAGGGTGTTTTGTTGGTAATAACAATGTCACAGCCCTCTGCCCTTTCAATAATTTTATCGGCAGGAGTTCTTTCATATATTTCATATTCGCCGTATTCCTCCATCCATTCCCATGAAAGGTCGCCCGGATTTTCGGCGTATCCGTCAAGAACAACAATTTTCATACAGGTCTGCTCCTTTTTCGTTTTTCATATTATAGCATTTCCGAACGAAAATAACAATAATCTTTATTGTATGCCTGACAAAGCAAAAAGCTGTGCTATACCGAATCCGCAAACAACATTTATATACTCACTTTTCTGTCCTGTTCCAATGGGATACACCGAGAACGTGTATGAATATATATTTCGGATTTTCTGAAAAACTGAAAACTGTCAATTATGAATTATATAATGCACCGCAGGTCCTTAACTCCACTCTCCGCTCTCAACGCTCCACACTGACAAAGCTCTCAACGCTCAATACTATTTTGATAGACATAATCACTTAACAAAACGATATAATCTTCCTTATAAATACAGATAAGTCAGCGATTGGGCTTTCCCTTTCGCTGACTTTCATTTGCTATATATTATTCGTTTTGTGATTTTTGCCGATTATATCATTAAAATCATTGATAAAGCGGTTTGATACGCCCAAATATATATCTGAAGAACGCACTGATAATATTAAAAAAACGTGTATTAACTCTTACCGTTTCCGTCTTTGATTCCGCAACAACCTTACCGTCTTCAACGAGCTGAAGCTTAACCGTTGTTGATGCGGCTTTAAGCTTTGCCAGGGTCAGCTTATGGTCACCGCTTACGCTGATAAGCTTGCTGTTTGCCTTAACGGGTGAGCCGTTGACAACCCATATATATTCGGTGCTTTCAAAAATTGTGCCCTTTGTTTCGGGGGTCAGAACGATTGTGCCGAAATATGAAATCCATTTTTCTTTAACATATTTCTTTATTTCAACCGTGCAATCTCTTTCAACCGTACCGATAATTTTTTTGTCTGATGCAACAGGGGTTAAATCGCCCCATTTAATCAGGTATCCCTCCGGGAGAGAAATATCCGGAGTGGGTATTTCATCATCTTCAACGGTGAAATATGTGTGGTACAGCTTGCCGTCAACATCAAATGTGGCGGTATAGGTGATTGGTGTATAAATTGCTTCAATAACCATTCCGCCGGGAACAATGTTATCCTCCGGCCACTCTGCCGTATAACCGATTTTCGGCGTAATTCCGGGCTTTTCCAGCGATTCATAATTAAGATTATAGCTTGCCTTTGAAACAACGCCGTTTATATCCTTATAGGTTACCTCATAATCAACAGGGTTGAATTTTGCGGTAATTGTAAGCTTTTCAGCCGGCATTGATGAGGGGAGCTTCTTATCCCATCCGGCAAAGGTATAGCCTGCTTTTTCGGGCAGCTTCTTAACGGGAATCGGGTCACCGTAATTTACGAAAACAGTTTCCGTCTTTTTTGCATCCTTATCCCATTTGCTCATATTCGGGATAACATAGTCAATTTCAAAGGGCTTTCCGGTGTATTCGGCACAGTAGACTATGTAATCAACCGTTTCGGCTGATTTAACCCATTTACCCTCGTAATTTGTCTTTCCGGGAACAGCAGGAGGAGCGATTTCACTCATATCCTCTACATAGTAGAGTGTTTCGCCGTACTGAACACCGTCTGCAATATAAACAACTGCGGTTTTGCCGGCTTTCTTTGCAGGAATTTCAACATATTTTGCGTGGAGAGTAACCGTATCGCTTAATATATCCGTCAGATTGAATGTACACAAATCATCTGACTTTATTTCTTTTCCGTTAAAATACCAGCCTGCAAAAATGCAGTCCTCTTTTGTCGGAACAGGCAGCTTGCCGTTTTCAAAATCACTGCCGTATGCTTCGCCGTAATAAACATAACCGAATAAAACAGGACTTGTGCCGTTTTCGGCATTGAAGAGAACCATAAGCTTATCGCCCTGCCAGATTGCCTTAAAGGTCTGGTTTTCGGTTATCTGAACGGTTGAATCGGCATAAACCCTTGTGCCGTCCGCAGTTTCCCAACCGCAGAAGCTGTAATACTGCCTTGAAATTTCGGGCAGCTTACCGTATTTTTCATCGTAAGTGTATTCTGCATCCGCAACATATTCATCGGAGCCGTTTACATCGAACGAAACGGTGAGCACCTTTGCTTTCCACTGTGCGTAAAGAGTTGCAGGCTCATTTCTTGTATATTTTTCGCCTGTTTTATACGATGTGCCGTCACCTGAAGATTTTGTATTCCAGCATACAAAATCATAGCCTGTTTTTTCGGGCTCTGCGATATCAATCTTCAAATCCTTGCCGTAAACCTTGGTCAGCTTTTCTTCAATAACAGGTGCGCCGGGGTAATTCGGATTAAATGAAATTTCATATTTTTCCGGGTCCCAGACGGCATACAGAATCATATCGCTGTTGCTTGAATATTCGTAAGCCTTGCCCCAAAGATAATCGGGGGTTGTTGCATCCTTTTTCTTTGCCCAGCCGAGGAAGTTATAGCCCTTTCTTGTGGGCTTCTTTCCGCCGTTTGTATCTGCTGTTGTTCTTAAGCTGATTGAAGCGGTTGTATATTTTTTAATTTGCGGAGCCAATACGCCCGAAACCGATTTATCACCGTTTGCATTGGCATCATAGGTGATTTTATATTCCTTTTCTTTCCAGCGTGCATAAAGGCGAAGCTCATCCCAGTTTTTAACTGCCTTATATGTTTTCTCAACATAGAAATCATCTTCGGTAACGAAAATATCCTTTGAAACAAGAAGCTTTTCCTCCTGACCCTTTCCCTCCGGGTCCTTAACAAGCTCCCCTGCATCGTTTCTTATGCAGGGCTCACCGTTATCATTAACAAGGAGAACGGATGTTTCTATATATTCCTCTTTTTCATTAAGGCTCCAGCCGAGGAATTCAAACCCCTCTCTTTCAGGCTCAGGCAAGCCTATTTCGGTGGGTCTTGTGTTGCCGATAAATATTGTGCTGAGCTGATTGCCGTAATAGCACTTCGCATCTGTTATTCCTGCAAGGTCATCCGGCATAGTTCCGCCGTTAAGATTAAATTTAACGCCCTTTTCAACGCCCTTCCACTGAGCATAGTAGGTTATATCGCCGTCATTATAATCCTTGGGCAGAGTGTAATCCTTTTTCTTTTCAACGCCGCTGCCGTCCGGCTCTGTATTCCAGCTTATGAATGTAAAATTGTGTCTTGTAGGTCTTGTGCCTGTTTTAACGGTGAGCATTCTGTCTGTAATCTTTTCCTGATTTGCAGGCATACCGCTGACGCTTTCGGTATCTCTTTCACCTGTGGATGCTTCATAAGCATTAGCATCAAAGGTAATTTTATTTCTGTTAGGCTCCCAGTGAGCATAAATTTCTTTAAGCTGACCGCCGGAAATGTAGACTGTTTCGGCTGTAACCTCTTCGCCGTCATCATCCGGGCTTGTAAACCAGCCTGCAAAGCTGTAGCCCTTTCTTGTGGGAATGGGTAATTCACCGATTTTCTGTTCGCCCGTAACGGTGATGCTGCTCTTATCGACAGAGCCCTCATTGGGGTTTAACTTAAGAGTTTCAACCCCTGCCGTGTAAGGGGTGATATAAATTTTGGTAAAGGACGCCTTAAGAGTGCTCTTTGAAACGGTGGCATCCCATCTGATATTACAATTCCAGTTTGAATTGCAGTCTGTAAATGTAACCGTGTTTCCGCTGACAGCCGTAACAAAAATCGAATGAGAATCGTTTCTGTAACGGATAATATCGCCGGGCTTTACGGAATCAACTCTTGATGAATCCCTTGACATCTGCCATTTGCCCTCAAGAATATTGGGGTTTTTATCTGTTGTCAGCTTACCGCAGAAAAATGCATAGCCCATACACTGAATACACGAGCTGTAGGAATTACAGCCGCAGGAGCCGGTATATGTACAGCCGCCGTGGTGAGTACAGCCGTTATAGGTGTAGCTGTAAGGGCTGTTTTCAGAGCCTCCGTGGTTCCAGTAAATCGGTCTTGCCTTTGTTGACGGGAATGTATTTCTGAGTGAATTTATGGAAATGCTGCCGCCGACCTTGCTTCTGCCGTTTCCGGCTTCGTCATTTGCTATGATTAAGCCCTCGCCCAAATCGGATTTATAGTTTATATCCGACCCGGTTTCATCGGTAACAAGGTTGAGGGTGTAAATCATTTCATCATCAACCATATATGAGAGGGTGTTGCTGTCCTCAAGCCAGAAATCAATAACATTTTCTTTAACCTCGGTATTTCTGAACGAGCCGTTAAGATTTGCCGAAACGATTTTGCCGTTTGCAAGGATATACATTTTCTTTTCGGTAACGGCAAAGCCGTCAATTTTACCCTCTGCCTTGAAAACCTTTTCGCTCTCATTCTTAACCGTATCAATAAAAATAAGCTCATCGCCTGCGGAAACATAAAGTCCGCCGTTAATATATGCAAGGTCAGTAACCGCATAATCAGTCAGATATCGCTTGTTACAGCCGTCATTTTCAATCTCGTATGCAAGGCCGTAATCATCAAGCTGATAGGTGATATTATCATTGCAAGCCTCCGCATCGCCTGTTGCACAGGTGCAAAGCTCCGGGATATATGCCCCGGTCATAAAAGCAACTGACGGCACAATAAGCATCACCGCCGCCAAAATCACCAGTATTGTTCTGAAACTTTTTTTCATTATGATTCCCCCGATATATTTTGAAAAGTTTATTATAATCTCCGAAACACCCTGCCATAATACTTCAATTTAACATTATATATTTAATATCGAATTTGTCAATTACTTTATACAGACCTTAACAGAAACTTAACATAATATCTGCTTTTTCAATCTTTGCACTTGTGCGAATGAACTTTATATGATATATTTGAGTAAAGAAAAAAACGGAGGGAGTGATTTGTGTGAAAGGCAAATAAAACTCTGCTTCAAAAGAAATATGCCGGAATAATCGAGCTTTACGCTGAAAAATATTCTGTCGGAGTTGAAACAGCACTTGACAGATTCTACTCGTCAAATCTTTATCAGCTTATAAGCGAGGGTATCTCTGATTTGCATTGTATGAGCGATGAGTACCTTGCCGAAGAGCTGAACGAGGAATATAAATAAATGAATTTAACTGCCGTTTCGGAATTTCCGTTACGGCAGTTTTACACCCGGATAATTTAACAGTTGCAAGAACAGAATATAAATGCTATACTTTGAGCACTATGAAAAAATTTATTTCTTTATTAGTTGCAAATTTAATACTTTTTTCATTCTGTGTTTCGGGCTTTGCAAAGGAATACACTCTGAAATTCTCGTCAGACGACTTCCGTATTCTTGTGCTTTCCGATACCCAGGATGACCAGTATCCGTCAGCGGATATGCTTAACGCCGTAGAGCTTGCCGTCAAAGAAAGTCAGCCTGATTTGATTGTTTTCACAGGTGATTTCGTTGAAGACGGCAAAATCGGTCTTTTCGGCGATAAGGAGCCGTTCCGGGAGGGCGTTGTTGTTAAATCAAAGGGTGAAAAGCTTCACGACGAAACTCTTACAAACATCAGAAAAACCGCCGGAGATGTTCTTTCAATCTTTGAAAAATACGGTGTTCCCTTTGCAATTGTTCAGGGGAATAACGATTACAAATGCGGAATTACCAACAGCGAATGGCTTGAAATTTACAGCGCTTATCCCCATTCCCTTGCAGTTGATTTAAGCGAGGACGCAAATGACAGAATCGACTACAATGTTTTGACAGATGACGAAGCCGGCAAGCCTGTTTTTAATCTCTGGCTTATGGATTCCGGCAAGGGCGGTACAAATGATGACCAGCTCCGATGGCTGAAAGAAAGAAATGAAGCCATAAAAAGAGAAAACGGCGGCAAATCCGTTCCCTCCATTCTTTTTCAGCACATAAATCCGCCTGATGTAGGCAATCTTTTTGAAAAATGCAGTATTTTTGATGACGGCGCAAGGTCAGCAGGATTTATGCAGTTTTACCGTCTTAACAGAAGCATTGCTTACGGCGTTGATACTATTGCGTATGAGCCCTGCGAAGCAAGCGAGGAGTTCAAAGCGTGGAAGGAATGCGGCAATATTCTCGGCGCATATTTCGGGCATCAGCATGTAGACGGCTTTTGCGGAACGGTTGACGGAATCGAGCTCGGCTTTAATCTCGGCCTTGAAATGGAAAAATTCGGGCCTTACGGTTACAGGCTCATAACTCTGCACAAAAACGACATAGAAAATTACGATAATGACCTGTACCTTTACAAGGGCTCGGTCAAAACGGGCAACGCACATTACGAAAAATATATTGAAACCGGATACAGGGAATACAATTCCGTTTTTGAAAAAGCGGTAAACACAGTCAAAAACATTTTTGTTATTCTGGATTGTTTAATCAGAGAAGCAGTAGCATAGGAGAACTGATATGAAGAAAATAACTAAAATCGCAGCTTTAGGTGCTCTCGGTGCGGCAGCAGGCCTTAATGCCTACCGTGCATACAAATTCGTTCCCGAAAAGAAAACCTATCCCCCTCTTTCGGAGGAAAAGGTTGACGGACAGAAAGCAATGGAACACCTTTCAAAAGCAATTTCAATCCCCACAATAAGTGACCCGGATAAATCAAAGGTCGATTTTTCACAGTTTGAAAAATTTCATGATTTTCTTGACGAAACATTCCCCCTTATTCACGAAAAGCTTGAAAAAGAGATAGTTTGCGAAGCAAGCCTTATGTACCGCTGGAAGGGTACAAGAGATGACCTTGACCCCATCGCTCTTCTTGCACATCAGGATGTTGTTCCCATTTCTGACGGAACGCTTGACGATTGGGTTCACGACCCCTTTGAGGGATATAATGACGGCGAATTCATCTGGGGCAGAGGTGCTCTTGATATGAAAAACCACCTTATGGGTGTTATGGAAGCCGTTGAAACCCTGCTTGAAGAGGGCTTTCAGCCGGAAAGAGATGTTTATCTTCTCTTCGGACAGGATGAAGAGGTTGTTGCCTGCAAAGACGGCGGTGCAAAAAATATGATGGAGGTTCTCAAATCAAGAGGAGTTCATCTTGACTGCATTATTGATGAGGGCGGCGCAATTCTGCCCATCAACATCAAGGGTGTACTTGAAAACAAAAACCTTGTTGGTATAGGCATTGCCGAAAAGGGCTACTGCGACTATGAAATTTCCGTTATCTCAAAGGGCGGTCATTCATCACAGGCCCCGAAGCATTCCGCAATCGGTGAGCTTGCAAATGTTATCAAAGACCTTGAAAATCATCAGTTCAAGGCAGAAATGCTCCCCTTTATTGATGACCTTTTTACAAAAATCGGTCAGAACTGCACCTATCCCGTCCGTCTTTTAACCTGCAATCTGCCTGTTCTCAAGCCCCTTATCAAAGAGGTTATGAAGCAGATTCCCTCCGGTGCAAGTATGATAAGAACAACCACCGGCATTACAATGGCACAGGGCAGTCCCATGGCAAATGTTCTTCCCCAGAGGGCAAGCATAACCGTTAATTTCAGGCAGATGCCCGGCGTTTCTTCACAGGATGTTCTTAACCACATCCGCAAGGTCGTAAGAAACAAAAATATTGAGGTCAGAGCCCTTGACACAAAAGAGGCCTCGTCATTCTCACCCACAGATTCAAGGTCATTCAGGATTATTGAAAACCTCTGTATGGCTGAAAACAGCAACAATATTGTTGCTCCCTACCTTGTTATGGGCGGCACGGACGCCTGCAACTATGAGCCGATTTGTGAGAATATTTACCGTTATTCTCCCTATACCGCTCCGATTGAGCTGCTTCTTCTCACTCACGGAACAAACGAGAGAATACCCTGCTCCGCAATACCTGCAGGTGTAGCGTTCTTCAAGAGGTATATACGCCTTGCCTCCGCCGAATAAATTTTTCGGAAGCCTTGAGCGAAGAACGCAAAACAAACGATAAATAAATTTTGGAGATAATCAGACTTAAAATGAGTTCGATTATCTCCTGTTTTTTTATTCGGAATATTATATTGTTTTGCTAAACGCCCTCTTTCGCTCGCCGTACCTCGGTACTGTCTTCGCTCAAACGGGCGTTTTCTTCATCTCAATTCTTCTCGAAAAATGCGTGCTACCTCTTAACTGCCGTCATCTGATTTATAAAATGGCATGCTACCTCTCATCTTCTGTGATGTTCAATAGGTTGATTTGCGAAGAAAAACTATTCAAAACAACCTATTGACCCTCTCTGTTCCCTTGGGGCACTTTTTCTTGAATGTATTTGGATGTAGAAAGTGCATTTGCGAGCGAAGACAGTACCAAGGTACGGCGAGCGAGCAAAGGACACTTAACAAAACGAAATAATTTATTCCTTATAAAAAGTTTAAGTCAGCGATTGGAGTTTTCCTTTCGCTGACTTTTGTTTGCTATATACTATTCGTTTTGTGTTCTACGCCAAAGACATCAAGAAAAATCAGATGATAGGCAAAAGAAATACCGGCACCATAGCTCTATAAACACATTCTTCAAATTCATTTGCCGTTTGTGCACCTGCGCCGCCGTCATAGAAAGAATTTTTCATATATACAGCTGTAATTTTGCTTATGGGGTCAATCCAGAAATGTGTGCCGTATGCACCGCTCCAGCCGAATGAACCGACAGGCAAGCCGTGTTTATATGACGGCTTAACAATCACTCTGACGGCAAGGCCCCATTGTGTATCGCCGGACATAATACCGTTTGACATTTCCGGAACGGGGGTCGCCATAAGCTTTACCATATCTTCATTAAGAATGACTGTGCCGTCCTGTGCCTTACCGTTATTTTGAAGCATCTCGGCAAATTTTATATAATCTGCCATTGTGGACATAAGCCCTGCACCGGCGGCATAATAAGTAACGGGGAAGCCGCCGAAAACACGGTCTGAGGGAGTCGGTGCATCCACAGCAGCTCCGGTGTCCGTATCCATATCGTGAACGGCAACCATTCTTTCAAACTGCTCGGGAGTAGGCTTAAAGGTTGTGTCAACCATACCGAGCGGCTCAAAAATATTCTTTTTGAGATATTCCTCAAAATCCGTTTCGCCGCTGACATTCAAAATAATCTGTGCGGCAACATCAAATGCGGCTGTGCTGTATGCCTGTGCAGTTCCCGGGTTAAATGCAAGAGGCATTGTGGAATAATATTTAACCATTTCCTGCATTGTCAAGCCCTCGTTATGCTCTATGGTATAGTTGCTGTAATATACATCAAGAAGGCCGCCGCACATAATGCCGCTTGTATGTGAAACAAGCTGATAGACCTTTAATTTTTCGGTTGCAGGTACGGTTTCAAGAATTTTGCCCTGCTCATCAAACTTGCTGACCACCTGCATATCGGCAAATTCGGGCAGATAATCCTCAACATTTTTGTAAATATCAAGATGACCTCTCTGATATTCAATAAGCATGGCAACAGCGGTTACGGGCTTTGTCATAGATGCAATTCTGTAGGTTGCATTATCGGCAAGAGCCTCACCGCCGGCAGATTTTTTACCGAATGTTTTGTTATAAATTTCTTCTGAGTTGCGGCTGACATAAATATGAGCGCCCGTCAGTTTTCCGTTGTTAATTCTTTCTTCCGTTGCAGACTTAATGTTTTTTTCAAGACGGGTTTTCTGCGTGGGAACAAGCCAGAAGGATGTTGATGCAACCATAAAAGCGACTATGGCTGAAATAATTCTTATCATAAATTTTCCTCCGATTTATTTATAGGGTTATTATACCACCGAAGTTTATCTCTGTAAACATAAATAATACGGTAAAAAAACAAAATAAATGGTTGAAAAATCCGGCACTTGTGCTATAATTTGCTCAATTTGACTTGAACGGAATTTTTTAGAAATGAATGAAAACAAAGCAAACGCAAAACACCCGATTTTAATGAAGCTTAAAGATTTTGTGCTTCAAAATGCAGTTATGTTTATTGCCCTTATTGCCGCAATAATCACCTCCTGCATTGTGCCGCCGGATGAGAAATATGCAGATTATTTTGATTATAAAACCCTGACCTGTCTTTTCTGCGTGCTTGCAGTGGTCTGTGCATTAAAAAACATCAGATTTTTCTATATGCTGGCAAGAAAAACAGTTCAGCTTTTCAAAAATGCCAGATGGTGCATACTTGCCCTTATCTATATCACCTTTATCGGCTCAATGCTGATTGCAAACGATATGGCGCTTCTGACCTTTCTGCCCCTCGGCTTTATCGTGCTGAAAACCACGGGCAAGGAAAAATATATGGCATTTACATTCATAATGCAAAACATTGCCGCCAATTTAGGAGGAATGCTGACCCCCTTCGGCAACCCTCAAAATCTTTATCTCTACACAAAATTTGAAATTTCAAACGGCGAATTTATGCACATTATGGCTCCGCCCTTTGCACTTTCCGTCATTCTTATCACAATTTGCTGTTGTATTTTTGTTAAATCTGAGCCTCTGAAAATCGGAGATGAAAAAATCAGCCTCAAGCCCGGCAAAACAGCCCTTTACCTTGTGCTTTTTGCCCTCTCAATAGTCATCGTTTTCAGAGTTGTCCCATACTGGATAGGGCTGATTATCATTCCTGCCGTGCTTCTCTTTTCCGACAGAAAAGCCCTTGAAATGGTTGATTACCCTCTGCTGCTGACTTTTGTATTTTTCTTTATCTTCTCCGGCAATATGGCAAGGATTGATGCTGTTCGTGATTTCTTTTCAGCTCTTCTCGAAAAGAACACGCTCATTTTCAGTGCACTTTCGTGCCAGTTCATAAGCAATGTTCCCTCGGCAATTCTGCTTTCACAGTTTACAAATAATTATCACGATTTGCTTCAGGGCGTAAACATAGGCGGTGTGGGAACGCTCATAGCTTCACTTGCCTCTCTGATTACATTCAGAGAATATGTTAAGCATAACCCGGGCAAGGCAGCCTACTACATCGGAATTTTCTCTGCATTTAATTTCAGTTTTCTTATCATACTGCTCGGAGCAATGAGCATAATAAACTAAAAAACAGCCTCCCGATATGCACCTGCACACCGGGAGGACTTTTTGTTATATGAACATTGCCATATAATGCGGAAGAGTAAATTTATTACCGTTTACTCCGATATTTGCCTCGGCAATTTTATATGAAACAGCCGGCGAAAACTTTTCAGAAAAGCTGTTGAGAGAGGCGGTTGATGTGTTACCGGCCTTAACCTCAACAGGACAAATTCCGCCGTCTTTTTCAATAACAAATTCAATTTCCATTGAACTGTTTTGTGTCTTGTAATAATAAAGCTTATAGCCGGATTTAATCAGTGTTTCGGAAATAATATTTTCGTAAATACCGCCCTTTGCGTTGCCCTTTAATGTTCCGTTCAATACAGCAAGCTTTGTTTCCTGACCGTACATTGCAAGCAGCAAGCCGGTATCATTGATATAAACCTTAAATTCATTACTCTTTGCATTTGCCATCAGCGGCAAATAAGGCTCATAAACATTATATGAGATATGCACTAAATTTGAATCCTTCAGCCATTCAATACTGTCCTCATATTTTCGTGCTGTTGCTTTCTTTTCAACATCTGAATACTTGAACTTGTTGTTTTCCCTTGCAAGCTGACGGGGAACACTGTCATAACAGGCACGAACCTTTATTTTTTCGCTGCCTTTGGCATGGTTCGCAATATCATCATCGTAAGAGGCTATTATTTTATTTTGCTTTTTCTGAACCTCGCCGAAATTTTCAGTTTTGAAAAAGGTATCAACAACCTCAGGCATACCGCCTACAACCATATATTCCCTAAAAAGTTGTTCCAGCCTTTTGTTTATTACTTCCGGAACGGTCTGACGGTTATCAAAATATTTTTTTATTTCCGAAATCGTCTGTTCGCTATATCCGTAACCCCACAAAAACTCCTCAAAATCAAGGGAATACATTGTGATTTGCTGTTCATAGCCGACAGGAACAGACTCCACCTCTTCAACCTCCGGGTCAGCATCGCAATCATAATGAAGACCTAAAAGGGAGCCGGAGGCAATAACATCAAAGCGGGTATCGGTTGCTAAAAATTTCAACGCCGTCCTTGCTCTTGCACATTTTTGAATTTCATCAAGAAAAATCAGAGTTTTGCCGGGAATAAGCCTTGAATCAGGAATAAAAATGCTGATATTTTTGCAGATATTTTCCGAACTTAAATCACCGTCAAAAATATCCTTCATATTCGGGTATTTCAAAAAATTGATTTCTATGAAAGAATCATACTCGTTTTTTCCGAATTCTCTGACAAGAAAGGTTTTTCCGATTTGCCTTGCACCTTTGATAAAAAGGCACTCTTCTGATTTTGTATTTTTCCATTTCAGCAATTCGCTGTATATCTTTCGTTTTAACAAAACAATCCACCTGCATTTACAGTTTTTTCTGCTTACAGGTGGATTATACAGTAAAATCAAGGCTTTGTCAATACGAATGCATATTTTCGGACATGCAATCTGACTGTTTTTGCATATTTTCGGACACACAAATCGACTGATTTTGCATATTTTTGGACATACTTAACTGCGTTTTATGCATATTTTCGGACATATAAGCTGTCGAATTTTGCATATTTTCAGACATTAAAGCTCGTAGTTTTCGCCGTCAGAGCAGATATATCCGTTTTCACCGAAAGCAAGCTTAAGGTCACGCTTTGCGGCAGCTTTATCCGCCATAACATAAACACCGTTGTGGGTAAAGAAAAGCTTATCAACCTTTTTACCGAGCCTCTTTATCTCAACACAAATTTCTTCAATTCTGTGGTGGCCGGTTTCAACAAAGAAAGCATCACATTTTTCCGGCAAAACGGCATCAAAGTCCTCAAGCCTTATATCGCCCGAAAATACAAGTGTTTTACCCTCTGCCTTAACGATAAACGAATAGGACTGAGCAACGCCGTCTTTCGGCGGAATGTGATGGTTTGCAACTGCCGTAACCGTTATATTTTCATCGGCATACAGCATCTTTTCATTTACAAGCGAAAAAGTGTGGTCCCAGTCAGTATTAAAATTGCCCTCCGTATTTTTCAGCAAAAGCATAGTTGCATCAAAAATATCTTGTGTAGGGGCGTAAATTTTTATTTCATCGTGCAGAAAATCATAGTTCTTTTCATAGTAATTCATTTTTCTGACATACCAGAGCAGATTACCGAGTCCGCCCACATGGTCCATATGGGGGTGCGTGATAAAAATTGCCCTCGTTTTAAGCAAATCAACACCGTAAAGATGGGCAGAGTAACCGCAGCATTCCCCGGCATCAATAAAATAAACGGAATCGTTTATTTCAATAGCGGTGGAAACATGGTGTGAGCCTGCAATGGGATGAGTGCCCGATGAAGTTCCGATAGTATAAATTTTCATAATTTTCGCCTTTCAAATTTTTATTGCATATCTGCCTCCTTACGGCAGTATATCACATCTGTTTTCTAAAATCAAATTTAAGTTTTCAAAACATATTTTTGGGATTCATAAATGCAAGGCGCACAAAAGCAACGCTGTTTAATTAAATTATTACAATAATGTAAATTGACATTATATATATGTAATGCTAAAATAAAATCAACATTATACCCATTTTATTATAAAGAGGTATGACAAATGAAAGGAATTATCCTTGCGGGCGGCAGCGGAACCCGTCTTTATCCGCTCACTCTTGTTACAAGTAAACAGCTTCTTCCGGTTTATGACAAACCAATGATATATTATCCCCTTTCAACCTTGATGCTTGCCGGAATCAGAGAAATTCTCATCATTTCAACTCCCGATGACACCCCTAAATTTGAAAGGCTCTTGGGTGACGGCAGTCAGTTCGGATTAAAGCTCAGCTATTCCGTTCAGGAAAGCCCGGACGGTCTTGCACAGGCATTTATCATAGGTGAAGAATTTATCGGTGATGACAGCGTTGCCATGATTCTCGGTGATAATATTTTCTACGGCAGCGGTTTAGGTCACCTGCTCCGTCAGGCGGCAAAAAATCCGAACAGAGCAACGATTTTCGGCTATTATGTTGAAAATCCCAAGGCATTCGGCGTTGTTGAATTTGATGAAAACGGCAAGGCTGTTTCCATTGTTGAAAAGCCCGAAGTTCCGAAGTCAAATTATGCTGTTACCGGCCTTTATTTCTACGATAACAGAGTTGTTGAATTTGCAAAATCCCTTAAGCCCTCCGCAAGGGGTGAGCTTGAAATAACCGATATAAACCAGATGTACCTTGATGCCGGTGATTTGGATATAAAGCTTCTCGGCAGAGGCTATGCGTGGCTTGATACGGGAACGGTTGATTCTCTTATTGATGCTTCAAACTTTATCAGAACAATCGAGCGTCTTCAGGGTATTCAGATTTCTGCACCCGAAGAAATTGCGTACAATATGAGATGGATAAGCCGTGAGGATTTGATTAAATCCGCAACAAAATACGGCAAATCCATTTACGGTCAGCACCTTATGGCGGTTGCAGAGGGCAAAATTCTCTATTCATCCGAAAAGCCCGGCGAACAGCCTGTCTGGGGTACGGAAAACGGTGGAATCTATGAACAAAATTGAAACTGAAATAGCAGGTGCTTATATTGTTGAGCCGAAGGTTTTCGGTGATAACCGGGGATGGTTTTATGAAAGCTATTCCGCAAAAGCCTTTTCCGAAACAGGCATTGACACCGTTTTTGTTCAGGATAACCGTTCCTATTCAGAAAAAAAAGGAACACTCCGAGGGCTTCACTGCCAAAAAAGTCCTTGCAGTCAGGCAAAGCTTGTTTCCTGCACGAAGGGTAAAATTCTCGATGTGGCGGTTGATATAAGAGAGGGCTCTCCGAGTTATATGAAGCATATTGCGGTTGAGCTTTCTGCCGAAAACAAAAGGATGCTTTATATACCGAAGGGCTGTCTGCACGGCTTTGTCACCTTAACGGACGATACAGAGCTTTTTTACAAGGTTGATGATTTCTATTCTGCCGGGAATGACAGAAGCATCCGCTTTGATGACCCTGCCTTTGGAATTGACTGGCAGACAAATGATTTCATACTTTCCGAAAAAGATAAAAATGCACCGCTTCTCAAAAACAGCGATGTTAAATTTGAATATTGATTATCTGAAGGGAGAGCACTATGGAAAAAACTTATGTGGGCTGGAAAGAAGCAGATTATGTCAGCAAGCAAACCGAATATACCGAGCCGACACCGCTTCTCGCCAAGGACGGCACTCTTCTTGCAAAAGGCTGGGCAAGGCACAATGTTTTTGATTATGACAGAAACGATGTTCAAAAGGTTATGCGCCGCAAGGAGTGGGATTTTTATCAGATTTCCAACGGCGAATATATGGTTCAGTTAAGCTTTGCCAACATTTCACTCGGCGGTTATATTTCAGCCTGTCTGATTGACCTCAAAAGGGGCAAAACAATCAAAAACGCTTTCATCCCGTTTGTGGGCGGCAAGGATAAATATGTTCTTCCCCCAAAGGGTGATGTACCTAACCTTGTTGATATGCAGGTTATGAACGCTCATTTCATTTTCGACACCAAAGAAACAGCAAGACACCTTTGGTTCAAAATGGGAGATGTTGAGTGCGAATTTGATATGGATATTATGCCGGGGCTTGAAAATATAACAACCGTTCTTCCCTTTAAGAATTTCCCCGACAGATACTTTATGACAACAAAGCAAAACAGTATGCCCTGCGAGGGAACATACAAAACAGGCGATAAAGTCTATAGCTTCTCAAAGGATGATACTTTCTGCTGCCTTGACTGGGGCAGAGTTGATACACCCTATAAGCTTGTGTGGTATTGGGGCAACGGCTCAACATATCTTTATGATGAGCAGGGCGACAAGCACATTTTCGGCTTTGAAATCACCTGGGGCATAGGTGACGAAAGCAATGCAACCGAAACCTGCCTTTTCTATGACGGAAAGGCTCACAAAATCGGTGCGGTTGATGTTGAAACATTCCCGAAGCCCGATAAATATATGAACGAATGGAAATTTATTTCGGAGGACGGCAGATTCAACCTTAAAATGACACCGTTCTTTGACAATCACGGCGACACAAACGCTCTCGTTATGAGAATGCACAGCCACCAGGTTCACGGCTTATGGAACGGAACCGTTACCCTTGATGACGGCAAAGTTCTTGAGATAAAAAATATGTACGCATTTTGCGAATATGTTGAAAACCGCTGGTAAAACAGGAGGAAAATTTTATGAAAAAGCTCTTATCAATTCTTTTCGCAGTTCTTTTGGCATTCAGCTGTCTTTCCGTAGTTGCCTTTGCAAACGATGAAACAATCACCGTGGCAATCAACCAGGAAAACAGAATCACACTTTCATCCGGCAACACAAAAACATTCACCATCAAGCTTTGCGGAACTTACACCTTCCTTACAACAGGCTCAAGGAATGTTGACATTAACAGAATCACCAAAACAAGTCAGTCAACAAAATATACCCCGTTGGAAAAATCAGATAACGGCCGTATCTTTGACACAAATTATTACTATAATCTTATGTCGCTTTCCGACCACTCCGAAGAATGTACATTCCAGATTTCAACAACAGATGCGCTTGCCTCAATAAAGCTCTGGATTCTTGATTATGATTCCTCAAAGTCCTGCTTTACAAAAGTGCCTGCAAATCAGACATTCTATGAGGATGTGGATTATACGCTTAATCCCGGTGTTGTATATAAGGACGGAAAAGCACCTGATTTCAGCAATGCGGAGTTCAAATTCCGTGATTCATTGGGAAACGATATTTTCACTCTTACAGGTAAAGATGTGCTTGATATCTGCTTAGACCCGATTTGTCTGCTTGGCAAAATCACATATACATCCATTGCCGGAACATCAAATAACAGCTTTTCATTCACTGCTGTTCCCAACTACATCAAATCCGCAAAAATCACAAATGTTCCCGAAAAGACCTATAAGTACGGCACAGACGGAATAATCAAGGGAAATGTATTTAATTATCATTTCATTCCGGCTGTTGATTTAACAGGAGCAAGCGTTGTGGTTACACCGAAAACCGGCAGCGAATTTACAACAAATATCAAAAAAGACAGTAACGGTGTTTACTACATTGAGGATATCCGTGTTGGCGGAAGAGTAACCATCAATTTGGCAAACCTCGCCGCTCCCAATAAAACACAGATTTATGATGCACCCATTTCAATCGGAGTTGTTGAAGCATCAACGCCCATAAGCATTGAAAAGGCAGGATTCTTTGAGTCAATAGGAATATTCTTTAAGGCACTTTTTGGTCAGTACAAATAAATTTTGATGACATAATCGGCGAAAATCACAAAACGAATTAGATAATTTGTTAAAGGGGTAATCTGACTCATAACGAGCTGGATTACCCCACTTTTTTATTTGGAATATTATATCGTTTTGTTAAGCGATTTTTCTCGTTCGCCGTACCTCAGTACTGTCTTCACTCGAAGAAATCGCTTTTTTCATCCGATTCTGCCTATCAAAATTGGCGTGCTACTACTCAACTGCCGTCATCTGATTTATACTACCCTTTAACTGCTGTGATGTTCAATAGGTTGTTTTAAATATTT
>JAZLIZ010000060.1:0-46258 GCA_045617665.1 Acutalibacteraceae bacterium | reverse complement strand
TTCGATCGTCAAGTGTCATGTGTTTGTTTTTTTTACTCATAGTCTGAGCCTCCTTCTCAGACTAAATTCTACTCCTTTTTTCTTCTCAGACTAAATTCCACCGCAAATTCCACTGTGGAATTTACTTTGAGAAATCGCCTTAAAAAAAGATAAGCTCAATAATCTTCAAAAGGAATATCAAAAAAACATTGAAAAATATTTTAAGGAAAGCCCTCATAGAAATAATTTAAAGATATCAGAAATTATTAAAAAAGCCTCTAGGGAGCCTTCAACCTTTGCCGGAATATTGTCAGATGAAGAAATCAGCCAAATAGCTGCTTTTAATAATTTTTCAACATATTTTTCTAATTTTGAAAGCGCAAGAGAAAATATATATTCATCAGGCATTTCAAATTCAGTTGCATACCGTGTTGTAGTTGATAACTTCGGAAAGTTTTATTCAAATATCATTTTATTCGGTAGGATTAATGATTCTGTTAAGCAGGAAATATCAGTATGTTTCGATACAGGATATTTATTTTCAGTTGACAGCTATAATCATATATTATCGCAAAAAAATATAGACACATATAATGAAATAATTAAAGAAATAAATAAAATCTGTAATGAAAGATATCAAGATAAAACATTATCTCATAAGACCAAATTCACTCCGTTATTTAAACAGATTCTTACTGAATCAGAGAAACTGTTTGAAGCAGAGCCTTTTGAAAACAAAGAAGAACTTCTGAAAGCTGTGCATGACTATGACAAGTTTTTAAGTGAAACAGTTGAAAGGGATTTTAATGAAATCAAACAGATTTTTAACGATAAAAAAATTAACATTAATAATATTTTTGTTGATAAAAATCAGATAACCGTTCTGTCAAAGCTTATTTATGACGATTGGTCAAAGATAAAAAACACTCTTGAAAAAAGCGATTATTACAGCATTGCACAGATTCAATCAGAATTTGACGACTGTAATATTATGGAAATGATTGTTAACAAGCTCGAATGTGCGATAAACAATATCTCAAATAATCGCTCTTTCCTTCCCTGTAACTCCATAGACGGATATGAAGAAACAAAAAAATATATGGATAGCGTTCAGCAAGCAGAAAAAATTCTTAAAATCATTTCAAGCGATAAGCCAGAAAAAGACGAATTGTTTTATGCATATTTTGATTCTTTTTATGATGCTTTCAGGTGTAATATTCCTTTATACAACAAGATCAGAAATTATGCTACCAAAAAGCAATATTCCACCGAAAAAGTAAAACTGTATTTTGACATCAAAAACGGTAATTTTTTAAATGGATGGGTTGAAAGCAAAACAGAAGATAGCGATAACGGAACACAGTATGGCGGATATTTATTCAGGAAAAAGAATTCAATTGGCGAATATGATTATTATCTCGGAGTAAGTAATAATAAAAAATTATTCAGATATGAAACAGAAGTAAAAGTTGATGATTATAGTGAATATGAGCGCTTAAACTATTATCAGCCCAAATCACAAACCGTTTATGGAGCAGCATATAAAGGACAGAATTCTTATGATAATGACAAAGAGCTCCTTATTGATATAATTAAAAATAATATTGAAAATAGCGAAAGAGAAGAATTGATTGAAGAATTCAGCTTGATGTTCAGCAACACCGACAAAGAAATAACACCAATAAAATGTATCGAAACAATCAAATCAAAATATCCTGATTATTTACCGCTATTGATTGAAAACAAAGAATTTAACAGAATGAATCGTCTTGTAATTGATAATATTAAAAAGACAATAAATTCTATGAAAAGGCTTAAAAACACCGACATCATAATAGAAAAGAACTATAATTTATTTACAGAAATAATGGCGGATGTGGACGAATTAATGACTCAGCGTGTGCTCTATTATGCGCCGGTAAGCAAAAATGAATTGAATGATGCAGTTAACAGTACACAAAAGCCTTTATTACTTTTCAAAATCTCTAATAAAGATTTATCGTTTGCAGAAAGCTTTTCTGAAGGAAAACGAAAATCAAGAGGATCCGAAAATCTGCACACGATATATTTCAAAGAACTTATGAGCGCAGATAATTCACCTATTGATATCGGTTCGGGAAGCGTATTTTTTAGAAAGCGCTCTGTTGAATACAGCAATGAAATTCTTGAGAAAGGTCATCATTATAATGAACTAAAAGATAAATTCAGTTATCCTATCATAAAAGATAAGCGCTATGTTTATGACCAGTTTCAATTTCATCTGTCGGCAGTTTTTAATTATAAAATGCCGCAAAAACCAAATAATTTTAATCGAAGTGTTCTTAAAACACTTCAGGATGCAGAAGATTATAATATCATTGGTCTTGACAGAGGTGAACGCAATCTGCTTTATGCTAGCGTTATTGACAAATCCGGCAACATTCTTTGTCAGAAATCCTTAAATGTATTGAACGGAATCGATTATCATAAGAAACTTGAAGAGCTTGAAATCGCTCGCTTGGATGAAAGAAAAAATTGGGAGAGTATTTCTAAAATTAAAGATTTAAAAGTGGGATATATATCCCATGCTGTTCGCTTTATTGTTGACCTAATGCTCAAATACAATGCGGTTGTTGCTCTCGAAGATTTAAGCTATGATTTTAAGCGCATAAGAATTCATATTGAAAAGCAGGTGTATCAGAATTTTGAAAAAGCGTTGATTGAAAAATTAAATTTTCTTGTATTAAAGGATAGAGAAAAAGATGAACCGGGCGGTGTCAGAAAAGCTTACCAGCTTACCGAGAAATTTGAAACATTTCAAAAGCTTGGCAAACAATCGGGATTTTTATTCTATGTTCCACCGGCATACACCTCTAAAATTGATCCGATTTCAGGATTCGTAAATCTGTTTGATTCGAAATATCTTTCTTATTCAAGCAAAGTTAAATCAAAAGAGTTTATTTCAAAATTTGATAATATAATTTTTGATGATATAACAGAAAGCTTCAGATTTGATTTTGATTATAGAAATTTCAATACACACAGAAGCGATTTTACAAATAAATGGAGCGTTTATTCTTATGGCGAAGACAGAATTGTATCCTGCAAGAAGAATAATTTCACTCAATATAATACGGTTAACGCAACGCAGTACATTAAAGAGTTATTGGAATTTTACGGAATTGATTATAAGAGCTCTTCTCTCAAAGAAGACATCTGCAAAATAAATGAAGAATCTTTTTTCAGAAGCTTTTTGTGGATATTCAAAACCATAGTTCAGTTAAGATATGAGAATAAAGAAAATGATTTTATTCTTTCGCCTGTAATGGTTAACGGTAAATTTTTTGATAGCCGTGTAGCTGATACTAATCAGCCTGAAAATGGTGATTCAAACGGTGCATATCATATAGCCCTCCAAGGATTAAGACTTTTAACTCAACAGATTAAAAGCGAAAAAATAGTTGCTGATAAAAAAGGCAAACAAGCATATAACTGGTTTGCTTTTGTTCAGGAAAAGCCTTTCAAATAGATTCCGAACTGCTTATTGTAGATTGATGTTGCAAACCTCGGTCTTAATATGATATAATCACATTTGAAAGGGGTTATTATTCAAAAATGAAGTTGATTTTTGTGAACACTTACCAAAATATGCATATTAAATATGTGCACCCATCCAATGTTAGGGAATAATAATCCCTATTAATTTCTACTGTTGTAGATCATAAAGATTTACCATTTTTCACCCTGAATAATAATCCCTATTAATTTCTACTGTTGTAGATACAAGGCAATATAACGAAGCTTTAACCGAATAATAATCCCTATTAATTTCTACTGTTGCAGATAGTCCTTAAAATTCAGCTCTGCAACGACAGCTTAAATGAGCGTCGCACCTCGCATTGCCTACAACTACAGAGAGGAGCAGGAAACCGTCCTGCTCTCCGATGGAACTTGTTCGAGTAAAGAATGGCCGGGTGCGCCAAAAAATTCCGTTCACCAAAGTGGACGGAATTTTTACTTCTTCACTTTTCAAAACTATAACTCGAACATAGTTTTTATAAACCTCGTTCGGGTTATAGTTTTGCTTTTTATATTTTGTATTGTTTCATCGTTTTTTTATGTGTTTGAACAACAACGGATAAACCGTCATAAACAGCAGGGGAGCGGATGCTTGCAAGAAGAAATGGACAATTCCTATACCGATTGCTTTTCCGAGAGGTTCCATAACTATATTCCAGTAACCGATAAACAACAGCGCTCCGACAAGGCAACGCATAGTTTTCTGATACGGCGTACCATTGTTATCAAAGCGAATAAAACGGCGTTCAATAAACCATCCGAGCACAACACCGAAAAAGCGTCCAGGGTCTTTGAAGCCGCCAACGGTCATTTTTGTCGGGTCTACAAGCAGCTCTCCGTTCACATAGTCCATCGGATAACTTTTATAATATAGGTACGGTAAAAGGAGTGCGCACAGCACTGCCGTGATTAGAACGATTACCCAGTCAAGATTCGGATGTTTTGAAACAAAGTAATCCGCCGAGATGACCAATACCGTGCCAACCGCACCGACAAGAAGCCCTGCCAAAACATCCTGCGGCGTGTGTACTCCGACATAAAGGCGTGAAAACATCGTCAGGGCAATCATCACGCCGAGCAGGGCACACAACCCTTTGCGTTTACGGTAGACTCCTATCAGTCCGCCGTACATACCGCTTACAGAAGCACTGTGTCCGCTTGGAAAAGAATATCCGGTTGCCCCCGACATAACCTCCGGCAGCGGCTTGATTAAATCACTGCGTATCCACGGACGATAGACACAAAAGGTGGATTTGAGTGCTGATACGCCATAGCAAGCCATTCCGTAGGAGCCGAGTCCGATTGCACCGGCACGCTTATTGAATGCCCAGAACAGAATAAGCCCCGGTAGCATAATATAATAATCAACTGCAATTGTGGTGAGAAAAGCAAAAAAACTGTTAAGACAGCCGCCGATTGCCTCACGCAGCTGCTGCAGTGCCAAAAGAATTTGTATATCCATCGTATTCTCTCCGCTTTTTTATATTCTGAAGGCAAGCACCATATTCTCGTTGAAAAACGCTTGTATGATTATTGCCTTAAGGCATAAGTTCCTTTCGGTAACTTACCCTTTATTTAACACAAACCGTGATTTTGTTACTGTTGTTTTCTTTTTCATTGAATGAATATTGTATATTATCTGCTGCATTATTGATAATAGCAAGAGAAAGCTCGTTATCGGAGGTGCTCGGGTCATAACTCTTTCCGGGATAGGTTATAATCGCTGTTGCCGCCTGAGTTTCGGCATTATATTCCACCGTGAAATTTATCAGCTTTTGTTCAATCGCCGGTAAAATCAATTCGTGGCACATCTCCTCAAAGAGCGCACGAAGACGGTATGTCATTTTCGGCGGCATTTCATTTTTATAGGCATATCGTTCAAGCTCACTTGCAATACCGACAAAGTCGAAATCCACACCGTCAATGACCGTTTCAAACACCTTCAAATGGCGGATAAAACGGCGGGTACGCTCCTTCTGCGGATTATCAAAGATTTGCTCGGGGGTGCCGTCTTCATATATTCCGCCGTTATCCATATAGAAAACACGGTTGCAAATTTCCCGTGCAAACTTCATTTCATGGGTAACAATCATCATAGTTTTGCCCATTTTTGTCAGCGAACGGATGACAGACTGCACCTCGCCGACCATTGTGGGGTCAAGAGCGCTTGTCGGCTCGTCAAAAAGAATTATATCAGGGTCAAGTGAAAGTGTGCGGGCAATCGCCACACGCTGCTTCTGTCCGCCGGAAAGCATATAGGGATAGTTCATAGTGCGGCGGTCCATACCAACCATACGCAAAAGCTCTATGGCACGGTCGTATGCCTCCTGCTTCGACATTTTCAGCAGATTCATCGGAGCAAACATAACATTTTCGAGCACCGTAAGATGTTCAAACAGATTGAAATTCTGAAATACCATACCCATCTTTTTACGAACATCACAGATATTGCAATGCTTATCGGTAACATCTATACCGTTGACAATGATTTTCCCGGATGTCGGGCAGTCAAGCATATTGATGCAGCGGATGAGCGTGGATTTTCCGGTGCCGGAGGGACCGATTATCGAAATAATATCACCGTCATTAATCGTCACACTTACATCCTTGAGCGGTATGGCATTCGGATATTCCTTGCGCAAATGTTCAATTTGAATCATTTTGCTTCACTCCTCTCAAAATCTTTTTCTTGCTTCGCTTTGAGGTATCGGTTCTGATTTCAATTGACCTTACCAGCAATGTAAGAAGCCATGCTAACAGAAAATACAGAACTGCGGTTGCTATGAGAGGGAAGAAAGCCTCGTATGTGCGGCTGCGGATAATATCGCTTATTTTTGTAAGGTCCTGTACCGCAATATAGCCGACAATTGCCGTGCTTTTGAGAAGTGAAACGATTTGTCCTCTGTAGCCGGGCAGAAAATGCTTTGCCGCCTGAGGAAGTATAACCTTGAAGAATCCCTGAAGGTCGGTAAATCCCATTGCAAGAAAAGCCTCGCTCTGACCCTTATCAACTGCATTTACGCCTACCTGCAATGTTTCCACCAGAGAGAAGGCAAATATCAGCGTAAAGCCGATTACGGAAACAAGCACACCGCTTAATTCCGCTTTTCCGAATACAACATAGTAAAGAATCATCAGGATGACGACTACGGGTGTTTTTTCCAGAATATCCTTGATAATATCAACAAATACAACAAAAGGCTTGAATTTTTTACGGTATATAAGGAAAATCAGGAAGCCGAGAACAGAGCCGAGCACAACTGAAAGTGCCGTAATTATCAGAGTGATGCAGATACCGTCGAGGAACATCTGCCAACGGCTTTCACGGATAAATGTTTTACGGAAGCTTTCCTTAATATCGGCAAAAATATTTGATTCGTTCACATCCGAAGCTAAGGTGTGCATACCTACAAGAACTATACCGCCGTGATAATTGGGCTCGGAGAACAGCATAGATTCCTGACGCTCCTTCGTGATGCTGACACAGCCTGCGGCAAGGTCGGCATTTCCGGTTGATGTTGCGGAAAGAAAACCGCTTATGCTGTAATCTTTGATTTCAAGCGCATAGCCGTATTTTTTACAGAAACGCACGGCAACCTCAACATCATAACCTGCAAAGTTGTTATTCTGAATAAAGGTGAACGGTGCACCGATTTCCGAACTGATAGCCATTTTCAGCGTTCCGTTTTCGCCTGTCAGAGAGTCGAAATCAATGCTTGCCTTAGTGTAATCCCCGTTAATCCATTTATCGCAAATCTCATCCATTGTGCCATTATTCCAGCTTTCGGCAAGGAAGCTGTTCAGCTCATTGCAGATTTTTTTGTGCTTTTCGCTGTTCTTCGGAAAAATGAAAGCGTATTCCTCGTGGGTCAGCTGTTCAATGATGTATTCTTCCGGGTAGTTGCGTATAATACTGCGGTAGACCGGCTCATCGGCAAGGTAAGCATCTATTTTACCTGTTTGCAGAGCAGTCGGCATATCGCTCATGGTATTGAGATATTCCACTTTATTTCCCGGCACTTTTTCCTCTGCTACTTTATCAAAAACAGAACCCGTCATAACGCCTATGCGTTTATCTTTCATATCCTCCATTGTAAGAACATTGCCGGCTTCGTTTCGTTTGCTGACAACAACTATACCGCCGTGGTAATTCGGATTTGAGAAGAGCATACTTTCCTTGCGTTCTTCGGTAACGGAAATCGTGCAGGCGGCAATATCCTCTTTGCCGGAGGAAATAGCTGCAATCACTCCGCTGAAGTTGTAATCGGTTATTTCGAGCGCATATCCGTATTCACGGCAGAAAAGCACAAGGAGTTCAATATCGTACCCGCCGTATGTGCCGTCATCGAGTCTCGTATCAAAGAACATACCGTTTTCACTGCTCGTTGCAAACCTGATTGTTCCGTTTTCACCTGTTAAATCGGAGTAGTCGATAGTTGCGTTCTCCGCATCACCGCTCAGCCACTTTTTTGCGACTGCATCCATCGTGCCGTCATTTGCTGCTTTGTCAAGAAACTCGTTCAGCTCCGCACGGATTTTTTCGCACTTTTTATTGTTTTTCGGAAGAATATAACTGTATTCCTCGTTTGAGATTTTTTCGACAATATACTGTGAGTCATACTCTTGAGAAAAAGAGCGGAAGATAGGCTCGTCAGCAAGGTATGCGTCTATTTTGCCCGTTTCCAGAGCGACAGGCAAATCGGGGTCAGCGTTATAATAAGTGAGAACTGCATCCGGAATATTCTTCTGTGCCATCACATCGAAGATAGTGCCGGTCAAAACGCCGATGTTCTTTCCGGCAAGCTCTGCTGCAGATTTGTATATGGGTGTTTCCTGTGTCTGCGGTGTTCCTTTTCCCACAACGATTACGACACCGCCGCTATAATGAGAATCGGAGAACAGCATAGACTCTTTGCGTTCATCGGTAATGGAGATACAGCTTGCACCTATATCACCTTTGCCGGTGGATATGGATGCTATAATACCGTCAAAGTTTGAATCAACCGTTTCCAATGCATAACCGTTGGCATGGCAGAAACGGCATAAAATATCCATCTCATAGCCGACACATTCTCCGTTTTTAACATATACGAAGGGTTCTCCGGCATTGGTGGAGGTAACAAGCTGAATAGTTCCGTTTTCGCCGGTCAGCTTCGTGCGGTCAATCACCTGCACGGATTCGTCACTTCCGAACCATATATCATCTATTTCCCGGAGTGTGCCGTCTTTTCTGATTTGCGACAAAAAGGTGTTCATTTCTTTGCACAGCTTTTTATGAGCATCATCTTTTGGAAAAATGAAGCCGTAGCTGTCATCCATTATCTTTGTCATAATTGATTGCTCGGGATGAGAAAGAACCAGCTTCCTCGCAATCGGCTCATCGGCAAGAAAGGCATCAATTTTTCCGGCAGAAAGGGCTTTTGCCGTATCGGCATAGTTGGTAAAATAGGAAAGCTGACAGTCCGGAATATTTTTTTCCGCTATCCGGTCGAGTATCATTCCGGTAACTACGCCGATGCGCTTTCCGGCAAGGTCTTCTATGGTGTTATATTGCAGTGCTTCGGTTTGCTGCTCCGTTTTGCCGCATCCGGCAAATGCTGTCAATATAACAAGAGAGCCAAGCAAACAAGCAATTACTTTTCTTAAAGCCATATTTTCTCCTCCCGTGTAAGTGTACAAAGCTGTTGAATAATTCACATTTTCACTAAAAACGCTTATACTGTTAGTATCTGTTTTTCAAAATTATCTGTTATGGCTGAATGCCTTTTTTAAGCCGTTACACAGCAGTATTACGGCTATTGTTACCGCAATAACAACAAACGGGAATACCGAGTTTACCGGCAGTCCGATTATATTGAATAATGCCTTTAATACATAGCCGACTGCACAGTGGTATAAAAACATTCCTGTGGAAAAATTGCTTCCGAATTTTGCAAGTGCAGTGCATACCGGCTCGTTTTCATAGGTTTTGCAAAACAGGAATATGCCGGCAGACAGTAAAATTGTGCCGACATAAACATAAACATCGGAAAACTGATGAATATATGCCTCAACCAAAGTGCTGACGAATCCGACTGCCATCAGGCAAACACACCATTTACGCTTGGGCGCAAACGCTTTTTTGCGAAGAAAAACACCAAGCAGGAAAAACGGAATTCCCGTCAGCATCCAGTTTCCGGCGATGAACCAGTCTTTTTTCAGAAATTCTGATAAATAAAGATTACCCGCCAAAAGAATCGGTATAAAAATGAAAGATACGGATACAATGTTTAATTTAACAATCAGCCAATAAATAACCAGAACATAAAGCACCATAAAAAGATAGTATGCAATGGAAGCGAAAAACCGTGCACGGTTAAAAAGCAAAAAGTTTCGCAAGGCTTCGGTTGTCATATATTTTTCGGCAAACCAGAAGAACGGTGCTTCCTTGTTTATCAGGCAGACAACCGTGTTTACAACGGTATATATGACGGCGACACGCAAAATAAGCTTCAGCATATCAATCATTTTTTTCTTGATGTGCGCCAAATCCTTTTCTCTGTTCCCGGAATAGGCATAAAAACCGCTCAATATCAAAAAGAACGGAACGGCACAGCGGGCTATTCCAACTATGTAAAGGTTGGCGGGCTCGGCAACATTGAAATGACAGAATACAATAAGTAAAGGCAAAATGCCTCTGAATACTTCTATCATTTGGTTACTTCGTTTTTTTGTTTGCATTTCTTTTACCTTCTTTGTGTTTATTTTTTTATTATATATTTTCATTCCGTTTCCGAAAGGGGAACGGAAATTGTATTCTTTCTGAAATTTTTTATTATCAGTAATCAAGTGCAAGCATTGTTATATCGTCAAACTGCTCGGCTTCTTTTTCAAATTTGTGCAGTTCTGCATAAAGAGCGTTTATCTTATCCTCCGGAGCCGCTTGAATGTGTTGATTCATAAACTCCAACAGCCGTTCCTCACCGTAAAGCTCATTGTTTATATCCGTGTCCTCAGTTACGCCGTCAGTATAGAGGAAAATTCCGTCTCCCTTTTCAAGAACGATTTCATTCTCTTTATAGTTGATATTTTCCATACCTGCCAAAACAAATCCGGGACGGCATTTTAAGTATTCATAGCTTCCGTTACGCTTTATCAGGGGAGGATTGTGGCCTGCATTGACATATGTAAGCTTTCCGCTGCTCAGCTCAAGAATACCGAGCCATGCGGTGACAAACAAGCCTGCGTCATTACCCTCGCAAAGCAGATTGTTGACACGGGTAAAGGTTTGTGCAGGACCTAAGCCAAGCTGTGAATGGTCTTTAATAAGCGTTTTGGCAATTACCATAAACAACGCTGCGGGTACACCCTTGCCCGATACATCTGCCATAACAATGGCTATCCTGTCATTATCTATCATAAAGTAATCGTAAAAATCACCGCCAACCTCTTTTGCCGGAACATTTTTGGCATACAGCGTAAAATCAATCTTTTCCGGGTTGCCGGGCAGAATCTTCGGGAGCATATTTGCCTGAATGTCGGATGCAAGGTCAAGCTCGGAGGCAATACGCTCGTGCTTTCTTGATTCACTGTCCTGTGCGAAAACCATTTTTCTGCCGACACTTGCAATTATTGTGCTGATAACGGCAATTACGGAGTAAATCATAAGCTTGGGCAAAAAAGCAAGTCTTAAAGAACGCAGAACATAGGCATCCATATCAAAGCCGTGTTCAAACACCGAGTTTCTGAGCGAATCGTTTACAATAGTGATAACCTCGCCTGTTTCAAGCGGCACTTTACAAAGATTGAGCTGACCGTGCAGACAGCCGTACCAGCAGGAAAAGGCAAAAGCAAATACCGAGATAACGGTTGTTGCTATGGTCAGGCGTTTATCATAATAACGAATGGATAAAACAACGGGAATCGACATTATGATAGGAACATCATAGGTCAATACCGAATCAACCTGAGCACAGACAAGTATAATGCTCAGAAGCAGCACAGCCTTTATCCATTTCCGTTCGCCCTTGAATATCTTGCAGATAATAAACGGAACAAAAATTTCAATAAGCCCGAAAAGCAAAACAGGCTTCATATATTGCATTTCAATAATGAATACACCTGCCGCCGTTGCGGCGTATGTACCGACAAGCAGTACCGCAAGAAACAGCATAACATTTGTGACAAGCTTGTTGCCGGCAATCTCGGATTTCCATAAAATCTGAGCATCTTCAAGCAACATTGTTTTTTTTACCTTCTGTGCGAAAGTTTTGATATTTTTATCTGACATTCCAAGCCTCCCGGAGTTTTATGCTGTTTAATTCGGTGAATATGGTTTTTGCCGAAGAACTTGCCCGGCAAGTATTATAATATATCTCGTAGCTTTTTAAGTGCCTTGTTTTGCAATATCTTAACATAGGAATAAGAGATGCTGAGCCTTTCCGATATTTCCCTTAAGGTCTTGCCGGAATAATAATGCAAAATGATAATATCCCGTTCCCTTTTATCAAGCTCTTCAAGACCATTTGCCAGATTTTCAAGCATTTCGGCATTACAAATTTCATCTTCAACACAATGCTCGTCTGAAATCGTTTCGGGAACTTCAACAAGCACCCTCATTGTGCGGTAGTAATCGGTCAGCGTGTTTCGGGTTATGGTATAAATCCAAGTGGAAAATGATGCTTTGGTTTCATCAAAGGTGTCAAGCTTTTCATATACCTTCAGGAATACTTCGGAAGAGAGGTCTTCCGCATCCTGCGGATTATTTATTTTTGAGCGTATGTAACTGAAAACCTTGCCGTGGTATTCACGGTATATTATCTCTTTGTCCAACTCCTCACTCCTCACTTACGAGTTTTCAGTTTACTCCCTTTCTGAAAACTGAACTCTGAAAACTGAAAACTTTATATATCAACCCTTTGCCGTTCTACAAGTGCGGCAAAAAGTCCGTTTTTTGCGATCAGCTCTTCGTAAGTGCCTTCCTCAACGATTTTACCTTTATCAAGGTATATGATGCGGTCAGCGTGCTGAATGGTGGAAAGACGGTGGGCGATGACGATACGGGTACAGCCCAGCTTATCTATCGCATCGGATACATTTTTCTGCGTAATGTTGTCAAGTGCGCTCGTCGCTTCATCAAACATCAAAATTTTCGGCTTAGGTGCTACGGCACGGGCAATCATCAGCCGCTGCTTTTGTCCGCCGGAAATACCGCCCTGTCCGTCTGTGATATAGGTGTGCATTCCCATCGGCATATTGCGTATATCCTCGGCGATTGAAGCAATTTCCGCCGCTTCCCACGCCTCGTCAAGCGACAGATGTGGTGCGGTGATGACAATGTTGGAGTAAATATTCCCGAAAAAGAGGGTGCTGTCCTGCATCACGGTGCCGATTTTTCTGCGGAGCGATTCGGGGTCGATTTTTGACATATCCGTGCGGTCAAAGAAGATACTGCCCTTTTGCGGTGTTTCAAAACCGAGAAGCAGGCGTATAAGAGTTGATTTGCCGCAGCCCGTAGAGCCGACAACGGCAAGATATTCGCCGGGTTCTATTTTAAGGCTTAAATCGTCAATGACATACGGCATAGATTCATCATAACGGAAAGAAATATGAGAAAGCTCAATAGCACCTTTAAGCTCTGCTATATTCTCCTTTTCACTCTCTTTTTCCGGCTCTGTTTCAAGAATAGGCTTTATCATTCTGAAGGTCGGGCGCAGATTGGTGATATTCACCATAATCGGGATGACCGCCGTGAAAGACGCTGTAATCATACCGTAAGCCGTGTTAAAAGCGTAATAATCCGCAACGGCCAAATTGTTTTTCAAAGCCGTCATATACAGAGCCATTGTACCGATAAGGGTTACGGCAATAAAAATAGCGTTATTCAGCTTCAGAAACAACGGGGGATTGTATTCAAGCTCCGCTTCCTCGGAATAGTGCCTTGCCCAGCGGGAAAAGGTGCGTTTTTCAGCGCCGGTAAGCTTTATTTTCTGTATTCCCGAAATGGCGGAATAGGTAACGCCGCTCGTTTTGGCTGAAAGCTCCATTTTTCGGCTGGTGATTCTGATTTGAAGCACCGTGTGTATAACCGATAAAAACAGATTCAAAAAGATAAACACCGATGCCGGAAACGCCAGAGATGGCGTAAAAGTAAAAATCTGAATAATATAAATCAGCGAAAACAAAGCGGTCAGCACCGCCATACCGACGGTGGTGAATAATGTTCCGAAAATAAGCTGTAAATTGGTGAAACGCCTGAAAAGGTTACCTGCGGAATAATCACGGAAAAAAGAGGTGGGCAAGCTTAAAATACGGTTCATCACCGCCGAACTTACGGCAATATCCTCTTTGATGCCGATTTTTGCATTGATAAGCCCCTGAAAGACCTTAAAACAAAGCTGGCTGAGTGAAAAGCAAACCGCAAATACGGCAAGGGAAATAAGGATACTTAAGCTGCCGGATTTCAGCACATTGCCGAACAGCCACCTGGTAAGAAGCGGCGTCAGAAGTCCGAATAGGGCGGAAAGCAAAAACAGGGCAAAATACAGCACAATATCCGTAACGCTTAACTGCTTCACCATAAATTTTATGAGGTCTTTTACCGTCATTGCTTTTTGCGGCAGCGGTTCATAAAAGCAAAGCGCTTCGCCGTCAAGCAATTTTTCGGTTTTGCGGTTTATTTTTATCTTTTTACCGCCTTTTATATCAAGCAAGCTGTATCCCGAAACTTTACCGGGAATCAGCGCAACGGCAGAGCCGTCCTCTTTTAATGTGCCGAGCATAGCACCTGCCGTGTGACGGTACCAGCCTCTTTCAAGCGTTACCGTGCGGCTTTTTATGCCGAAGGGACGCATACGGTATTCTATTTGCTCATCCACCGTTTTGAATGAGGGTATGGCTTCATCCGGCTTTGATTTGCAGTGGTAAAATTTTAATATTTCCTCTATTGCGGATTCGGCAATGTCGTTCTGGTTAAGCGATTCACGAAGCCGGTTTCCCATAACTGCATTTGCTATGGAGTCAATGGCACTCGCAAAATCTTCATTATCGGAATTTTCACGGAACTGCAACTGTTCTTCAAACCAACTCATTTAGCGCACCCCCCTTATTCCGCAGAAATGAGATTGCGGTAAATCCCGCTTGTTTCCATAAGCTCTTTATGTGTTCCTCTGTCTTTGATTTCACCGTTTTCCATAACAATAATTTCATCGCAGGAGCGGATGGTTGAAAGGCGGTGGGCGATAATTATGCAGGTTATACCACGCTCGTTTACGGAACGGACAACATCATATTCCGTTTTGGCATCGAGAGCGCTTGTTGCCTCATCAAGAATGATAATGGTAGGCTCCTGTGCCAGAGCACGGGCAATTTCCATCCTCTGCTTCTGACCGCCGGAAAAATCCTTACCGCCCGAAACGAGCTTATGGCGGTAGCCCTTCGGGCGCTCCATAATTGTATCGTGAATATGTGCATCCCTTGCGGCTAAAATCATTTCAAAATCTTCAATGCTTTCATCCCACATTTTAATATTTGCGGCAATGGTGTCTTCAAAAAGTATAATCTGCTGGTCAACTATCGCAACGGATGAACGGAAAACATTTTTCGGAATTTCATTCATCGGCTTGCCGTCAAAGAGGATTTCACCCTCCCATGGCTTATAAAGACCGGAAATGAGCTTTGATACGGTGGATTTGCCGCAGCCGGAGGAGCCGACAATAGCAACGCTTTTACCGGGCTTTAATGAAAGATTAAAGTTTTTTATAAGCGGCTCGGCAAGGGGCGAATAGCCGAAAACGATATTTTTCAGCTCAATATCTCCCGTAAGCTTGGTGGCGCCTTCGGAAGAAGCGTTTTCATCAAAAACGGTTTCTTCGGGATATTCCATTACATCATCCACACGCTCCATCAGAGTGCGCATTTCCTGCAAAACCTGGCCGGAGGCAATAAGAGTTTGCGCCGGAGTCATAAATGACAATAAAAATCCCTGAAATGCCATAACCATACCGGCGGTAAACTGTCCCTGCATAGTGAGATAAACGCCGATAAAGAGAACGGCAAAATTGGAAAGCATCGTAATAAACTGCGGAACGATGCCGATATACTGGTCAAGCTTCAGGTATTTCACATTCTGCGAATTTACACTTGCCTGATGCCCTGACCATTTTTTGAAAAAGCCGTTTTCCGCACCGGAGGATTTGATGGTTTCAATCATTTCTATTCCCGAAACGGTGGCGGAATCAAGCTTGCCCTTGTCACGCATGGCAACACGGGTGATGTTGATGCGCTTTTTTGAAATAAGTCTTGCAATTATAATATTTACGGCGATAGAAGAAATGCCGATAACCGACAGCAGAACGCTGTATCTTACCATAACAACAAGATAAAACACCATAAGCACCGCATTTACGAGAAGCGGAGCCAGAACATTTATAAGTGTGCCGGCAATAACTGCGTTTGAGAGCTGACGCTGCTGAATATCGCCCGCCATACGCTGTGAGAAAAACCGCAGCGGCATTTTCAAAACCTTCCACATATATGAGGCGTTGCCGATTGCCGCCATTTTTCCGTTTATCCGTATGGTATAGACCGCCTGCAAAGCGGACATAAGTATTTCAATGATATTGAACACGGCGAGCAGCAGAAAAAACGGCATAATCCAGTTCTTATCCAAGCCTGTGAGAAGACGGTCAAGAAAAACTCTTGAAAACGCCGGTTGAAAAAACGCCATAAGAGCCGCAATCATTCCTGTCAGTATAGTAAAAGCAACCGCCGTGGCGGTGCCGGTAAGGCGTTTTGCCGCAAAAGAAAGCATACTTTTCTGCTTGCCGGAGGGGACAAAATTTTCGGCAGGTGCAAAATCAATGCAAATACCCGTAAAAGATTCGTCAAAAATCTCCATAGGTACGCTGTAAGCACCTCTTGCCGGGTCGTTTATGTATGCCTTGCCGCTCTTAAAGCCGTCAAGCACAACAAAGTGGTTAAAATTCCAATGGATGATGCAAGGGAATGTGCCGCTTACTTTTAACTGCTCCGGCTCATAGCGGTAGCCGGATGCTTTAAGACCGTAATACCGTGCCGCTTTAATAACATTCATAGCGTTTGAGCCGTCACGGGATACACCGCAGTCCTCACGCACCTGCTCAATCGGTATCCATTTACCGTAATAAGCGAGAACCATACAAAGGCTTGCCGCACCGCATTCGAGTGCTTCAAGCTGCATTACAACAGGCACCTTGGCAACGCCCTTTGAAACAGGTTGTTTAATGTTTTTCGCCATAATGCTACCCTCAGTTCAAAATAAACGAAAACGGTTTGAAGCTCTGAATGACGATGCTTCCGTCATAAAGCCCGTCCGGCACAGCGTTTTCGGCTGACAGCGCACAAACACAGCTGCCGTTTTTCTCGCTTGTGTTTTCAACAGTCGCTTCATATTTTGCAAAATGAACGGTCATACCGGGCTTGACCGAGTTGATATTTTCTTTATCAACGGTGGCAGTGAGAGCTTCGCCTTCTGCACGGACACTCACAGGTGTGATGCTGTCAATATGCCCGAAAGCACCCCATATGCAGGCACCGACAAGCAGCAGAATGACCGCCGCCAATATAAGCCATACCCCCGGATTTGTGACCTTGATACTTTCATCAAGACTTTCGGGAGATTTTAGTTTATCGAGACTTTTCTTTCTGAAAATTTCTTCTCGCATTACATTTGCTCCTTTAAGTACAAATAAACTACATTATAATAGCATAAATTCGGCATATTTGCAAGAAAAACGCATAAAAAACCACGACTTGTCAAATCGTGGTTTTTTGAGTTAGGAGTTAGGATGTAGGAGTTGCGGAATTATTATAAAGCTAACGCAGTTCCGAAACTCTGCAACTCTCCAAACTCCACACTGTGCGAAGCTCCGCTTCGCCCGGCGGGCACTCACTGAACTACTTCAGTATTTGGACGGAGGACACCAAGTCCCCCAACTGCCGGCGGCGACCTGTTCCAGCTTCTCATCCGTAAGCTTTACGCCTTTTTCCTCTGCCTTAACCTCTTCTTTTACCTCTTCGGCTTTTGTTACTTTCTTCTCATTGTCTTTCATGATTTTTTGCTCCTTTCGTATTTTCTGAAATCTGAAAACTTTCCTTACATCTCTTTATACGAACAACTTTCAAAAACGGCTACAACTTTTTTGAAATTTTTTGAAAAAATTTTTTCGGAAACAAAAACGGATTGATTATCAGACAAATATCTGTAACAATTATAACACAGAGCTTTCGGATTTTTCAAGTCCGGTTGGTTTTTATACCATCAGCATTTTGTCGGCGAAGCCGGCACTTACTTCTTCACTATTACTTATCACTTTCCGAAAATCGACACTTGTTTTTTGTGAAAAAGTGAAGAGTGAATAGGTAATAAGTAAAAATCGACAAAACCTCTGTCGAGATTTGTCGATTTTTGTGATTGGACTACGAAAAAGATATTTTGAAAAATCTGTGGATGGTGTTGAACTTTCGGAAAATCAAGGCGAAGCCTTGCATATCATCAGCCCGACAGGGCTGTATATCATCAACTCCAAAGGAGTTGTATCTCATCAAGCCGCAGGAGGAGTTTATACACGACTATGCCGTGATGAGATGCAAAGGCGGCGAGCCGCCTTTGATGATATACCGCCTGACGGCGGATGATATACCAAGCCTGCGGCTTGGATAAAAAAATAACATCGCACAGCGATGCTATTTTTTGGCTGGGGAATAGGGATTCGAACCCCAACAGGCAGAGTCAGAGTCTGCAGTGCTACCTTTACACAATTCCCCAATATTCTGTTCGTTCCAAAGGAACGATAACTATTATACACAGAAAACACCGATTGTCAACAGAAATCTTGAATTTTAACAAACTTTTTTCTTGCTTTTTTATTGTTATGTGTGAAAATTGATGCTATAATATAAAAGATTTAATCACAAACGGTAAGGGAGAACAGGGATATGAAAGCGAAAAGTTTATTGATTTCAATTTTTGCGGCGTTATGTGCAATGCTTTGCGCTCTTGCGGTGAATGCCGATGCCGGAATATATGTTTTTCCCGAAGAGATAGACCTTGCCATTGATACATTAAGACCCGGTAAAAATCCGTCTTATACACTTTATTCAACCGAAACGGAAAAATACTATGCCGAGGTTGACGGGTGGAGTGATATCAGCGGTCAGCCGATAGCTTCAAGTGCTGTTTTGCAAAGTAATGCAAGCTATAAGCTTTTGCTTACCGTAACTGCGGCGGGGGATTACTCCTTAAGTAAAGAAGTGCCCTGCTTTGTAAACGGCGTTTCCGGGTCGGCGGTTAAGCAAATCAGCCGGACAAAGGTTCAGTATGAGGTTACTTTGCCTGTTTATGACTATGAAATTATTGATATGTTCGAGCTTCGCACCGAGATTTATCATGGTATGTCAGCAAAGGATTATGACAAAATCGTTAAAATCCTCACCCCTCATGTTGAATTTACGGCGGATACAAAGAAAAACGGTCTGCACATTGAAAATCTGACAAACGAAAGTGACAAATCAGGCGTTTTCAAATACGGCAATTCCTATTATGTTACTTTTTCCGTTCAGCCGGAGGCGGGCTATGATTTCGCTTTGAGCGGCACGGTAAATATGACAGGCATAGGACCTTACGCCCTCAATGTCAAATATATGAGAGATATAGGCGATAATATATGGGTTATCGGTATTGAGGTGCTTACCGATGTTTACCCCATTGAAATCAAACAGGTTGATTTGGAATTTGAGCCGCAGAAATACAGCGGCAAATATGACGGTATGCTCCGCTGTAAAACGGAAAATGTTAAAATCAAAAATCCGTTTGTAACCTATCAGGGCTCCGGCAGAGAGGCGGGCGTGCTTCTCACCGGCGACTATAATCTCGAATTTGAGCTGCAAGCCGCTGACGGTTATGTTTTCAGCAAGGATTGTAAAATCAATATGACCATAATTTCAATGGATAAAACCATAACCTTTACCCATGATGCCATTGAGCAAAATGATAAATCGGTTGACTGTGCATTGAAATTTCATCTGAAATTTTTTGACTGTATTGCCTGGCTTTTCAGACAAATAGGCAAATGGTTTAAATAATTTCTTTTGTGTTCAGTTGATTTTATGCATATTTTCAGTTGCAATGGAAAAAAGTCGGTGTTATAATTTCACAGTATTTTGAATGTTATAAATGGAGGAAAAATATATGCAGGGTAATAAGCGTCCTGATGATATGGCTCGTATCTCCACTCCGGAGCTTGCAGACAAATTCATCGAAGAACAGGTTAAAGAAATCAGAGAACAGGTTGGTAACGATAAGGTTCTTCTCGCTCTTTCGGGCGGTGTTGATTCCTCCGTATGTGCCGCACTTCTCATTAAGGCAATCGGCAAACAGCTCACTTGCGTTCATGTTAACCACGGCCTTCTCCGTAAGGGTGAGGCAGAGCAGGTTATTCAGGTTTTCGGCAAAGAGCTTGATGCCAACCTTATTTATATTGATGCAACTGACAGATTCCTTGATAAGCTTGCCGATGTAAGTGACCCCGAAAAGAAGCGTAAAATCATCGGTAAAGAGTTTATCGATGTTTTTGCAGAGGAAGCAAGAAAGCTTGAGGGCGTTAAGTTCCTTGCACAGGGTACGATTTATCCCGATATTCTCGAAAGTGACGGCGTTAAATCTCACCACAATGTTGGCGGACTGCCCGAGGACCTCAAATTTGAGCTTTGCGAGCCCGTTAAGCTTCTTTATAAAGATGAGGTCAGAATGGTCGGTCATCAGCTCGGTTTACCCGATGTTATGGTTTACCGTCAGCCGTTCCCCGGCCCCGGCCTCGGTGTAAGATGTGTCGGTGCAATCACAAGAGACCGTCTTGAGGCTGTCAGAGAGTCCGATGCAATTCTCCGTGAGGAATTTGAAATTGCAGGCCTTGCAACAAAGGTCTGGCAGTATTTCACAGTTGTTCCTCCCTTTACCTCAACAGGTATCAAGGCAGGCAAGAGAACAGATGACTGGATGGTTATTATCCGTGCCGTTAACTCGGTTGATGCAACTGCCGCAACGGTTGAAGAAATTCCCTATGCCGTTCTTTTCAAAATCCGTGACCGTATTTTCAAAGAGGTTAAGGGCGTAAACAGAGTTCTTTATGATTTAAGCACAAAAGAGCCTGCAACAATCGAATACGAATAAAAAGCAAACAGCAGGGCTGCCGTAAATCGTTTGATTTGCGACAGCCTTTTTGATATTTCGGGTCAATATCTGCCTATTTCGGAAAGTGGGATATTTTCAAAATCGGGGAGCATTTTATAAACCCTTGAGTTTTCTTTAAGCGTATAATCGCCGCTTTCCGGGGCGTTGAATATGGCTGAAAGTGAGGTCAGCCTGTAAAGAGCATTTCCGCTGATGTTACTGAACTTATTTGCTTTTTCGGAAATAAAGCCGATATTTTTGTTAGCGTTGATAATCAGATTTCCCGTAACCGTGCTGTATGAGGGATTCGGCGCAAAATCCGGGTCATCCTGATTATTAAAATCGTTTTTCAGCCTTGCGGTTTGCGGATATGCTTCCTGCCACAGCTCCGTTTGCCAGGGTGAATCATAAAGAGTTGTCCATATTGAGCCTGTGGGCAGAGATATGGTAAACCAGCCTCCGTTTATGCCGTCAATGGCTCTCTGGTCGTATGAGATTGAGCGGTCATTTGAGTTGATTATAATATTGTTTCTCACATCAAGGTCTCTGCCGCCGCCGAGGTGAATACCGATTTTCGGCACATTGATGAGCAGATTGCCGTAAATTGTCTGACCCGAAAGGGCATCATCCATATATATTCCGTCCGGGGTGTGACCGTCCTTGCCGAGGTCGTAAATGCAGTTATATCTGATAACCGTTCCGTACCAGTCCCATCTTCTGCCGGAATAAATTGCACCGGCATCATCTGAAAGCAGGCAAACATCGTGGATTAAATTATATTCGATTATGTGATTATTGCCGCTGTAGGTTATCGCCTCGTGGGGTGAATTGTAAATTTCGTTATGGGAGCAGATATTGCCCACACCGTTTAGGGTTACGGCAGGCTGATAGGTCCGGTAAATTTCTGACCAATCGTGAATAAGATTGTTATCCGCTTTATTGTTGCCGGGGGTGAGGGTTACTCTGTCGCCGCCGGTTAAGATTATTCCGCCCCTGCCTGTGCGTGTTATTTCGTTTTCGGCAATAAGGTTGTTACTGCCCTCTGCTGTTATTGCATAGCCTGCAACATTTTTGATAAGGCAGTTTTTAACCGTGATGTTGTTGCCGAAGCAGTTTATGCCGTCACTCCTTGTGCCCTTTACGGTTAAACCGCTGAATGTGAGATAATCCGCATTGGCATATATAACGGGCTTTACAGTTATTGCCAAATCAACAACTGCCGATGAAAAATCCTTGCCGGGGTATATATAGATTATTCCGTTTTCACGGTCAAGGTACCATTCGCCCTCTGCATCAAGCTCTTCAAAAACATTGAAGAAATAATAGGGGGCTTTTTCTTTTGTGCCGTACATACTAACAAATTTCGGCGAAAGCTGACGGGCTTCATAATCAAATGAGCCGATAAGGGTTGATGCATCTGCCCAGTCATATTTCCAGAAGCCGAACATCCAAACATCATCAAGGCTTTGCCAGCTGTTGATACGGCTTGCAAGCTTTTGGCTGATTTCATAAATATCGCTTTCCGGGTTTCTGATTTTGTCCCAGTCCGGCACAGCCGTTGCGGCGCCGTTGCTCTCTCTGCCAAGGCCTGTTTTAATAACCTTTTCGGTGTAGAGCCAGCCCTCATCCGGGTATCTTGCAATGGTCTGCCTTTTGTCATTGATAAACAGCTCGCAGTAAAGGTCGCCCGTGTAGTCGCCGTCATACTGTGCCGCCGTGTTATATGAGCCGATGGCGTAAATTTTGCCGTACTGCTCGGCGGTTACGCCGTATTTTTTCAGGTCAAAGCAGACCACATTCTTTCGGGCGTTTTCGCTTAACCTTGAAAGTATTTCGGAATCGGTAACCTTTTCAAAATCACTGCCGAGGAGTGACACACCGCCGTTGAGCACAACCTCACCGTCGCCGTAAGCACAGTAGGTAACGGGGCACTCTGCGGTGCCGCTGTCCTCCGGTGTGAATTTAAGAGAATCAATACGGTAATCACCTGCCTTGATTGCAACGGTAATTCCGTTAAGCTTTGATTTATCAAGCCCTCTGATAACATCCCTTGCCTTTTCTACGGTTGCAAAGGGTGCTTCAAGGCTGCCGCAGTTACCGTCATTGCCGTCAGGGGAAACATAGTAATTTGCATTGTCAATTATTTTCGTTTCGTTCATAGTATATTCGCTGAAGCCCTCCGGTGCGGAAATTCTGTATTTATTGACGGCTTTACTCCCGAAAAGCGAAAGAAAGCACATAAAAACAGACATAAAGAAAGAACTGATTTTTAAGAACATGGTTTGCCCTCCTGCGGTTAGATTTTCGTAATGCTGTAATCATTTAATCAATCCGGTTAAATTATAGCAATTATGCTGCGGATAAGTCAAGAAATGTAAAAAATAAAAAATCTAAAGTAAAAGCCGGCAGTTCGTTTTAAACTGTGGCTTTTTGATTGACAAATCACCTCAATTATAGTATTATACTCCCCGGTGAGACTATCGAATTCGGTAGGCGGTGACGCTCTCTTTTCCAAGAGGGCACATTTCACCCTCTTGAGATTACATCAAGGGAGGGGATGCTTGTGCAGTATATTACTTTTCAGGACTTATGTTCCTTTGTAATTGTAATTATCGGCATTATAGAATTGTTTATTACAATTTTTCAGCATAAAAAGAAATAAACCGCCAGCTCTGCCAAGCGTAGCGGTTTGATTTCTAATCGTAAAACTTGAGAGTGCAACCGTTTACCCGGTAGCCTCATCGTCTTTATTATATATCATTTTTTCGTTTTGTCAAGTCCTTGCCGGCAGTTCGTTTGAGCTGCCGGCTTTGGTGTTTATTGGGGTTTTATTTGGCGTTAGCTTAATGTGAATTATTCAACAGGAATAAACGGAACTAAGTATTTTATTATGGCTGTAAGCCCATCCAAAATACCTCTTATGAATGATATGAATATATTTTCAAATTTATCTTTTGCGGTTTGATTTTCCGGATTCTTTTCAACAACAATTGTGATTATAGACTCGGATGAAATCGGGTTTCCTATTTCATCAACTCCTGTGCTGATAACGGTAACAGTGCACTTTCCTTCACTTATTGCAGTAACATTACCATGCGAATCAACAGTTGCAACAGAAGTATCATTTGAAAACCATACTTTACTTTCACCCTCAAAGTTAGCAAAAGTCAGTAGTTTATATGATTCGCCTATTTTCAATGTTCGTTTTGAAGCGGATAACTGCGTAGGTGATTCATAAATCGCATTGATTTTTATATTTCCGCCTTTGGAGAGGTCATAATCTTCCCATTTGCCATTCAAGCCGTACGGAACGCTCGGAACTTCAGGGATATTTTTTAATTCCGTATCCCCTGCCAAATATTTAGTATATCCAACGAGTTTATTTTGCGAATAGAAAAATGCTTCATATTCAATCGGATTTATTATTGCGTTAAATACCAAATCAGAATCACCCATATAGTATGGAATGTCTTCTGCCCATCCTACAAAATGATTGTTCTCTATTTCAGGGTCATCCGGAATTATTATTCTGTCACCTTTGAAATATACACTTTCGTCATAGACTTCGCCATTAACCATAAAAGTAACATTATGCGGTGCAAGTACCTCTATCGGATAAGTTGTTTTCAAATTATGATATGTTACTGTAACATCTTTCTTTCCACCGGTAATCATTTCCGCCTCCGCCGAAAAGCCTTCAGTTACCAGATCTACAGTGCCATCGCTATGTGTTACACTCAGTACAAGTCCTTCGGTTTCCAAGTCGTCATAAATGTGATAAACAAGTTTTTTCGGTAAAGTAGTTACTTTTATTTCCGGTTTATCAGTAGGGATAATGATTTTAAATTTTGCAGTAAGAGTTACATTTTCTTTGGCAACAAACATATATTCCGAATCTGAACAAACAAGAGTACTTCCATTATACCATCCGCTGAAGCAATAAGTATCGTCAGGAGAAGCAATCACCTCAACACTGTCTCCTCTAACCACATCAAATGAACTTGTTATTGTTCCACCATTTTCACTTGTTGTTTCGATATGTACTGTTTTTGAAGCATCTTTAACTATTTCATCAGGATTTATCACTGTTTTATTTTGGGTAAGATAAAAATTATTGACGTCAGTAGTTGAATCTTGTGAATCAAAACCGCCAACAATGCTTGTTTCAGGAGTTATACTTATATCAAAATAATTTTGTCTAACCGATTCACTCTGATTATCATCAAGTGACACAACGGTATAATTCATTTCTCCGGTTCCGTTTCCGGTAATACGAACCTCATAATTATCTTGATCTGGAATATAAATAATCTTTGTATCTCCAATGACCTGAACAACAAGTGCATTATCTCCGTCATAAACATCCCTATCCACTTCGTTGTTCACAATTTTCGCCACTACTTCACCACTATTTCTATCTAACACTTCAACATCAACCGGACATCTTATCAAATGTGCTCTATATTTTTGATATAAGCTTTTTCCGGGAATATTCATTCTTCCGACAGAGTCTGAGTAATCCTTTATAACCTCTGTTAATTCATGCCATGCATTCTTTCCGGCTTCTTGCAACGCTTTTGACTCATATACCGAATACAAGTAATTATCTTTTATTATTATATTTTCCGCACCAGATAAATTTGTAAAGTCCGTAAACAATACCTTTTGCAAACTGATATCTTTAGAACTCAAATCTAATTTTCCGACCGAAACAACGCTGCTGCAAGAAGCATCTACCGTTCTTGAAAGATATATTACCCCATCGTTTACTGTTACGCCTTGTATAGACTGTAAAAGCAGTGGAACTGAAATGTTATACGAAGACCGTGACATTTCTTTGAAATTATTCCATTCATCTTCCGAATTCGTTCCAGAAAGCTTAAATCCTAAAATAACGCTACTGCTGTTGGGAGCTTTAGTTGACCAGCCCTCTTCTCCTATCAGCTTTCCAAACGTTGAATAAAAATTACCCATCCAAAGGATTCCCTCTGAAAAATTAACATATGCAGCATTTGTATCTCCGAGTTCCTTTACTTCAAATTGGTTGTCATTAGGAAGATAAAGATTTTTTGCATATCCTCTCGGGATATCTAACTCACTTAAGGGCACTCTTGCCACGCCGTTATCTTTGGTGATATACAGATTATAATCTGATACTGCTATTCCACCCACATGCTGCTTACACATTGTTTTCTTTGAATAATAAAGATTAAACTGTGCAACAAGCTCTCCTGTATCGAAATCAAGTGCAGTTATTATACTTGGTCTTTCCTGGTTCGCATCATATGATGAGATAAGCAACCAATTTTTATCTTCATAGTATGCAAGTCCCTGTGGAATATATCCATCATAAACGCCGGGAATACAACAATCTGCATCACTTAAAAATCCATCCATCATCACTAAATTACTAATATGATACTTCTCTTTTAATGCATATGCAGAATACACCGTTTCATGACCTTTAAAATGCTTTTGGCTTACTGTTATTTTATCATAAGTCAAAGTGAATGTATATTCATTCTTACTTGTTATCCCCGAAAATTTTGTTTTATAATCGTCGGCAGTTATTACTCCGGGAGAAATCAACACATAATATTTTTTTCCGTAATCAAGTTCTTTCAACGCACCCGGAATGGTGATTTTATTATTGTCAAAAATCTGATTTGGAAGAAATCTGTTATCGTTAAGCACATACACTTTTTTATCTGTCGCATAATCACAAACCGAGATTTCCGAACCATAAGCAATAAAATCCAATTCGGTATCAACAGTTTTATTGAAGGTGATTACCAAATCATCTTCAGGTTTTACATCATCAGCTTCGTTTCCCGGCTGAAATGATACAATATATAATTCCTCACTATGACCAGAGCAAAGTTTAAATTCATATCCGTTTTCTTCAGCATAAGTCTTTGCATAGCAGTTGCTTGAATCTGAACAGATATAGGCATTAGATTCTTGCAAAATTCTAGAACCTATTGTTGTTACACTTGAAGGAATGTGTATATATGTAAGATTTTCACAACACCAAAAAGCAAAATCGCCTATGCACATTATGCCATTACCTATTGTCACTCTTTTAATATAATAACAAAAAGAAAATGCTTCATTGCCTATTATTTTTACACTGCCTGGTACATTATAGCTTATTCTACTGTTGCCAACAGGATACTGAATTAGTTCAGTTTTATCTTTGTTGAACAGTACACCGTATTTATCGCTTGAATAACATGCGTTATTGCTGTCAACTATTATGTTTGTAAGACTTACGCAATCATGAAACGCTCTATCGCTGATGTTTGTTACACTGTCTGGAATTATTATGCTTGTCAAGCTCCAGCAGCAAGAAAAAGCTTCAGCGCCTATAATTTTTACACTATTTGGAATGGTTATACTTGTTAAGCCAGCACAGTAATAAAAAGCTTCAGCGCCTATGAATGTTACGCTATTTGGTATGGTTACGCTTGTGAGATTTTCACAACCAACAAACATTCCATCGCCTATATTTGTTACGCCTTTACCAATCTTTACACTTGTCAAGGCAATACAGTCTGCAAAAATTCCTTGTCCTATGCTTGTTACGCTACTTGGGATGCTTATACTTGTGAGGCTTACACAATTAGCAAACGCCTCATCACCTATACTTGTTACGCCGTTTGGAATTGTTACACTTGTCAGGGCAGTACACTCTTCAAAAGCGAAACAACTTATACTTTTTACACTATTTGGTATGGTTATGCTTGCAAGACTTTCACAACCAGCAAACATTTCATCGCCTATGTTTGTTACGCCGTTACCAATCTTTACACTTGTCAAGGCAATACAGTATGCAAAAATTGCATCTCCTATGCTTGTTACGCTGCTTGGGATGCTTATACTTGTGAGGCTTACACACTCAGCAAACGCCTCATCACCTATACTTGTTACGCCTTCGGGAATACTGTAGCTTATTCTGCTGTTACCAACAGGATATTGAATTAACTCTGTTTTATCTTTGTTAAACAATACACCATATTTATCATTTGAATAATATTTGTTAGTGCTGTCAACTATTATACTTGTCAGAGAGTCACAAAATCCAAATGCAAATTCACCTATGCTCGTTACACTATTCGGTATAGTAATGCTTGTTAGACTGCGACAATTATCAAAAGAAGAATCTCCTATACTCGTCACGCTGTTAGGTATAGTTACGCTTGTCAAACGATCACACCATTCAAAAGCATGATCACCAATGCTTGTTACACTGTTTGGTATGGTTATACTTTTCAAACCGGTGCAATATTCAAACGCACAATCACCAATGCTTGTTACCGGATATCCACCCAAGGTTGACGGAATAGTTATGTCACCACTTACGGATGAGTCGCAATCGGTAATTATAGCCTCGCCATTAGTTACAGTATAAGTATAGATGCCGCTTTTAGTCGCACTTGCTTTTACACTGATTGCTTCCAGCACCTCGACAAACCCGTCACCGCCAACGGCAACAGTTCCCAGAACCATTACTGCACACAGCAGGAGTGATAATATTTTCAAGTTAATTTTTTTCATAAAAACCTCCTATAAAATATAATTGACCAGTATTGCGGTCAACATTTGTTGTGATTGTATCATAAAATTATCTATATTGCAACCTATACTGGTCAATTTGGAGGTAATTTTATGGAACAAAAAATCAGACGGGATAGAAATATGGGTGATAATCTGCGTCGGCTCAGAAATCAGGCAGATATTTCACAGGAAAAGCTTTGCGCCGAGCTTCAAAGGCGGAATTGTGATATCGGAAGAACAACTTATGCAAAATATGAAGCAGGGGAACTGAATATTCGTGCAAGTGTGTTGATTGAATTAAGAAAAATATACAACTGCTCTTATGATGATTTTTTCGCCGGTCTTGAATGATGTTGAATTGCTTTGTGGAATTTACATTATTAATGAAATTAAACATATTTTGCCGCAGTTTGCTCTGCGGTATTTTTTAATTTTTTATTGTCGGGATAAAATTTACATTTTTGCAATTTTTCTTGCAAAATCTATATTTATCTGTTAAAATATAACAGAATATGGGGGAGTGCCGTGATGTACGCACTTTTGCCCGTTGTTTCGGAGGAATTGATTATGGGAAAGCTTATTGTTATTGAGGGTCTTGACGGCAGCGGAAAATCCACGCAGGAGGCTCTTCTTTCTGAAAGACTTGAAAAAGAGGGCATTAAAATCAACAAAATCAAGCTTCCGAATTATGATGATGATGCCTGTATTCTCGTTAAGCAATACCTTGCGGGCCGTTTCGGTAACAAGCCCGGTGACGTTAATGCCTATGCAGCCTCTTCGTTTTATGCGGTTGACAGATTCGTAAGCTATAACTGTTACTGGAAAGAAAAATATCAAAACGGCGAGGTCTTTCTTGCCGACAGATATACAACCTCAAACGCCTATCATCAGCTCACAAAGGTTAAAAAAAAGGATTGGGATTATTACCTTGAATGGCTTGAGGATTTTGAATACGGCAAAATGGGAATACCGAAGCCGGATGCGGTTGTTTACCTTGATATGCCGGTTGAGGTTTCACAAAAGCTTATGTCCGGCAGATATAAGGGCGATGAATCGAAAAAGGATATTCACGAAAAGGATACCGATTATCTTTCAGCCTGCAGAGTTGCCGCAGATTATGCCTGCAAAAAACTCGGCTGGGCAAGGGTAAGCTGTGCCAAAAACGGTGAGCCCCTCTCAATTGAAGAAATATCCGATAAGGTTTATGCCGCAGTTATAAAGGCAATCAGAGGAGAATAAATATGCTTTATATGTTTTTTGCACCCGGCTTTGAAGAGGTTGAAGCCATAGCAACTCTTGATGTTATCAGAAGAGCGGATATAGAAATTGAATCCGTGGGCATAAATTCAAAATCGGTTACCGGCTCACACGGTATAACGGTTGTTACCGATAAAGCCGCAGATGAAATATCATTTGAAAAGCTTGAGGGAATTATTTTACCGGGCGGTATGCCGGGCACAACCAATTTAATGGCAGATGAAAAGGTTAACAGCGCAATAGATTTCTGCACCGAAAATAACAAGCTTGTTTGCGCAATCTGTGCCGCACCTATGATTTTAGGCAGAAAGGGAATTTTAGAGGGCAAAAACGCCACCTGTTTCCCCGGCTTTGAGGATGAATTAAGGGGCGCAGAGGCAACAGGCGAATTTGTTGTTACCGACGGTAATGTTATCACGGGCAAGGGTATGGGCAGTGCCGTCAATTTCGGTCTGGAAATAGTTAAATTCATAAAAGGCAGTGATTTTGCCGAAAAACTCAGGTCAACATTGCAATGCTCCTGAAATCAAAAAACACTAAAGAGGGGAAAGCATAATGGCAGAAGAAAAAAAGCCGTTCAAGGTTACAATATCAGATGAAGATTATCTTTCACCTGATGAGCTTGATAATCTTTTTAATGAGCTTGAAAATAAAACAGAAGAAAAGCCGAACGGTGCAAAGCCTAAATTTGAAGTGCATATAGATGATGAGGATTTGTTTGACCAGTCCTTTGATGACAGCAAGCCGAGGTATAACGGTGAAATTTATTTTTCAAATGTTAAGCCTGTCAGAACACAGCCTGTTCAGACTCAACAGCCGAAGCCCCTGCCTAAAAAGGTTGCCGGCAACGGAGTTCTCGCTCTGTTCCTTGCAATCGTCATTGCTTTTGCAGGCTTTTTCTCCGTTGTCGGTATTTCATGCCTTAATGATGTTGTGGCGTTCCACAGAAGTGAAGAGGAAGTAACCGTCACAATACCGAACGATGCGGATACAAACGATATTATTGATATTCTTTCATCGGAAGGGCTGATAAAACAAAAGCTTTTCTGCAAACTGTTTTATTCATTCACATATTTTGTTAAAAACATAAATAAAACGAATAAAACAGAGCCGGTTTACCTCAGCGGAGTTTATGATGTTTCAAAAAATATGGGTCTTGAAGGCTATCTGAGTGAGTTCAAGGAAACCCAGAAGGGCAAAGAAACAATCCGTGTTACAATTCCCGAGGGCTGGTGCTCATATCAGATTTTTGATAAGCTTGAAAAATTTGAGGTGTGCAAAAAATCAAAGCTCATCTCATCAATCAACGGAACGGATTTTGCTTATGATTTCCTTAAGCTTATTCCGAAAGCCCAGAGCAGAACCTTTAAGCTTGAGGGCTACCTTTATCCGGATACTTATGATTTCTATGTTGACAGCGACCCCAACAGCGTAATCCGTAAGCTTCTTGACGGCGCCGAAAACCATTGGAGCGATAAATATGACAAGAGGGCAAAGGAGCTTGGCTATTCAATGGATGAAATATTGACTATTGCATCCATAATTCAGCGTGAGGCCGCCGACACGGAGCAGATGAAGCTGATTTCATCCGTTCTTCACAACAGACTTAAGCATTCTGCTTCGTGGCCCACAATTAACTGTGACTCAACACAGACCTACATTGATAAATTTGTTGCGGATAATGTTGACCCCGTTTCCGCAATGAATTTCAGCAGAGCATACAACACCTACGATAACGGCGGACTTCCTCCGGGACCTATCTGTAATCCGGGCGATGATGCAATCAATGCGGCTCTTTACCCCGACAGCACAAATTATTATTTCTTCCGTCACGATAAATACGGAAAGATTTATATGGCAGTCACACAGGCGGAGCATGACAGAAATGCTAACCTTGTTCTCCGTGCCAATAACAGTTAAGAGGTTTGAACTTTGAATAATTATCCCTTGCCGGAGCTTCTTGCCCCAGTCGGCGATGAAGAAAGGCTTAAAACGGCAATTGAATACGGAGCGGATGCGGTTTATCTCGGCTCTGACCGATTCGGTATGAGAACTGCGGCGGCATCCTTCGGGGGTGAAGCCCTGAAAAAAGCCTGTGAATATGCTCACCGAAACGGCGTTAAGGTTTATTTAACCTGCAATGTTATTCCGAGAAATAACGAGATTGACAGGCTTCCGGAATTCCTTGAATATGCAACGGACTGCGGAGTTGATGCACTTATTGTTACAGACCTCGGTGTTATGATTGCGGCTAAAAGGTATGCACCCGATACCGAAATTCATATTTCCACCCAGGCGGGTGTAACAAATTATGCCACCGCAACCGAGCTTTATAATTTGGGCGCAAAAAGAATCGTTACCGCCCGTGAGCTTTCTCTTGAAGAAGTTGCGGGCATAAGAGCAAAATGCCCCGGGGAGCTTGAAATTGAGTGCTTTGTTCACGGAGCAATGTGCGTTTCGTTCAGCGGAAGATGTCTGCTTTCAAATTATATGACAGGCAGAGATTCAAACCGTGGTGACTGCGCACAGCCCTGCCGCTGGCACTATTCACTTACGGAGGAAAAACGCCCCGGCGTATATTTCCACGTTGAGCAGAACGAAAACGGCACTTATATTTTTAACTCCCGTGATATGTGTATGATTGAGCATATACCCGAGCTTTATGCCGCCGGTATTAACAGCTTTAAGATTGAGGGCAGGGCAAAATCCGCATATTATGCCGCCTCTGCAATCAATGCTTACAGATGTGCCCTTGACGGCTTTAAGGCAAGCGGCTTTGACCCACTCTATAAGCCCGAAAAGTGGATAACCGATGAGCCTGTTAAGGCAAGCAACAGAGAATACTGCACAGGCTTTTATTTCACATCGCCTATGGACGATGCACAGATTTATTACGGCGGAGGTTATGTCAGAGAGTGGGATGTTGTGGGCATTGCACAGGAGCAGTCCGGGGGCAGAATTTATGTTTCACAGCGTAACCGTTTCTTTGAGGGTGATGAGCTTGAAATAATGTTTAAGGGCAAGGCACCCCAAAGGGTAACCGTTAAGGATTTGAGGGATGACAAGGGCGAAAAAATCGAAAACTGCCCCCATCCGATGGAGATAATTTCCTTTGCCTGTGATGTAAGCGTTCCGCAGGGCTCATATTTAAGAAAAGAAAGAGCAGAGGGGAGAATATAACCGTGAAAAAGAACATAGTTGTTATCGGCGCAGGTATGGGCGGCTTGCAGGCAGCATATTCTCTTGCAAAGGCAGGCTGTACCGTAACTGTTTATGAAAAAAGCGACAGGGAGCATCTCTGCCATGACCAGATTGATGTTTGTGAGGTAAAGCTTTTTACCGACCTTGACATCCCCGTTCCCGAGGGCAGTAAAAAAAGCACACCCTGTTATTTCGTAGGCCCTAATACGGATAAATCAATTCTTCTCAACATAAATGAAGATGAAAGAGACTGGAGTATCGAAAGAAGAACCTTCGGCAGAGAAAGAACAGCTGCCTGTGAAGAGGTGGGTGTTAAGCTTGAATTCGGTACAGCAGTTGATTCTCTGATATTTGAAAAGGATGCCGTAAAGGGTATAAAAATCGGTGAAAAAGAAATATTTGCCGACCTTGTCATTGATGCAAGCGGCTGTAATTCACCGTTCAGAGCGGAATTTAACGGTAAGGGCGGTATCACCGGAAAGCCCCGCCCCGACGAAGTTTTCAATGTTTTCCACTCCTATTATGAGCCGAGGGAGGGCGTTGAATATGATGATAAATATAAATTCTATCTTAAATATATGGGTAAGCCCGGTATTTGCTGGTGCGGAATGGAGTTTGACGGCTCAATCAGTACACTTATCGGCAATATAGGGGATTTAACCGAAGAAAGCTATGAGGAATCCTTTGCACAGCTTAAAAAGGATAACCCGATTATCGGCGATAAGCTTATCAGAGGCGGCTTTGCCACATCTATTCCCGTGCGTTACCCTGCTCCCATTATGGTTTCGGAGGGCTATGCCACGGTAGGTGACAGCGCCTTTATGACAATTCCTCTGCTCGGCAACGGTATTGCCAATGCAATCAGGGGCGGTCAGATGCTGGCGGAAGCCATAATTGATGACGGCAGTGTAAGTATATACACCCTCTGGAAATATCAGGTTAATTATTTCAAAAAAATCGGTGCACTCTGCTGCTTTGTTGATTTTATCAAGAGAGGTCTTATTTCAACGGATAATGATGAGCTGACCTATCTTTTTGAAAGTGAAATCATCACGGATGAAGATGTTGATGCGATTTTCTCCGGCCATCTTCCCGATATTAAGCCGGATGTTATAATCAAAAAGCTGAAAAATGCGGCAAAGGCTCACGGATTTTTCACGGCAATGCTTTCTTCTGCACTAAAGGGTGCAGAGGCAATGCGTGTTGCACAGAAAATACCTGAGGATTATGATGTTTCAAAGGTTTTTGCCTGGAAATTTAAGCTTGACAGCTTGTATAAGAAGAATTGAGGTTCTTTAAGTGAGTGAAACTATCAGGGAAAAAATAGAATATTACTACGCCAGTCTTTCAAAGGGACAGAAAAAAATTGCCGATTATATAAAAAGCAATTATGAAAAGGCTTCGTTTATGACTGCCTCCGAGCTTGGTAAGGCAGTTAATATCAGCGAATCGACCGTTGTAAGATTTGCTTCTCACATCGGCTTTGACGGTTATCCCGAATTTCAGAAAAATCTTCAGGAAACGGTTAAAAGCCGTCTGACAAGCGTTCAGAGAATGGAAGCCGCCGAAAGGCTGGATGGGGACAGTATTATTGACAACGCCTTTCTTTCCGATATTGAAATGATTAAGGAAACGAGAGAGAATGTTTCGAGAGAGGCGTTCAGAGGCTCTGTTGATGCGATTAACAAGGCGAGAAAGATTTATATTCTCGGCGTTCGTTCATCCTCATCCCTTGCATCCTTTGCGGCGTTCTATATGGGCTTTCTATATGATGTGGTGCTTGTTGACACCTCTGCCACAAGTGAAATGTTCGAGCAGATGCTCCGCATTGATAAAAATGATGTCTGCATCGCCTTCAGCTTTCCGAGGTATTCAAATCAGACCATTAAAGCGTTGAGATTTGCCACATCGAGGGGAACAACCGTTATTTCAATAACCGACAGCGAGCTTTCGCCCATTGCACAGTATGCAACCTATCTGCTTATTGCAAAGAGCAGTATGGTTTCGTTTGTTGATTCCCTTGTTGCACCTCTCTCTGTTATCAATGCTCTTATTGCCGCCTCCGCAAGAGAAAGGCAGGATGAGGTTCACCAAAACCTTGAAGAGCTTGAAAAAATATGGGATGAATACAGAGTTTACCGCACCGCTACGGAGGAAAAGCAATGAGCAATTCCGTTGTTGTTATCGGCGCAGGTGCATCGGGTATGATGGCGGCGGGAACAGCCGGAGAAAACGGTGCAAAGGTTACTCTGATTGAGCGAAACGATAAGCCGGGCAGAAAACTGATGATAACCGGTAAGGGTCGCTGTAATGTGAGCAATAACTGTAATTCGGTGCAGGAGCTTATAGCCAATGTTCCCGGAAACGGCAGATTTCTTTACAGCTCGTTTAATAACCTTATGCCTGCGGATATTGTGAATTTTTTTGAAAGCCGTGGGGTTACTCTGAAGGTTGAAAGAGGTAACCGCATTTTTCCCGGTTCAGATAAGGCGTCCGATATTGTGGACTGCATTTACGCCTATACAAGAAAATACGCCGGTGTAACAAAGGGCAGAGTCAAAGAACTGATTATTTCGGACGGTGAAATTAAGGGCGTTAAAACCGAGGACGGCAAAATTTTTAATGCCGACAGGGTAATAGTTGCAACAGGCGGTAAGTCGTATCCTCAAACAGGCTCAACCGGTGACGGTTACGAGCTTGCAAAACAGGCAGGGCACACCGTAACCGATATAAAGCCCTCTCTTGTTCCGCTTGAATGTCACGAGGGCTATTGCAGTGCTTTAATGGGCTTATCCCTGCGTAATACCGCAATAAAAATAATTGACACAGCAACCCAAAAAGAAGTTTATTCCGATTTCGGAGAAATGCTGTTTACCCATTTCGGGGTAAGCGGGCCTATGATTCTTTCGGCATCCGCTCACCTTAAAAATCCCGAGGACGGAAGATACAAAATATATATTGATTTGAAGCCTGCGTTGACCGAGGAACAGCTTGATGCAAGAATACTTCGGGATTTCGGCGAAAATACAAACAAGAATTTTATAAACGCTCTTGATTCTCTTTTGCCGAAAAAGCTTGTTCCCGTAATCGTTAAGCTCAGCCGTATTCCCATGGCAACAAAGGTTAATCAGATAACAAGGGAACAGCGTGAATACCTTGTTCATCTGCTTAAAAACCTTTCTTTGACCGTTACGGGCTTCAGACCTGTTGAAGAAGCAATCATAACAAGGGGCGGTGTTTCCGTTAAAGAAATAAACCCCTCAACTATGGAATCAAAGCTTGTTAAGGGGCTTTATTTTGCAGGTGAGGTTATTGATGTTGATGCTTATACGGGCGGATTCAATTTGCAGATAGCCTTTTCAACAGGCTGTCTTGCCGGAAAATCCGCAGCCGAATAAAATACAGTGAGGAAGAAAGAATATGAATAAAATTATAAATGTTGCCATTGACGGGCCTGCAGGCTCCGGCAAAAGTATGGTTGCCCGTGCGGTTGCACAGGAGCTCGGATTCATTTATGTTGATACGGGTGCTCTTTACAGGGCTGTCGGCGTAAATGCTCTGCGCCATAATCTTGACACAAAGGATGCACAGGCAGTCGGAGAAACACTTGACAAAATAACCGTTGAGCTTAAATTTATTGACGGCTGTCAGCATGTTTTGTTAAACGGTGAGGATGTTTCCGAGGAAATCAGAACTCCGGCGGCATCAATGGCGGCTTCAAATGTTTCAGCCATTCCGGCTGTAAGGGCTTTCCTTTTTGATTTGCAGAGGAATATTGCAAAACAAAATTCCTGCCTTATGGACGGCAGAGATATAGGAACGGTTGTTCTGCCCGATGCACAGGTTAAAATCTTTCTTACCGCCGCACCCGAAAAGAGAGCTGAAAGGCGTTATAAGGAGCTTATCGAAAAGGGAACGGATGTTAAATATGACGATGTTCTTAAAGAACTGATTGAAAGAGATTATAACGATTCTCACAGAGAGATTGCTCCCTTAAAGCCGGCGGAGGATAGTGTGCTGGTTGATACCACTCCGTTTACCCGTGAGGATTCCATTGCGGAAGTAATCAGACTAATCAAGGAGAAAATGTGATGGCAGGAAAATCCGTTAATTTCGATTTTGAAAAAATCAAAGAGAGTAAGGCGTATGATATTCTCCGTCCCCTCGGCAGATTTATTTGCAAATTATTCTTTAAGGTTGAGTATGTCGGAACGGAAAATATTCCCGAGGAGGGCGGCTTTATTGTTGCTTCAAACCATATCCATGCCCTTGACCCGCTGATTATTGCACTCGGTATTAAAAACAGACAGCTTCATTTTATGGCAAAAAAGGAGCTTTTCGATAACGTTTTTGTTGCAAAGTTTATTACATTAGTCAATGCCTTTCCCATCGTCAGAGGCGGTGCAGATTCAAGAGCGCTGAATTATGCAAAAAGAATACCGGCGGAGGGTCATATTCTCGGCATCTTCATTGAGGGCACCCGTTCAAAGGACGGCACACCCAAAAGCGCAAAAAAAGGTGTTGCTTCAATTGCAAATTATTCAAAATGCAATGTGCTTCCTGTTTCGGTTTACAACAGTGACGGCTTAAAGAAGCACACAAAATATACAGTCAGATTCGGCAAGGTTATTGATTATTCGGAGCTGAATATGGCGGAGGAGCCGTCAAGAGAAGAGCTTGGCACTGCCGCAGATTACATTATGGATAAAATCAAGCTTCAGTGGGAGGAAGGGCATTGCAGTTAACTCTTGCAAAAACCGCCGGCTTCTGCTTCGGTGTTGACCGTGCCGTGGGTATGGCTTATGATTTTGCGGATAAAAAAATACCCTGCAAAACTCTCGGCTTGCTTATTCACAATAAGGATGTGACGGATGACCTTGAATCGAAGGGCGTTTCGGTTATTGAAGAGCCGTCACAGGCTGAAAAGGGCGAAAATATAATCATCAGAGCACACGGAATTTCAAAATCCGATTATGATGTTTTGCAGAGCAGAGGTGCTGAAATCTGCGATGCAACCTGCCCGTTTGTTAAAAAAATCCATAATATCGTTATGGAAAATTCCGATGAAGATACACTTGTTCTCATTGCCGGGGATTCAAAGCACCCGGAGGTTATCGGCATAAAGGGTCACTGCAAGGGTCAGACGGTTATTTATTCCTGTGCCGAAGAGCTGGAAGAAATACTTGAAACTAATGCAGAATATTGCCAAAAGAGAATAATAGCAGTATCACAAACGACTTTTTCCGAAAATGAATGGAAAAAATGTCAGGAAATCTTAAAATTATACTGTACAAAATTAAATTTATTTGATACAATATGCAGTGCTACACGCAAAAGACAGGAAGAAGCGGAGTTGCTCTCCAAAAGTAATGATGCGATGGTCATCGTGGGCGGCAGGCACAGTTCAAACACGGTTAAGCTCTATAATCTGTGCAAAGAAAACTGTGAATCATTTTTGGTGGAAAGAGCTTCAGAGCTCAAAAATATAGATTTTTCCACATACACCCGGGTGGGTGTGACAGCGGGAGCATCAACTCCGGCTGTAATAATTAAGGAGGTACTTTTAGCAATGTCCGAAATCAATGAAAACACAAATATTGAGGTAGAGGAGGTGCCTTCTGCAGCAGCATCGGTTGATAGTGATTTTGAAGCAATGCTTAACGATAATTTTGACGATGATTCACTCGTTAAGTGCGTTGTTGAAGCAATCAACACAACAGAAATCAAGGTATCATTGCCCGGCACACATCGCTTCGGCGGTTTGACAGGCATTCTTTCATATGAAGAATTCAGCAATGACCCCTCCGTTGACCCCAAAAAGGCTCTTAAAGTCGGTGACGAGCTTTCACTCGTTATTATGAAGGGTAATGATGCAGAGGGAACCGTTCAGCTTTCAAAGAAGCGTGCAGATGCTCAGAAGTCATGGGTTGACATCGTTGAAGCCAAGGAGGACGGCAGAGTTCTTGACGGAACAATCATTTCCGTTATCAAGGGCGGTGTTCTTGCTTCATATCAGGGCTCAACAGTTTTCATCCCCGCTTCACAGGCAACAGAGCGCAGAGATGATAAGCTTGAAGAGCTTGTCAAGAAGGATGTTCAGTTCAGAATTATTGATGTTGATACCAGAAGAAGAAGAGCTGTCGGCTCAATCCGTTCCGTTCTCAACGAGGCAAAGAAGGCTGCTTCAGAGGCTTTCTGGGCACAGGTTGAAGAGGGTAAGAGCTACAGCGGTGTAGTTAAATCTCTCACAAATTACGGTGCATTTGTTGACATCGGCGGTGTTGACGGAATGGTTCACATCTCCGAAATGTCATGGAAGAGAATTAAGCATCCTTCAGATGTTTTTGAGGTTGGCCAGGAGGTTGAGGTTTTCGTTAAGTCACTTGACAAAGAAAACAAAAAGATTTCACTCGGCTACCGCAAGGATGAAGATAATCCCTGGGCAATTCTCGCAAAGGATTATCCCGAGGGCTCCGTTATTGAAGCAGAGATTGTCAGCCTTACAAGCTTCGGTGCTTTCGCAAGGGTTATTCCCGGTATTGACGGTCTTATCCACATTTCACAGCTTGCAGACCGCAGAGTTGAAAAGCCCGATGAAATTGTTAAGGTCGGTGAAAAGGTAACCTGCAAGATTACCGCCATTGACTTTGATAAGAAGAGAGTTTCTCTTTCAATTCGTGCTCTTATTGAGCCTGTTGCCGAGGATGAAGCCGAGGAAGAGGCTGCCGAAGCAGAAGCAGAAACTGAAGAAGCAGAAACTGAAGAAGCAGAAGCAGCTGAGACAGAAGCTGTTGCAGAAGAAGCAGAGGCTGTTGAAGAAGCAAAGGCAGAGGTTGAAGCAGAAGTAACCGATGCAGAATAATATTTAATATAAAGACTGCCCGCAGCTTTTTCTGTGGGCAGTTTTGTTAAGGAAATAATATGGCTCGTTTGAATAAGAAAGATATAGGACCGATTTATTGCATTGCCGCAGCACTTATATGGGGTCTTTCCTTTGTTGCACAGAAGGTCGGCGCTCATATAGGAACATTTACCTTTAACGGTATTCGCTTGATTATCGGCGGTGTTGCACTGATTCCTGTATTGCTTTACAATTTTAATAAGCAAAATAAAAAAGCACTTCCCGAAGAAAAGAAAAAATTTGATTTTAAGGGAATGTTAATCGGAGGCTCTGTCTGCGGATTTGTTCTGTTTTGCGGCAGTAATTTACAGCAGCACGCCTTCAGCTTTGATATTCCTGCCGGCAAGGTCGGATTTATCACGGCGCTTTATATGATTCTTGTTCCTGTTCTCGGCCTTTTCTTAAAGCAATTCCCCAAAATCAATGTTTGGCTCGGAGTTGTTGCGGGAGTTATCGGCTTATATTATCTTTGTGTTCCCGAGGGTGATTTTACCGTTGGCGAGGGCGAAAAATTTGCGCTTCTTTGCGCATTTTGCTTTGCAATTCACATTCTCGTTGTTGATTATTTCTGCACCAGGGTTGACGGAATTGCGCTTTCATGCGGTCAGTATCTTGTTGCAGGTATTCTCTCGATTATCTGTATGTTTATCTTTGAGGGTAAGCCGGATATGGAAGCAATCAGTAAATCCGCCGTGCCCATCATCTACGCAGGTGTAGGCAGCTGTTCACTCGCTTTCACATTTCAGATTTACGGTCAAAGATATACACAGCCTGCGGTTGCCTCCGTTTTGCTGTGCCTTGAATCCGTTTTCAGCGTGCTTTTCGGCTGGCTCATCATTCACGATAAGCTTGAAACAAGAGCGCTTGCCGGCTGTCTGATAATGTTTGCCGGAGTATTGCTGACACAGATTGAGTTTACATCGAAGAAGAAAAAAGAAAAGAAAAAAGCCTGATTAAAAATACCACAGAGCGATATTGTATTATGCTTCGCTATGTGGTATATTTTTTACATAAACTGAAAGGGGAATTGAAATGGCTGAAATTAAAAGACATTGGTATAAGGAAATGTCCGTTTATCAGATTTGGACAAGGAGCTTTTGCGACAGTAACGGTGACGGCATAGGCGATTTGCCCGGAGTTTACAGTAAGCTTGATTATATTAAAAGCCTTGGTGTTGACGGAATATGGTTTTCGCCCATTTATCCCACGCCTAACTGTGATTACGGCTATGATATTTCCGATTATAAAAATATAAACCCCGAATTCGGAACACTTGATGATTTCAAAATGATTCTTGAAGGTGCTCACGAAAGGGGTATGAAGGTCTTTATGGACCTTGTTGTTAATCACACATCAACGGAGCATCATTGGTTTAAGGAATCCTGCAAGGGTGTTGATAACCCCTACCACGATTATTATATCTGGCGCAAGGGCAGGGGTAAAAACGGCAAAAAACCGCCAAATAACTGGCTTTCCGTATTTGAGGGCAACGCCTGGGAATACAATAAGGATTGCGATGAATATTACCTCCATGTTTTTGCAAAGGGTCAGCCGGATTTGAATATGGATAACCCAAAGGTCAGGGAAGAGGTTAAAAGTATTATGCGCTTCTGGCTCGATATGGGCGTTGACGGCTTCCGTGAGGATGTTATCACCTTTATTTCAAAGGCAGAGGGTTTGCCAAACGGTTTTCCGCTGCCTGTTGCTACAGGCGTTGAGCACTATAAGCACGGCCCTCACCTTGAGGAATACCTTGATGAATTCAAAGAGGTGCTCAATGAATATGACTGCTTCAATGTGGGCGAAGGACCTATGACAAGCCTTAAGGATGCGGTCAATCTCTGCACCGAGGGACCCAATCAGAAGCTTGATATGCTCATTTCATTTGACCATATGAACGCAAACTGCTTTATGACGGATTGGGTTAAAATCCCTTTCAGCCTGCGCAGACTTAAAAACATATATGACAAATGGCAGCACCAAATGTACGGCAGGGGCTGGAATTCCCTCTACATTGAAAACCACGACCATGCAAGAATTATTGACAGATACGGCGATTTGAATTACAGGGTTGAGAGCGGCAAAATGCTTGCAACAATGTTTATTATGCTGTGCGGAACACCCTTTATTTATCAGGGGCAGGAAATCGGTATGACCAATATTGATATTGACAGCCTCTCCGATTACAAGGATGTTATGACCTTCAATAATTACCGCCTTTTCCACGGTATTCTCCGCTTCAGCGAAAAAAGATACTGCAAGCTTTCAAGCAAGGTAAACCGTGAAAACGCAAGAACTCCCGTTCAATGGAAAAATGAGAAAAACGCAGGCTTCACAACTGCCGAAAAAGCGTGGTTTAATATTAACCCGAATTATACCGAAATCAATGTTGATGACTGTGAAAAGGACGAAAATTCACTACTCAACTATTACCGCAAGCTCATAAATTACCGCAAGGGCAATGACCTTGCAATTTACGGCGATTTCAAGCAGTATTATAAGTGCAACTCAAAGCTTTTCGTTTATGAAAGAAATTATGAGGGCAAAAAGCTGCTCGTTATTCTCTCATTCTCGGATAAGGGCGTTAAATTCAAAGCCCCGGATGGCATAGACCTCACAAAGGGCAAGCTTGTAATCTCAAACTACGATGTTCCGAAAACCGAAAACAGCTTTATAACAAAGCCCTACGAAGCAAGGGTATATGAGTTTTAATATATCATTTAAAATAAAAACAACCGGTTGCCGTAAACACAGGCAGCCGGTTTATTCTATTTCCTGTGAAAGATTTTTGAAAAGCTCACTGCTGAAAAACTCGTCAAGTGAAATTCCGAGACCGTCACAGAGCATTTTAATTGTTACAATTCCCGGATTTTTGCTGACATCGTAGATTATACTTTTAACCGTTGACGGCGGTACGGCGGAAATATTAGCAAGAGCATTTACTGTTATTTTTCTTTCCTCGCATAGTTCAAGAATCCTTTGAGCAACAGCTTCTCTTGTTTTCAAATTCATCTCTCCTGACTATATATAGACTTTAGTCAATTATATAATCGACAGAAAAAATATATAGACGATATATAGACTTTTCTGAAATAATGTGATATAGTATTCAAAAACAGACGATATATAGACTGCTTTTGAGTAATTTTATCAAACATACGGAGGATTGCAAATGAAAATTTCAAAGAAGCTATTAACAATTTTACTCTGTGCCGTTATGGTATTGGGTACTGTCGCCGTTGGCGGTGACGGCTTTGCTGAGGTGCTGGATGCATTCAGTGTTAAGGCGAGTGCGACAAGCAGTGGCACCTGCGGAGCAAATTTAACATGGAACCTTTCAAATGATGGTGTGCTGACAATTTCCGGAACTGGAGCAATGACAGATTATTATGGTTATTCAACAAAAGTTCCGTGGTATTCTTCACGTTCATTAATTAAAACCATTGTTGTTAATAACGGTGTAACAAAAATAAGCGGTCATGCGTTTACGTATTGCGAAAATTTAATAAGTGTAACCATTCCAAACAGTGTAATTGGCATAGGCCAAGGTGCATTTTACGGTTGCGATATGATTAGATCTGCCGGACCAATAGGAAGTGATTGCGATTATGAATTTGGCTGGATAAATGAAATACCGTCCTATGCTTTTTGGGATTGTACTTGTCTGACAAGTATAATCATACCTGAAAGTATAACAAGCATTGGAAAAGGTATAATAGAAGGTACAGCTTACTATAATAACGAAAAAAACTGGGAAAACAATTCGTTATATTTGGGTAATCATTTACTGCGTGTGAAAGATGTATTTGAAGATTATAAAATTAAGAACGGAACTAATTGTATAGCGGGTTCTGCTTTTGTCGGTTGCGAAAGTCTTAAAAGCATAACTATTCCTAACACTGTAAAATGTATAGGTGATGATGCATTTAATTACTGTACAAGTCTCACGAGTGTAACTATTCCAGATAGCGTAATAAGTATTGGAAATAGTGCTTTTAGAAATTGTTACGACCTGACAAGCGTAAATAAAGGTAAAAGTGTTAAAACTATCGGTGATAATGCATTTTGTGGATGTAATAGTCTCATAAGTATAACAATTCCTGATAATGTAACAAGTATAGGTGAAGGCGCTTTTGAATCTTGTGATAGCTTAACAAACGTAATCATACCCAATAGTGTAAAAAGCATAGGTGAGGGCGCTTTTCTAGAGTGTAATAGTTTGACAAATATATCAGTTGACATAAATAACAATTATTATTCAAGTGATAAAGATGGCATCTTGTTCAATAAAGATAAAACAGTGATTGTTCAGTATCCTGCCGGAAAAGAAATGACTAATTATTCAATTCCGGATAATGTTAAAAAAATAGGTGATTATGCGTTTAGCTTTTGCATGAATCTCATGAGTGTAACAATCCCTGAGAGCGTAACAAGTATAGGATATGCGGCATTTTCGTATTGTGTAGGTCTTACAAATTTAGTTATACCAAATAGTGTGATAAGTATAGGCGAATGGGCGTTTTGTTTTTGCGTAAGTCTTACAAGTGCAACTATACCGGACAATGTAACAACTATTGATGATGGAACTTTTGATGGATGTGAGAGCCTTGAATACATTCATATTCCTGCTTCTGTGATTAATATTGGTGATATTTTTTATAAAGATTTATTTGGATATAGTGTTGAATCCACATATATCTGCTCTGACACTTTAAATTGTAAGGCGAAAACTTTTGCTGATGAAAACGGTATAGAATTCAAGCTTTGCAATGGACATAATGAAAAAAACATCTATAACCTTGGAGAAGAAACGTATAGTTTTGACAACTATGTTGATTTAGATTCACCTAATGGACATTGCTTCGGAATGGCTGTAACAAGTTCAGGTTACTATACCAACAATTTAAGCAAGTCCATTATTGGAGGATTAAATAGCGATCCGCTATACTCATTTACTGAATCTGATATTGTTAAAGCTCCGATTTGTCACTATTTTCATATACAAGGGCCGGGAGCCGAATATAAATCTATAGTTGCCGGTGGCAATATTGACTTAAATAAAAAAATAGACACAGAATCGGATTGGAATTCCTGTGTAAATTATGTAAAAAACCATAATTTTGATAACGATGGAACTCTCAACATTGGAATGTGGTTTGCCGGTTGCACAGGTCATGCCGTTAACTTTCTTTACTATAGAAAAGTTGATGGTCAAGATAGAATTTATGCATATGACAACAATTACCCTGATTATGAAATATATTATTATTTGGACAGTGATGGGTATATCCACCAATCAGCTGAATCATTGCTATATGATATAGAAACGGATATAATCGGATTAGATCTTATGGATGTAAATAATTATTTTCAACTCGCTTCAGAGTTTGATACAAAAAGATATATCTATGCTGATAAGAATGAAATTGCGGTTGAAGATGCGAAAATGTATTATATGAAGTGCGGTAAAGATTTAAGCGATTATGTAATGTATGAAATTTCAGAAAATGCAACTGAGGTAACAGTTATTCCGCTGACTGATAATGCAAGTTTTGTGTATATGGATAGAAGGTATGCTTTTGGAGAAATAGATCCGGAAACATATGGTATTATAAAGGTACCTACAAATGATCCGAGTGTAATTAACCCGGACAGCATATTCACAATCAAGAATGCTCCATTTGGCGACTACACGGCAGATAATCTGGTTAATGTTGCAACAGCTAAAACCTTTGACTACCGCAGTATTGTTACAATCACTGCAACTGCAACGGATGTTCCGGAGGGTTATCACCTTGCACTTTATGTAAACGGTGCAAAGGTTAAGGATGGCGACAACAAGTCTGTTTCATACACATACGGGGAAATTAAATCTGATATAAACTATACGGTTAAAATTGTTGACAGCAACGGCATTGTTCAGAAAGACAGCAGCGGCAATGACCTTTCAATGGACAGCAAAGTTACCGTTAACGCCGGATTCTTCAAAAAGCTCGTAGCATTTTTCAAAGGCTTATTCAAGACACTTCCGAAAGTTGATGTAAAACCGTAAAAAGTTTTATTAAAAATTACTCCTGTCGATATTGATTTCGGCAGGAGATGGTTATATAATTTAATAAAACTTAATATTATTTCTGAATTAGAAAGGGAAACGAAAAATGACGGCACCGTTAATTATCACAGCATTAGGTCTTATTCTCCTGATACCATTCTTAATTAAGCGTGTCAAAGGCGCCTGTGCAGAGGCGGCTGTATTAAAATCAATTGTTTCAATCGGCTTTATTGCAACGGCAATTTCGGCAATAATCAGCAATAAACTGAGCGGCATACAGCTTAAATTCGGAATTTTGATTTTAGGCGGACTTGTTTTCGGCTTGCTTGGCGATATTTGGCTTGATTTGAAATACGCCCACAAAGAGAGCGAAAAAACTTATATGTATGCCGGTATGATTTGCTTTATATTGGGGCACCTTATGTATGTTGTTAATATCTTTTGGTATTTTTACCCTCTGATTGCTTCGAGGGTAAAGTGGAATGATACACTTACTCTTTTCGGTGTTCCTATTGCTTCGGCAATTTTTATGATGTTCAGCGAAAAGCCTATGAAGGTGAATTAC
>JAZLIZ010000059.1:0-3803 GCA_045617665.1 Acutalibacteraceae bacterium | reverse complement strand
ATTTTAAAATGCTTGACAGGAGAATATAAATCTGATACACTTATTTTAGAATTTGTGACAGGTACTGACGAGGAGGAATTTTTTCTGATTTGTCCACCGGCAGATTCTATTTTTATTCTTTTAATAAATACAATTCAAACGATTGCACTCAAACATATTTTTTATCAAAATTACTGTTGTATATTAAAAATCGGCAGAGCTCTGTGCCCTGCCGCTTATTCTTTATGCTGCCTGTACTGTTACCGTCATATCTGCGGCAACCTCAACCGTTACGGTGAGTGTATCCGCCGCGCCCTGCTCCCAGCTTCTTTCATAGCTGAAAACAATTGTTGTTTTGCCCGGTGCCGCCGCATCAAAGGTAAACACTCTCGTGCCCGGTGCGCCTGCCATGCCGTTATTTTCCGGTGCGATAAAATCATCGTCAGAAAGCTTTACAATGCCTTTGTCGGCAATCTCAAAATTCCAGCGGTAGCCCGTGGTCGGATTTTCCTCAATGGCTATGCTGAATGATTTATTATCCTTGCCGTACTCAATCGTGTCTCTCTCCCCTTTTTCGGGAGCAGAAAATCCGAAAAGCGAGCCTAAGAACATAATAATACCCATAATAAAACTGATAATTTTTGCCCACATACTTCATTACCTCCTTTTTTCAGATTATACCATTTATTAAATCCCGTTTCAATAGATAAAACAAAAATGTTCGCCGGATTCTTGAATTATCCGCCTGTGTGTGATATATTAATTATGTAATCTTTACGGGAAGTGAGCTTATGAAAATCTGCAGATACTGCGGTGCTGAATGTGAGGATAAAATAAATACCTGTCCGTCCTGCAGCGCTGTTGAGTTCAACTATAAATGCGCCAACTGCCGCACGGTATTCGACTCCCCTTTTTGCCCGAACTGCGGCGTTAAGGTCGGCACTAAGCCGAAAAAATGTCCGTCATGCAGTGCGGAATACTTTTCAAACGCCTGCCCTTCGTGCGGATACGTAAAAAGCTCTGCACAGCCGCAGACAATAAACATAACGTCAGTCAACAACGTTACCCGCTCCCCCGCCCCTGCCGCGGGCAAAAAGCCGATAAACAAGTGGATTTCATTCTGCCTCTGCCTGCTTCTCGGATTTTTAGGTGCGCATAAATTCTATGAAGGCAATGCCAGAATGGGTGTCGTTTATCTTTTCACCGTCGGACTTTTCGGCATCGGCTGGATTATTGATACAATCGTGATTCTTTTCAAGCCTAATCCGTATTACGTATAATACCATCGGTACAGGCTAAAAATTTTTATTTCAGATATTGACTTTTGATGATAATTATACTACAATATTTAAGTCGTCTGACAAAGATGAATTAATATTTGCCGGCGTGGCGGAATAGGCAGACGCAAGGGACTTAAAATCTCGAATGCAATTTCTCAATGAAAGTCCCGAAACCCTTGATATATAAGGGCTTCTGAAAAATTTTCCGCCGAAAAATCGGCAAGTGACATCAAAAATGACATCATTTTTCCACGGACAATTTAATACGCTGGTGTGGCGGAATAGGCAGACGCAAAGGACTTAAAATCCTTCGGTGGCAACATCGTACCGGTTCGACCCCGGTCACCAGCACCACTGAAACCCTTGATTTTCAAGGGTTTCAGCCATTTTTAAGGCATAATTTTGTGCTGTTGATTTTCAGTGAAAACTGCCCGATTTTACGCTTTTTAACGCATTTCGAGAATTTTTCGATGCCCTCAAACCCTTGATATATAAGGCTTTGAGGGCTTTTCTGATGACAATCGTGATGTCACTCAGAGTTTTAATCTTCATCCAAAATGGATAAAATAGCATTAGCAGAGTTGATTTTTGAGTCAAAATCAAGATGCGTATATATATTTGATGTGGTGGAAATATCGCTGTGCCCGAGCCACATCTGAATATCCTTAAGAGCTACGCCGTTTGCATACAGAAGTGTAGCACAGGAGTGCCGAAGATCGTGAAAGCGGATTCTTCTCAGTCCGTTCTTTTCAAGGAATTTCGGGAATTGCTGTGTAATATAACCCGGCTTCATTATATCGCCGACCTGATTTACATAAACATAGTCGATAAAATCCTTATTGTAATAGCTTCCGCACAACTCACGGTTATGCTCCTGCTCTGCTTTAAGCTTTTTTAAAAAGTCTTCAAACTGCGGAACAAGCGGCAGCGTTCTGAAGCTTGATTTTGTTTTTGTGCGATCCTTTTCAACAAGTGTAACCTTACCGTCAACATACGCTTCTGTAACAACACTTTTAATCGTTATGGTTTTCTTTTCAAAATCAATAGATTTCCATTTAAGACCGACCGCCTCTTCACGGCGAAGTCCGTAAAATGCCGAAAGCAGAATGGCAAGTTCAAGATTTGTGCCCTTTACCGCTTCAAAAAGCTCTGAAAGTTCTTTTGCGTTGTATGGCTCACTTTCAAACTTTCCGACCTTCGGCTTATCCACCTTATCAGCGGGATTAGATTCAATCATACCGACCTTAAAGGCGTATTTCAAAGCCTTGTGGATATTAGCGTGACGGTGTACAACCGTGTTTGCAGTAACACCCTCCTTGTTCATGCTGTAAGTGTAGTAATCCTGTATCATTTTCGGGGTGAGATCCCGAAGCATGAGCCCGGGGTATTTGCTGTCAAAATACGGAATGATTTTATTGAGTATTGTCAGACTGTATCCTGAGTGGGTTGTTATTTCTACGGTGGGCTTTATAATTTCAAGCCATTCTTTCAAAAATGCAGTAAAGAGTACATTGCATTCTCCCTGCTGTATGCCCTGATTTTTCAGTTTTTCTTCGAGTGCCATTCGCTCCTGTATGAGAATTTCCTCGGCTCTCTTTTTGTTTCCTTTAACGGGAAGTCCTGTTGATTTTGAAGAAAGAACACGCTTTCCGTTAATGTCGTAATAACTTAATACGGTGTAATAAATACCGTTGCGATCTCTCAGATATCCCGGTACCATAATTTTTCTCCTTTCGATATCGTTAAATTAATATCTGCTGTCGGTACGGACAGTATATTCTACTGCCCGTCCGGCTGCAAATGTGCGATGCTTTACGCAATGGATTCCTGTGTTTCGTTGTGAGTCAGATAGTCAATTACATAAGGCTTCGGAATAAGATAACGCTTGCCGACAAAAAGGCTTTTTATCTTTTCGCTTTTCAGCAAGCGGTAGATTGTCTTTTCGCTTAATCCGCCGAGCATTTCACTGAGCTGCTGTACATTCACGACATCCGGATACTCCGTAAACATTATCTTGTAAAGTGATTTCATATCTGTTTTATTCATTTATTTTCCTCCATTCTGAAATGGAGGTTATAGCCGTCTGTATTAAATTAGAGTATTATTGGTCAGGATATAACCTCATACTGTTATTTACCGTGCGTCTCTGCTGCGCTGACGGTAACGGTTGTAGTGGTCGAGAGCTTTCAGGACATAATCGCAATGCTTTTCGGGCGGTATATTCTTCGGAATAGCCTCTGCAATGCGCTTGTCCCTGAACATCGGCTTTCCTTTCTGATTGCCTTTTTCCTCCGCCATGATTTCGGCAATATCGTTTTCGGTGAGATTGCCCGTTTCATAGAGCTTGCGGAGCCTTATTGCCTGAGCATGAGACGGCGTTGCTTCATTTTCCTCCATAAGCGGGATAAGATCCTGCTGCTCAATATCATTAAGATACGACAGCTCCACAGCCGGACGAAGAGCAATTTTGCCTTCATCGACCATATTGAGTATCTCAGGTTCGAGTTTAGTAAGACAGATATATCTATGGATTTGGTTTCTACT
>JAZLIZ010000058.1:0-12688 GCA_045617665.1 Acutalibacteraceae bacterium | reverse complement strand
AAGGGTAATAACATGGTATGTTGACGGCGTTGTGAAATATCACCGAACTTTTTCAGATATAATTAATGCCTTTGCGAATGCGGGATTTGTTATTGAGCAGGTCGTTGAACCGCTCCCTGAACAGTGGGCAATAGAAAAGCTTCCGACAATGGCAAAGGAATATATCAAGCCGAACTTTTTGATTATTAAGGCAAGGAAGGAATGATATAAATGAAATTTGAAAATATAGACAACGGCAACAGCTTTGACTTCGGAAAAACGAGCGAAGCGTATGCGAAATACAGGGATATTTATCCGAAAGAGCTTTATGACAGACTGCGTGAGCTCGGCGTGGCGGCTGACGGCACGGCGTGGCTCGATATCGGCACGGGCACAGGGGTATTCCCGAAAAATTTATACAATGAAAACGCAAAAATAACAGCGGTTGACATTTCGGCGGAGCAGATTTCCTTTGCAAAAGCCGAAGCCGAAAAGAACGGCAGGAATATTGATTACATCGTTTCTCCTGCGGAGGAAACATGTCTGCCCGACAGCAGTTTTGATACTATAACGGCGGCACAATGCTTTTGGTATCTTGACCGTGAAAAAATGCAGAGCGAAATTAAAAGACTTCTCAAGCCGGGCGGAAAATTCATCAAGGTTTATCTCACATACACGCTCGACGATAAAATCGCCGCAAAAAGCCACGAACTTGTAAAAAAGATGAATAATAACTGGACTCCGGGTGCGTCAGGCTCAAAGGATATGTACGACGATTTATTTCCTGACAGACAGACCGAAACATTTTACTGCGATATTCCGTTCACCCGTGAAACGTGGCACGGCAGAATGTGTGCGTGCAGGGGAACGCTTGCCTCAATGGACGGGGATATGTTCAGAAAATGGGACGAAAAGCACCGTAATTTTCTTGAAAAATGCCCCGAAAGCTTTACAATAAAGCATAAGGTTTATATTACATATTTTGAGATGAAAGGATAAAACAATGAGCAGCTATATAATGGATTTGAGAAAAGCTGTGGGACACAGAACACTGATCCAATGCGGTGCGGGAATAATCATCATCAACGGCAAGGGTGAGATTCTTCTCGGCAGGCGCACGGATAATCACCTGTGGGGTTACTTCGGCGGCTCGGTTGAAATTGACGAAAAGGTTGAGGACTGTGCCAAGAGAGAACTGCTTGAAGAAACGGGGCTCATTGCAGATGAATTATCTTTCTTTACTGTAAATTCGGGAGCAGACGTACACTATACATATCCCAACGGTGATGAAGTGTCAAATATAGAAATTGTGTATCTGTGCAATCAATTTCACGGTGAAATGATAGCCCAAAAGGAAGAGTTTGAAGAACTGAAATTCTTTAAGCCTTCGGAAATTGATATAGAAATGATTTCACCGCCGTTAAGACCGAGTATTAAGAAATATTTGGAGGCTATAAAATGAAACTCACAGCTCCTTCTATGGAATATGACAAACAAATACAGGAATATCGCAGAGAGTTTCTTGAATACGGAGGCTCTATGGACGGCTGCGGCTCGCTTCGACGTTTTGACAAAACCGAAGATTGGCTCGAACAGGTTGAACTGTGTAAACAGGCAGAAACTACGCCTTCCGATTTTGTTCCGGTAACTCAGTACATATATGTTCGTGAATCGGACATGAAAATTGTCGGAGTTATTCAGATACGGCATTATTTCAATGACTATCTTGAAAAATATGCAGGGCATATTGGCTATTCCGTTTGTCCGAGTGAACGCAGAAAAGGTTACGCCACCCAAATGCTGAAGCTTGTTCTTCACGAATGTAAAAAACTCGGAATCGAGCGTGTGCTGATATGCTGTATTCAGGGAAACGAAGGCAGCCGCAGAACAATTCTAAACAACGGCGGTGTTTATGAATCAACCGTATATGAAGAAGATAGGGATAGATATTTGGAAAGATATTGGATTGATTTGTCGGAATGATGCGACAAATCAGAATTGACGAAGAAATTTAATGTGAAAGTATTTTTTATCAGACACGGAAAAGATGATGACAGATACCGAGGTGGATGGAGCGATTTAGACCTGATACCGGAAGGCAGACAGCAGGCAAAACTTCTTGCAGATCATCTGAAAGAAAACAACCATGAATACCGTATCGGAAAGATTATTTCAAGCGATTTGCCGAGAGCTGTATCCACCGCACAATTTATATCCGATGAATTGGATTTACCCGTTCAAACTGAAATTTATTTACGGGAAATGAATAACGGTGATTTGGCGGGAATGCTGAATAATGAAGCCCTTGAACGGTATCCGGGACTGTTTTTCCGTTCGCTTAAAATGAACGAGCCGTATCCGAACGGAGAAAGCCCTGACGATTTCTTTATGCGTATCAAAAAATGGTTTAATGAGTTTAAGGAACAATATAAAAATACGGATGAAAATATTCTTGTGGTTACGCACGGCGGTGTGATTAATATCATTTATCATCTCGTAAACGGAATCGAATGGAGTAATAAAACAACCACTTTTAAGGCGGCAAATTGCAGCATTCATATCTTTAATATGGATACAATGAAGTTTGAAGTCGAAAATTTCACCGATTTTTTGACAAATTCAACCGATTATTGATTCACTTCCATTACGGCGTTGTTGACAGTCGTTGTATCTTTATTTATACTTTCATCAGAAAGCTTTCAATTTAATAATGCAGGTGAACTTATGAAACTTAAAATTGGTGAAAAGATTAAAGAATTGAGATATGAAAAAGGCTTGACACAAGAGGAAATCGGTGCGCTCATAGGCGTATCGGCACAGTCTGTCAGCAAATGGGAGCGTGGAGAAGGTTATCCCGATATTGAGATGCTGCCGTCATTGGCAAATTATTTCGGTATAAGCATTGATGAACTGCTCGGAGCAGATGCGGATTCAAAAAAGTATGATGAAATAAATGTACTGTGGGCAGAAAACAACAAAAACGGTTTACACAAAGAAAATATTGTCCTGATGAAGCAGGCGTTGAAAACATTTCCCAACGATGCGCTTTTGCTCGTTCAGCTTTCGACTTCGCTTGAAAAAGCCGGAACAACAGACGAAGAAAAGTCCGAATACTTACGTGAATCCATAGCTGTTCAGGAGCAGATCATAAAATATTGTGATGATTGTGAAGTCAGAGGGGCAACAATGTATAATATCTGCTTTGCATACCTCAAAAACGGTGAGCGTGAAAAAGCGTTAGAGCAGGCAAAGAAACTGCCGAACTTATATAAGGGGCGTGAAAACGCTCTTGTATGTATTTTAGACGGAGATGAAAAACGCAATACTGCATTGTCTGCCCTCACGCCGCTTGCATGGTCTGTTTCACATCACATGACCGCCCTTGCTCAAACTACCGGAGACGAAACATATACTTTGAGAGCAAAAAAGATTCTTGAAATACTTTATGACTGTAATAATGACTCGTTTATTGAAAATCTGTTGACATAATATTCCGGATTGGTTTTGCGTTTTGCCGTCTGTATGTGTTTCGATGGGCAAGCAAGGCGAACCTATATAAGAACCTGCCTGCGGCAGAACCTTGTTACTCGCTCTGCTCGTAATAGGTTTTGCAAATGCTTGTTGGTGGCGATGCCCCCAAGCCCCTCACACATCTGAAATAAATTTCAGAGCAGACGCATCAAAGATGCTCATAAAAATCAAAAATCCGTTGTATGAATTTGATGTTCATACAGCGGATTTGATGATTTAAAGGATATGATTTTCTGTGTCATTGTTATTTTGAAACAGGTGTCTCATAATGTTTCATATTTGGTTTTTGCAGGGATTGAAATTGATTTTTGGAACAAAACTGATACAGCCGAAAACATTTTCAAAATACTTGACAAAAGATATTTTCATTCGTATAATAAAGGTGATGAGGCTACCGGATAGACGGTTACGCCCTCAAGAAAACGGAAAGAAAATTAACCGCTCGTGCTTGCAGGCTGGCGGTTATTTTCTTTTATGCTCATGGTCTATGAAAAGACCTACAATACTAATTATTACAATGGCGAACGCAAAAAGGTTCTCATATGTAACATATTGCATAAGCATCACCCCCTTGCGAGGGCAAAGAGTGTAACCGCCTACCGTTTACGATAGTCTCACCGCAGATTATTTTACATCATCCGACAAAAATAGTCAAACAGAATTTTTGCGTAGCAAGCAAGGCAAATGTCCGACATTTGCACAACTGTTGCCAGAGGCGGCAGGCACACATCGGAAAGAGTTTCCGCTGACCTGCGCATCTGCGACGCTTAAAAATCAAACAGTTTACATTGTTCCGCCCGGCTCAAATGAAAGAGTTTGAACCGGGTGGATTTTTTTTGCTCTTGACAAATTAAAAATGGTGTGGTAATATTCGTATAGACGGTTGTCTAATACAGTAATCGAGGTTTATTTATGATTTTCAAAACAGCAGAAAAAAGCAAAATTATTCTGGACTATGTTAACGAATACTACGATGAGAATTATCGCTCACCTTCGCTCAGAGATATTGAAGCCGCAACAGGTATTCCGAGAGCAACAGTCGGACTGTATCTGAATCATTTGCGTGAGGAAGGTGTTATCCGATACGACGGCAAAAAGGAAACAATCATTACGGATTACATCGAAAGTCTTGTGGGAAAGAAAACGGAAAAGCTCAATATTATCGGAAAGGTTGTCTGCGGCAATCCCGTTTCGGAATCGCAGACAAATCTCGGCACGATTGACTTCCCTCTTTCACTTTTGGGCAGCGGAAAATATTTCGTTCTCAAAGCCTACGGCGATTCAATGAACGGCGCCGGAATTGAAGAAGATGACCTTGTAATTGTCCGTCAGCAGGCACACGCAGAGTATGGTCAGATTGTGGTTGCCATTGACGATAAAAATGAAAACACATTGAAAAGATATTTGTATGATAACGAATCCGGCAGACCGTATCTGCACCCGGAAAATGAGAAATATCCGGATATATATCCCGATGAAATTTCAATTCAGGGTGTGGCGGTCAAGGTTATAAAGAGCTTGGAGTGATGAAATAAGTTGAAGAAAAACGATTATGATGAAACCATAAAAATTGCAGATGAAATACTTGAATATTATTTCAAAAATCCCGATGAAGCAAACGCACCGTCGCCTCATCATGTAAGTCATTACACACGTTTTGATGATGAGGGAAGATTGGTTGTATCAAATTCTTCTGCTTTCTGGCTTCCCGATATTCGTATAACAGAACAGGTGAAAAATGTCACTTATGTTGTTGATGGAAGTTATGAAGGAAGCGAGCTGCTTCACGAAAAGTTTGAACGCATTTTAATCCACGACATTAATGAAAATTCGGAGGACACCGACAATGAATAACTCCGATTTTCTTGATGATATTTCAGTAACCGATACAGAAAATATTATGACAGATGCCGATGAACAAAAGGAGGAACTTTTAATGACATCGGCAAAAGCAACCGCACTTTATTGCCGCTTATCTCAGGAAGATGCTCTCGCAGGAGAATCGAATTCCATATCCAATCAGAAAGAAATACTTGCACAGTACGCCAAAGCAAAAGGTTTTTCAAATCCCGTTTTCTATGTTGACGACGGCTACAGCGGAACCAATTTCAACAGACCCGGTTTTCAGAAAATGGTTTCTGATATGGAAGACGGGAAGATTGCTGTTTGCATAACAAAAGACCTGAGCCGATTGGGAAGAAATCAGGCTGAGGTCGGGCTGTATATCAACTTTACTTTTCCGTCATACGGTGTCAGATATATTGCTATTGGTGATAACATTGACACCATCGACCCCAACAGCATCGATAATGATTTTGCCGGCATAAGGAACTGGGTAAACGAAGTATATGCAAAAGATACAAGTAGGAAGATAAGAGCTGTTAATGAATCTAAGATTAATCGCGGTGAAACATTAACATACATAATTCCTTACGGGTATATGAAAGATCCGGAGAATCCCAAACACTGGATTGTTGATGAGGAAGCAGCCGAAACCATTAAATTGATTTTTGATCTTTGCATGGAAGGCAGAGGCCCTCATCAGATTGCCTCGCTGCTGGAAAAGAAGAAAATTTTCAATCTGACGAGCTACAAGCTTCAAAAAGGAATGCCCATCAATCATCCTGTTCCCGAAAATCCATACAAATGGAGCCACAAAACCATAAGAGGCATACTTGCCAACAGAGAATTTACGGGCTGCACCGTCACACGAAAGACTTATACAAATTCCATTTGGGACAAGAAAACAAGAATCAATTCTGTCGAAAATCTGGTTATTACACCCGGTACGCATGAAGCGATTATAAGTCAGGAAATATTTGATAAAGTACAGGAGATTTGTGAACGCAGACACAGAAAAACAAAAAATCCTAAAAGGGACAATATATTTTCCGGTCTTATATATTGTTATGATTGCGGTTCAACAATGCGTTTTTCAGGTTCTTCATCCACTGATGCTTTTTTTGAATGTTCGTGTCATCACGATGACAGAAGCAAATGTGTAACGCATTTTATACGAAATGAGATACTTGAAGAGCTTGTGTGGCAACATCTGCTTTCGGTAATTTCATTCGTTACACATCATGAAGAATATTTCTGCAAATTTATGGAAAAATGGCTTGAAGTTGAAATTTCGGAAAAAGTTAAAATTCAAAAGAAGCAGCTGAAACAAGCTGAAAAAAGAATGGCTGAAATAGAAAGGTATTATTTGAAACTGTATGAGGATAATGCAAGCGGCAAAATACCTGATTTAAGATTTATGATGATAAGTGAGATGTATGACCGGGAGCAAATTGAACTTGAAGAAAAGATTGAAGAACTAAAAGAGGCTATTTCAAGTCAGGAAGAAAAATCAAATAATCTTGAAGCATTTATTGAAACCGCAAAACAATATTCAGGTGAAGATGAAATGACAAGATATCTGCTGCATGAATTGATTAAAGGTATCTATATTGAAAATGCAGATGTGGAAAATGTACCGGCGGAAATCTGTACTGATGAAACGGATGATACAGATAACGGAGAATATATTACTTTTGATAATAAGCCAAAAACTTCGACAGCAAAGAAGCACCGTATCCGAAAAATCCACATTAAATATGATTTCGTCGGATTTATCCCCATAAACGAATTGAGAAAATACGCTGACATCAATTCAAAATAGGTTTAATATATCAATTGAAAAAACAGGTTTATGGGTGTGCTCCATTAGACAGCCCCTGTTTTTTTCTTTTGCCTTTTCTTGAATATACCTATTGACCCCGTTTGCACGGTTATATATAATATCATTATAATTGATTCGGGGGAAGCGATTATGAGCAGACGGATTTTAGTTGCCGGTGCCGGGCACGGAGGCCTTTCGGCGGCAATTCACCTTGCAAAAGCGGGCTATGATGTTACTGTTTACGAAAAAGCGAACAGAGAAGCTATGGGCTATGACTGGCACGATACTTTTTTTCTTCCTGCAATGGAGATTCTTGAAATTGACCGTGACAGGCTTACCGATACATTGCCTTTTTACCCCACCTCATACCACAACCCCAAAAAAACCGTTAAGATTAATGTTGACGGCAACAATCTTTCCAATCTGATTTGTGTTGACAGAAAACAGCTGCTTAATCTGATTTTTGATAAAGCGATTGAATCCGGCGTAAAATTTGAATTCAATTCGGCGGCAGAGTCCGCTATAATAAAAGAAAACAGGGTTACGGGGCTTATCGTTAACGGAAAAGAAATTTACGGTGATATGGTTATTGACAGCGCCGGTATGTATTCAACTGTTCGCTCATCCCTGCCGGAAAGCTTCGGTATTCAGAGAAATTTTGCAAGAAACGAAATTTTTTATGTTTACAGAATAATCTGTGAAAACAAAGATAATTTTATCGGCGATTTGCCGTATAATGTTTATTTCTATCATTGCAGCCGTCCGGGAATGGATTGGATAATAACCTTTGAAAACTCAATAGATATTCTCGTTGGCGGCTTTAATCCCATAAACCGTGAGGATGTTGAAAAAGCCCTTGAGGATTTCAGAAAGGAATATCCCTCAATCGGTGAAAAAATAAGAGCCGGCAGCTTTCACACCATTCCTCTGCGCAGAGCAATTTCAAAATTTGTGGCGGACGGCTATGCCGCAATCGGTGACTGTGCTTCAATGACGGAGCCGTTAAGCGGTTCGGGAATGGCAAAAAGCATTGCCGCCGGAAAAGACCTTGCGGATATAATCATTTCAGCAGATGACGGCGAATACACAACAGAAGTCCTGTGGGAATATGAATATAACTATATCACAAGAAACGGAAGCGTTATGACTGAAGGAATAATCCGTGATTTTATGTCGGATTTCAAAGCGGAGGATATCGACTATTTTCTCGAAAAGAAAATACTGACGCAAAAAGAGGTCAGATACGCCGGATTTTCTCACGACACGCCGAAAGAAATTCTTTCAAAAATCCCCGCTGTATTGCCTAAAATTTATCTTATGCCGAAATTTGCCCGCCTGCTTTCTGGCTTTAATGCGGTTAATAAAATAAAAAATTCAATGCCCGAAAATTATGATAAAGAATCCTATGAAAAATGGAGAAAGCTTTATGAAAAGATATGACCCCCTTGAAAGTGCAAGGCTCGTTCACCACTATATAACAAATATGGTTGACAAATCACAGGATAACCTGCCTTATTGGCTCCTTTTGCCTAACAAAAAGCCGGCAGAGGCCGCCCATTGCCGTGTTGACGATGCAGAGCTTGTCGGCTCATGGTATGAGGGGCTTTGCAGCGCAATGCAGATGCTTGAAACAAGTGACGGCGATGATGTAAAGCAGTCGCTTCGCCGCCATCTTATGAAATCCTGGGGTGAACACGGCCTCAGATTTTGCGAGCCCTATCCATGGACTCACACCGTTCATTCATCATTCCACGAAATGGGCTATATTCTGCCCGGTCTTAATATGATAACCGAGGAATACCCGGAGGATGAAGAAAACGAAAAAAGAGCAAGCGAGCTCATAAGAGGAATGCGCTCACTTGTTATTGAAAGAAAAGTCAGAACGTTCTGGTCAGGCGATTCCGTTGAAGCCGAGCCAATATATGAATTTCCTAACGATGTTTATCTGAAGGACGGCGGCTTTGATTTAACAAGACACACCGGCAGAGGTGAACAGGCAATAAGAAATGCCGTTATGCTTCAGGCTCTTGTCAGAAGATATGAGCTGACAGGGGATGAGGTCGCCCTTGACCTTGCAACCGGAATTGCAAATTATGTGCTCGGCCCGTCAAGATATTTCAACTATAAAATGGAATTTTTCGGCCATGTTCATTCCGCAACCTGGTTTGCCTGCGGTCTTATAAAGCTTGGCAGACTCATAAGCCGTGAGGAATACATCAAAAAGGGCAAAATGATTTATGACTATGTTCGTTCTCTTTCATCTTCATTCGGCTGGGTTCCCGAATATGCACAGTGGCACCCGATGGAGGAGGAGCACTGCGAAACCTGCTGTATCAGAGATATGATTGTATGCGAAAAGGAGCTTATTCTCTGCGGTTACAGGGAATACTGGAACGATATGAACCTTTTTGCAAGGAATCAGCTTGTCGAAAATCAGGTCAGATACACAGGTTATGTTCTTTGCGACAATTCAAAGCCGGATGAACTCGGCATAACCTATCACGAAATTGATAAGAGAATGGTTGGCGGATATACAGGCGGCAGTGAGCCTAACTCAATTTCTCTGACAAGATTCCGTTCAATAGCAGGCTGCTGCGTCGGAACAGCCCCGGTTGCCCTTAAAATAATATGGGATAACTGCATCTGTGAGGATAACGGCGTTTTTGCGGTTAACATCCCCTGCGATAAGGAAACCGACGAACTGAAAATGCAGTCATTTATTCCCGATGAGGGCAGAATCACTCTTGAAGCAAAGAAGAACTGTAAAGCCGGCTTCCGTATCTTTGAATGGATGGGCGAAACAAAATTTGTTTTGAACGGAAAAGAAATAAAGCCCGAATTTGAAAACGGCATTGCCTTTGCCGAAATGAAGCCCGGTGACAAGGCAGAGCTTCTTTTCTCGGTTGAAACAAGAGAGATTAAAGAAACAGTCAGAGGGACGGAATTTACGGTTTACCGGAGAGGCTGTGATGTTATCGACATCACCCCCAGAGGTGAGCACATCCGCCTTTATCAGCGCAACCCGGAGGTTGCTCCTTACTATCCCACCCCGGATGATGTTGAATACACAGGCGCCGCAAACTACGGCCCGACACAGCAGAAAAAAGTATAATATTGCAGGAGAAAATAAAAATGGCACAGCTTAAAATGTATTGGTTCCCCGGAACCGAAATAAAGGAATATGAACTGCCCGAGGGCTATTCTTTTTCAAACTACAAGGATGAAAAGGATGTTGATGCCTGGGTTGAAATTTGCCGAAACGGTCTTGTCGGTGACGGTGAAGCAGGTTATGAAAACTATAAAAGCGCAATTCTCGGCAGACCCGACATCGTTCCCGAAAGAGATATGTTTTTTCTCGATTACAAGGGTGAGCACATCGGCACGATCACAGCCTATGTTCATTCGGAGGATAACACGGGCGATGTTCATATGGTTTCAATCCGTGATGATTACAGAGGCAAGGGGCTTGCCAAATATCTTAATATGAAAGCTCTTCAGCACCTTTCAAAATCCGATATGACCCACGCCCACCTTACAACAGATGAATGGCGCAAGGGCGCAATCAAGGGCTACCTCAACGCCGGCTTCCTCCCGGTTGAATATGACGAGGGTATGGAAGAACGCTGGCTTACAGTTTTTGAAGACCTCAAAATTGACGGCAAATACCAAATGGTAAATGACGACTGCACACCGTATAAGGTTTTGGAGAGAAAAAGCATTGACAGTGTTGAGAGCTGAGAGTCAGTGTGAAGCGTGGAGAGTGAAGAGTGGAGTTAAGGAACCTGCGGTTGGCGTAATAATAATTGATAATTATTCGTGAGGAGCGAGGATGTAGGAGTGAGGAACTGCAGTTTAGTGTGGAGCTTGAAGAGTGGAGAGTGGAGCTTCGGAACCTGCGGTTGGCGTTATACAAGTTTTCAGTTTTCAGAACATCCGCAAACAACATCTGTTCACTCACTTTCCCTCTTTATGCCATTGTGATAGAACGCTTTCAGGCTGTGCAACAGACTGTGCCTCCCGGTCAGATGTCATTATCGTAGAACATTTTCAAGGTCGCATTGCGACCTTGCGCCTCTATTGTAGGCAATGCTGTCAACTTAAGGGGATCAAAGCGAATTAATAGAGATAGGGAATTTACAGGAAGGGTGTTTACGAACACGAGGGAAATGGCGGTTAGGTACCACAGCAACAAGGCAAGATTTAAGGGAAGAAAGGATAGAATTATAAATTTTTCTCCTTTTTATGTTGGATTTAGTCGATACCATTTCTATAACATTTAACTTCAAAGAAGAAATTATCATACTCGTATTCAATTTGTATTCATGTTTTAATTTTGCGTTAGTGTTTTTATCTTGTAAAACTAAACGATTTTCAAAATCAATCATTCCGACACAGTTAGCTAAAAACATTGTGGCATAAAAATCCTGTAAAACAGCAAGCTTTGATGTTCCTGAAAAATTCTCGATTTGCAGTTTTGTCTTTAAGTTTTTATAGCATTCCTCTATACACCAGCGCATACTGTACAATTGCTTTAAATCTTCTTTGGTAAAATCTTTGTCAATCAAATTAGTTACAAGTGTTTCGGTGTTGCCGTTATCAAGAGTTATTTTTACCACTCTTAAATTCAGTGTTATTTTAGTGCTGCAAAATGTATATGTTATGACTTCATCATCCGAATTCAATTTCATACCTTTAATGAAATTCGGCTCACATCTACTAATATACTTAAATCCGGCTTTATCTATTTCTTCAAACAATCCGGAAGCCGGATAACCTCTATCCATAAGGATAAGTTCTTTTTCAGTTGCTATTTTCTCTAATTCTGTTAAATGTTGAACGGCTATATCTCTTTCACTGGCATCCACTCTGCACATTCTTACATCAAGCATTATCCCATTAAGAACATCATAAAGACATGAGCCGAGAGACTGAACCATATTAGCTGTTTTCTGCATTCCGAAATTTGAAAGCAATTCCTCTGAATATGGCAAATTATACTTTGTACCGTCTATTGCGGATACCCGGTATCCCTTAAATGTTGAATAATCGGCATCCTCATAGAACGATTTTGTTAAGATGTTGAACAGTTCAAGAAACGCTTCTGCTTTTATTCTGTTTCGGCCTTTAGAAAAAGCTTGCTTTGAATATGTATCTTTTCCTGTTTTCATTTCTTTCATGAATGCAAACAGTGCCGATTGCAAGCTCTTTTTAGTATTTGACAGGATGAAAAATATATAGTCTGTGAAACTCATTTTTCTATCTCTCGTAAAATCCTTTCGACTAATTCTTGAATTGTCTAAAAATGCTTCGCTGTAGATTTTTTCGGTTACTTTTCCGATAGTGTTGACAAATGAATATTTCATCTTTTTCCCCTTTGAAGTTGATAAAAATTACCATCTCCATTTTTTTGGGCTTATTCATTTGTCAATTGGTATTTTGCATAATCTTTTCGTCACTTTTTGTGCAACTTTTAATCCCGCTTTCCCCTCTTTTTTCTTAAGTTGACAGCATTGC
>JAZLIZ010000057.1:0-5043 GCA_045617665.1 Acutalibacteraceae bacterium | reverse complement strand
GTGCATAATATCATTCCTTTGTGATTTTCATAAGTCCTTTTGATTTTTTCTTGATAAAAACCGTCAGTGCAATTCCTGCGGGGATTGAAAGAACCGTTGCGGCTTTTCGGGGCGATTCTTTAATGAAATGCCTGTTTTTTGAGATAATACTGCTTGAAACGTAGTGAATCGCGCAGCGGAAAAGCTCCTTCGGGTTATCTGCCTTTTCCATATCAACCTTTCTGATAAACGCAAAGCCTTTCGGATTTTTCAGATACTGCTTATACATATTCGTGCTGGAGCCGTCCTCCATATATTCAACAACGCAGACGGGCTCGTTGAGAATGATAAGCTGATAATCCTCGTCGGCAAGGTAGTATTTATACGCTATTGAAACGTATTTTTCACCCTCGAATTCGGGATAAGGAGGATATTTTTTCATAACGTCGGTGCGGTAGATGAGCTTTTTATCACCTTTTCCGCCTCTCGCGTAATATCCCTTGAGGGTGGTCTCGGTTCTGTCGCTTTCAAGGGGAAGACCGATTGTTTTTCCGTCCTTTGTGCAGTCAAGGGCGATGATTCCCGCGTATTTTTCGTCTTTCTTTTCTTTCCAGAGAGTTACGATTTTTTCAACGGCGTCATCGGTCATATAATCGTCAGAGTCAATGCATACGTTGAGCTCGGTTTCGATATTTTCGTACGCGGTGTTGTGGGCGGTGTGCATACCGCCGTTTTCTTTATAGATATATTTTATTTCAAAGCCGTTGTCGCGGGACTGCCATTCTTTAATAAGCTCTGCCGTATTGTCAGAGGAGCCGTCGTCAACAACGAGCCAGACGAAATCCCTGCAGGTCTGACGAAGAAGACTTTCATAGCACAGATGAATTGAATACGCTCTGTTAAATGCTGGCGTGAATACCGTAAGTGTCTTCATAGCTCTCCTCCTTTATTTTCCTATAAGCTTATCGATACATTTTATGAGAAAATATACTCCTACGCCGCTCCCTTTTTTGCAGAGAGTGAAGAAAAGCTTCCAGTGAATCGGGAAATATTCCGTTTCAAGGTCGGCATAGGCCTTTGCGTATCTCGGCGAGGTGATAACGGATTTTATTCTTTTTATTTTTTCTTTTGCAGATGAATTGTTTATTATTTCGTTGAGGCCGATGCCGATGATGCTCAGGGCGATTCTGTTATTGAGCGCGTCTTCAAAGGGGAGATTATTTTCGCTGATTATTCTGCCCATTCTTGTGTAAAGCTCCTGCCATTGAGAGAACAGAGAAGCCTTGTATTTCCTCGTCAGGGAGGTTTCGTTGTCTTTTCTGTAGTGATTGAAGTATTTATTAATAAAAACCGCCTTTTTAACAAAGCAGAAAGCCTCAAGATTAAACAGCGCGTCCTCTGTGCCGATAATTTTTGTGTCGGTGAACTGAAGACCGTTATCTTTTATGATTTCCGTTCTGAAAAGCTTGCCCCACGCCGTGACGGCGGAATCCGCGTTTTCGGGTACGGCGAGCTCTTTGCCCGTAAGACCCGCTATTCTTTTATGAAGCGCCTGCATTGTTTCGTTTTCAAAAACAATTGTTTCCTGTTCGGTCAGACCGAAAATATCCTTTGGGGAGGATTTGTCGGGGAATTCTCTCATATAGCTCCACAGAACAAGCTGCGCGCTTTCTTTTTTTATTTCTTCAACAGCTTTTTCGCAGGTTTCCGAATCAATCCAGTCGTCGCTGTCAAGGAACATGATATATTCGCCCGAGGCGGCGGAAATGCCCGTGTTTCTCGCTCCCGAAAGTCCCTGATTTTTCTGAGAAATGAGAATTATTCTGCCGTCGGCTTCTTTATATTTTTCAACAATATCCGCGCTGCTGTCCGGGGAGCCGTCATCAACGCAGATGATTTCAAGATTTTTATAAGTCTGATTTATTACGCTTTCAAGGCATTCTGGAAGATATTTTTCAACGTTGTATATCGGCAGAACTATGCTGACGAGACCGCTTTTGTAATCCATAAAAAACCTCCCGAAAAAATCTCAATTTATATTATATCAAAAAAATCTTCATAAAGCAACAAAAACCGCAAAACGGAATCCGTTCTGCGGTTTAAGCTGATAATTTATTTAATCAGTCGGCAATGATTTCGCCCATAAGGCCGGGTGTTGCGAATGCTGCGTTTGATTCGTCTGTATCAATGTGCATTGCCCATGCATATTTCGGGCTTACTCTTACAACAACATCATCAAAAATGAGCTTTCTGCCGTCGCTGTCAATCTTAACGGAAACAATCTGCTTATCCTGAAGACCGAACTTTTCGGCATCCTCGGGAGTTGCATGAATATGTCTTTTTGCGGCAATAACGCCCTCTTTGAGCTCAACCTCACCGCAGGGGCCGACAAGCTTGCAGGCGCCGCTGCCGGCAATATCGCCACTCTCACGAACGGGAGCAACAACGCCGATTGAACGGGCATCTGTAAGTGAAAGCTCAACCTGGCACTCGGGACGAACAGGGCCGAGAATTGAAACTGCGGGGAACTGGCTCTTTTCACCTACAACGGCAACCTTTTCATTTGAAGCGAACTGACCGGGCTGTGAAAGGTCCTTTTTCTTTGTGAGCTCATAGCCCTTACCGAAAAGGATTTCAAGGGCTTCCTGAGTAACATGAACATGTCTTGCAGATGTTTCAACAAGAATTTCTTTTTTCATAACTCTATCTCCTATATAAACCAAAAATATTTGCGAATTAAATTCCGAAGACTTAAATCTTCATTGCAACATCATAAGCTCTCCAGATTACGGAACGGAGATTGCCGATTGCAAGACAGTCACCGACAAGGTAAATATCCTTACCCTTCTGTGTAAGAGGAGCGGGAATGTAACCGACTGCGCCGATAACGGAATCGCAGGGGATTTCAAATGACTTGCCGTTCTTATCCTTACAAACGATAGCGCCGTCCTTAACCTCTGTGAGGGCTGTTTCAAGGTAAACATCAACATTATCTGCAAGAGCAAACCATTCTCTCAAATAAGAGGAGTTTGCAAGGCAGACACCCTTTTGAGCAACAAGGTCATCCTTCATTTCAACAATGGCAACCTTCTGACCCTTAAGAGCGATTTCATAGGCAATTTCACTGCCTGTAAGTCCGCCGCCGATAACTGCAACTGTTCCGTTTGCCTCAACCTTTCCGTTAAGGAAATCACAGGCCTCAATCATCTTCTCGTTGCCGGGAAGCTTTCTGAGCTTGATGGGCTTTGAGCCTGTTGCAATAATAACGGGGGCATTGCCGAATACGGATATATCCTTAACCTCATCGCCGAGCTTAACCTCAACATTAAGGTTCTTCATCTGAAGTCTGTACCATTCAAGCAGTTCACGGAGCTTGCCCTTATAGCTTTCGGCAGAAGCGGGAATAAATGTTCCGCCGAGAACATTGCTCTTTTCGTGAATAACGGGATTATGGCCACGGAGCTTGAGAACTCTTGCGGCTTCCATACCGCCGAAACCGCCGCCGATAATATGAACGGTCTTGGGGTTCTTTGTTTTTACAATCTTGTGCTTATTCCACTGCATTGTTTCGGCGTTAACCGCACAGCGGGCAAGGTGGAGTGAATCCATAAGCTCCTGGTCATTGGGAACGCCCTTGTAGTGGCACATATTAAAGCAACCGTTATGGCAGAGAATGCAGGGACGGATTTCTTCTTCCTTGTCATTCATAAGCTTTGTAATCCATTCCTGGTCTGCAAGGAAAGGACGGGCAAAACCTGCACCGTCAAGCTTGCCGGCTGCGATTGAATCGGCGGCAACTCTCGGGTCAAGACGGCCTGCACAAACAACGGGCTTATCGGTAAATTTCTTTATGTGCTCAACATCTTCAAGGTTGCAGTTTTCGGGCATATAAACAGGAGGATGAGCCCAGTACCACGCATCATAAGTACCGTTATCGCAGTTGAACATATCATAGCCTGCATCTGAAAGGTACTTGATTGCCTCTTCACTTTCTGCCATATCTCTGCCGGCTTCAACATAATCTTCACCGGGGAGAGCACCCTGACGACAGCCCTTTGTTTTTGAAACGACTGAATAACGCAGTGAAACGGGGAAATCATCACCGCACGCCTTTTTAATTGCCTTAACAATATCAACGGCAAAGCGGTAACGGTTTTCTAATGAGCCGCCGTATTCATCAGTACGCTTATTAACATATTTGAGGGTGAACTGGTCAAGAAGATAACCCTCGTGAACGGCGTGAACCTCAACACCGTCAACGCCGGCTTCCTTAAGAAGCTTTGCACTCTCTGCAAAGGATTTAACAAATCTGTCAATTTCAGCCTTTGTCATCTCTCTTGAGGGAAGCTTATCACTCCAGCGGTTCTCTGCGGGAGAAGCGGAAGCGGTAATCTTATCAAGATTCATAAAGGGCTTTGAAAGAACATTGATAACAGGAGTATTGTAAAGCATTTCCATCATACTGCTTACTGTGAATGAACGGCCGAAGCCTGCAGTAAGCTGAACGAAAAGCTTTGCACCTGTTTTATGAAATTCGGGCATCCATTTGGCAAGGTCCCTGAACATCTTTTTATTGTTTTCAAGCCACTGACCGAACATGGGGTTGTAAACAGGCTGACAACCGGGCAAAACAAGACCGCAGTTGTTCTTTGCAACCTCCATAATGAACTTTGCACCGTCCTTATCAAAATGGTTTTTCTCCATCCATCCGAAAAGGTCGGTTCCGCCCATACTTGTCAAAACAAATCTGTTTTTGATTTCACAATTACCGATTTTCCAAGGGGTAAATAAGGGCTGAAGTTTAGTATCCATAATTATCCTCCGGTGTATTTAGTGCAGTATTAAACTGTTCATAAATATTTATACCACACACCAAATAAAAATGCAAGAAAAGAAGAAATAATTTGACTTAGATTAACGGGGTGGCGATTTCTCAAAGTAAATTCCACAGTGGAATTTGCGGTGGAATTTAGTCTGAGAAGAAAAAAGGAGTAGAATTTAGTCTGAGAAGGAGGCTCAGACTATGAGTAAAAAAAACAAACACATGACACTTGACGATCGAAT
>JAZLIZ010000056.1:0-1045 GCA_045617665.1 Acutalibacteraceae bacterium | reverse complement strand
CGGCTCTCTCATAAATGCCTTGTAAAAACCGTTCTCTCACGAAAATGCGGAGAACGGTTTTATTCATTCTATGCGGAAACTTTTTCGTTATAATATTGTGCCTGAGCGTTCCATAATTTATAGTATTTTCCGTCAGGCTGTGCGAGCAGTTCTTCATGCGTGCCCTGCTGAATAATTTCGCCTTTGTCAAAAACTATTATGCGTGAGCAGAATCGGCAGGAAGACAGGCGGTGTGAAATATAGACTGCGGTTTTACTGCCGACAATCTCATTGAATTTTGAATAAATCTCACTTTCCGCAATGGGATCAAGTGCCGCCGTCGGCTCGTCAAGCACAACAAATGCACCGTCTTTATACAACGCTCTTGCAATGGCAAGCTTCTGTTCTTCACCACCGGACAAATCAATGCCGTCTTTTTCATAGAGCTTGTAAATCGACTGTCTGAGTCCGTTCGGGAATTCCTTAACTCTGTCATACGCTCCCGACATTTTAAGGCAATCCCATACCTTCTGCTCATCATATTCTTCCGAGCAGGCGATATTCTCACCCACAGAAAACGCAAGCAGCTTGAAATCCTGAAAAACGATTGAAAACAGCTTTAAATATTCCGAATAATCAAACTCACGGATGTCGATTCCGTTAACGGTGATATAGCCATCGTTCGGGTCATACAGACGGGCAAGGAGTTTTATCATCGTTGATTTTCCGCTGCCGTTCATGCCGACAACCGCAAGGTGTTCGCCCTGAGTTATTTTAAGAGAAATATTTTTCAGCACAAGCGGCTCGGTTTCGGGGTAGCGGAAGCTGACATTATGAAATTCAAATTCAAGGTTGTCCGTATCAATTTCATCCGCTTTCCTTGTGCCGTTTTCCATATCGGAGGTAAGTGCGAGGTATTCAAGCTCCTGCTTCATCTGCGGACAGTTTGCTCTGAGGTAGCCGAAACAGCCTGCAATATCGGAGCAGGAATTAATAAGCTTTGTTATCGCTCCGTAGTATTCAACGACCTTACCTGCACCGAAAGCTCCCGTAAAAGCCTTTAAAC
>JAZLIZ010000055.1:0-3812 GCA_045617665.1 Acutalibacteraceae bacterium | reverse complement strand
TCATCCTTCTGCATGTAAAAAACAGTTTATTTCATTTGGGAGATCAATTTTCTGATATCTATTTTTGCGGGACAGTATTTTGCGCAGGACATAGCTTTAGAACAACCACTCGCAAAATTGTTATTATATTCTTTTTTTATTCTTTTCTTTTCACTTTCGTTTTCATTTTGTGCCCATTTAAGATAACAGTCAACCGCAAATGCCGCGCCTAAGTTGATGCTGTGAATATCGGTGTTAGGGCACACCTCAACACAAATACCGCATTTTAAGCACTTAGAAGCTTCGTATTCGAGATCATGCTGTTTAGCGCTGATTTTGACTTTTCCTTCCGTCCATATTGCATGAGCAATTGGAGCCTCATACAATCTTGACCTATCGGTCTCTAAATCGGCAATAAGCGGAAACTTTGTTAAGGGTTCAAGGGTAACAATGCTTTTTTTCAAATCTTTTAATTTTGTTTTGCAGGCAAGCAAAGGTGTATTATTGATGACCATAGAGCACGAACCGCAAACTCCTTGATTGCAACTGCAAGACCAAATGATTTTATCCGCCGGATTTCCGTCTTTATCAAAAAGATCATCCTTAAAGTTTAAATAATCTAAAACGGCAGAAATCGTTTCTTCGCCTGTGCCCTCGAAAACAAAGCTTTGATAATATTGCACATTTGTTCTTTTTTTGCATCGCTTTATCTTGATTTCATACTTCACTTATTTTCTCCTCCTACAATGATTTCTCCGTTTTTGTAGGAGACAACTGTTGAAAATTGAAATTTCTCATCAGTGTTAGGATAGTCAACCCTAAAATGTGCGCCCCTGCTTTCTTTTCTAAATAAGGCGCATTTGATAATTGCCTTTGCTAAAAGCAAAAGATAAGGCAGAGTATAACTTTCGTATGGGGTGAGCGTTCCGTCAAAGGAAATCTTATCGACTGAATCGGAATAGAAATTTAAAGCTTCAAGGCCATTAAGAAGTGAAGCTTCATCCCTTACAATTCCAAGATTTTTCTTCATAATATCGGCAATTTCTTCCATAATATAAACAGATGGAAATTTGCTCTTTGTTTCAATTCTTTTGTTAATATCAGCCGAGAGCTTTTCTTTTTCGACCGAAAAAGACTTCTTTGTTTCCTCAGAAATTTCTATGGGTGAGAAAGTCGCAATTTTTTCAGTGGCCTTTTTCGCAGAGTAGATTGCGGCAAGAAGCGAATTTCCACCAAGACGGTTTGCGCCGTGATACGCCGAGGCACACTCGCCGACCGCAAAAAGCCTTTTAATATTTGTTTCATGGTTTATATCAACCTTGATGCCGCCCATAAAGAAATGCACCGAAGGCGCTACGGGAATAGGCTCTTTTGTGATATCCGTGTTAATGAATTCCAGGCACAAATTATATATCTCGGGTATTTTACTTTTGATCGTTTTTTCACTTAAAAAGCTGACGTCTAAATAAACATCCTTCTTTGTATCATACATCTCTTTTGATACAATATCTCTTGACATTAAGTTGCCTTTTTCACCATACTTATCTTCAAGAAAATAACACCTTGAATGATCATCGTTATAGTAAAAGAGTCTTCCACCTTCTCCTCTTGCCGCTTCACTAATAAGCATTCTTTTGGAAGAAGTTTCAATGGTTGTTGGGTGATATTGAATAAATTCGAGATTTCTTAAGGTTATACCCTGAGAAAACAGTTTGGCAGCAGCAAAGCCATCGCACAATTGAGAACCTGTTGTTTTTCCAAACAACTGATTCTGTCCGCCGGTTGCCATAATTACGGCATCAGCGGTAATTATTTTAACGGTATCAGACATTTCGTCTAAAAACAGTCCGCCGTAACAAATACCGTTCTCAATAAGTCCGCATAAAAAGCGGTGCTTTAATATATGATTGACAATTCCTTGCTTTTGAGCTTTTCTGATTTTGCCTGTGAGTGCTGTTACAATTTGCTTTCCTGTTGAAGCACCGGCAAAAACGGTACGCTTTTTGCTTTGTCCGCCAAAGGCACGGCAAAGCAACTGATTGTTTTCATCTCGTGAAAACATCACGCCCATATCGGAAAGTTCCGAAACTATATCAGGTGCACCTGTGCAAAGCCCCTCAACGAATTCTCTGTCTTCTATGTTTTTTCCGCTTCTCAGCGTTTCTTCAATATGGAGTTCGCAGCTGTCATTTTCGGACATTGTATCAATAGCGGCATTTATTCCGCCTGCCGCCATAACCGATTGACTCCTTTCGGGGATTTCAGGAGAAACCAAATCAACATAAATACCCTTTTGAGAAAGCAAATATGCCGCATAAAGTCCGGAAATACCGCTGCCTACAATCAAAACTCTCATATAATCACTCCTAAGAAATATACGGAAACAGATACAAGTGAAAGAGCAAAAGCTAAGATGAATATAATTTTTGTTATCATAATTACCGTTTTGCTGTTAATGCCCAATGTTAATAAACCTTTATCAATAGAGGGCATAAAGTGGCACATAAATAGCACCGTGAAGATAATTTCCGTTATATAGCCAAACCAACTCGGTTGAACTAAAACATTATCGGAAAAATAATTTCTCATATGAAAATGAATCATAACCAAAAGAATAATAGATGATAATCTTTGTTCGACCGTAGATTTATTGAGCTTCGGATATTTTATACCGTTTCCGCTGTAAAAGAACATAATACACAGCGAAATAATAATATGAGTTACAAAAACTATAAGAAGAAGTTTTCCAATAATATTGAAAATAGGATTAAACCCTATTATCCCCAATAGCAATAAACTCATTAAAACAATATGTAACAGCACAAGAAATGAAAGAATAAATGCGGTAATTGCATTGATTTTCTTTAACATATTTCAACCCCCTAAAATGTTCTGTCATTATTATGTGATTTCAAGTAAAAACATTCAAGTCATGATAGATGAATAAACTTTTGATGATACTGAAGCCTACGATTACAATTTCTTGTTGAACCATTAAAAGAAAAAAGTCACATCTCAGGAGACGGTGATAATCTCCGGAATTGCCGTTTTTATCATAAAAAGCAAAAAGAGATGCCGAGAAAAGCATTTCAGCCTGACTGTGCCGTTAAAAGCTGTTCATTATCATGCATTTTCTGATTGTATTGTACTATAACGCTGCGCTGTCTTCAAGAGGGGCTTCTGCGTCTCCGCAGCCCGGCTTCACGGTTATGCCGTGCTGTCTCGTTTTGTAGCTTTATACAGAAAGCACTCCGAAGGCGAAAGGCTTCCGAAGTGCTTATACCGTGTTATTTTAGTAATATCTTTCGATGAATATTATCTTAGTCCTTTAATAACGGATAGGTCCGGGATTCGTGGCGGCGTGAAATGTCGAAGCAACATGCACATAGCTGCCGTCGCACTCAGAACATTGTGAATTTTCATATTTCTCTCTTAGTGCAGCCAATCCCGAGGAGGAGGAACACGAGTCATTTTCAACATGACCACATTTGTTGCATTGGAATTTGACCTCCCACCAACCAGTGTCGACTCCGCCAGCGACCTTTTCAAGTTCTTCGTTATTTAATACTTTCTTATCTTCCATGGTTTTTTCCTTTGTTATTGGTTTATTATTTTATTCTTTTTTGTCTCAAACTATTTAATAACGCTTTATGTCATACTCTTCACCGCAATTCGGGCATTTCAGCTTCACATAGCCAGTAGTCATCATATTTGACCACTCTATTACATTGGCCATGGTGAGGGGGGTACCGCAGGGAAAGCAGTAGGTAAGAATAGATTCAGGGTCAGGGTAATATTCGCCGCCTGCTATCTTTTCAAGTTCTTCTTCGTTC